>CAYZQH010000024.1:0-21090 GCA_964480055.1 uncultured Cellvibrionaceae bacterium
GCCTATGCGCTTAAACCGGGTATTCAAGTGATTGCACCATGGCGTGAATGGGATTTAAACTCCCGTGAAAAGCTCATGACGTACTGCGAGGATCACAATATCCCAGTAGACTTCTCCAGCAGTAAAAAGAAATCGCCTTATTCTATGGATGCCAATTTACTGCACATATCTTATGAGGGTGGCATTTTAGAAGACCCTTGGGCTGAGGCAGAAGAGGATATGTGGCGTTGGTCTGTATCTCCAGAGGCCGCACCAGATAAGCCAGAATATATTGAACTCTCATTCCAAAACGGCGATATTGTAGCCATTGACGGTGTGAACATGTCGCCAGCAACGGTGTTGGCCAAGCTAAATCAGTTAGGCGGAGCGCACGGTATTGGTCGGTTAGATATTGTTGAAAACCGCTATGTGGGCATGAAATCGCGTGGGTGTTACGAAACACCCGGTGGCACCATCATGTTAAAGGCGCATCGTGCCATTGAATCCATCACCTTAGATAGAGAGGTGGCACATCTTAAAGATTCCTTTATCGCCAAATACGCCGAGCTAATATACAACGGCTACTGGTGGTCGCCTGAGCGCATTATGATGCAAAAGGCCATTGACGAGTCCCAATCGTTCGTCAATGGAGATGTTCGTTTAAAACTCTATAAAGGCAGTGTGACTACAGTAGGACGCCGCTCTGATCAGAGTCTTTTTGATGAAAAAATAGCTACCTTTGAAGACGATGCGGGTGCCTATAACCAGAAAGATGCGGAAGGCTTTATCAAGCTTAATGCACTACGTATGCGTATAGCCGCTCAAAAAGGGCGTGATTTGGTTTAGTGGTTCGGTAGAGCCAAAACCTGCTAGTTCGTATAAACCCTTTGTACATATAGGCCTGAAAACACTATGAGAATAGCGCTATTTGCGATTGCACTTTTGGCATCTTCTTTTGCTGCCGCAGCGCGGCCTGGCTATACCTATTTGGGCTTGGCCTATGTTCAAGATCGTTATACTGACGGCAACAAATGTACTCAAGATGGCGGGCAACTAGAGGCCAGCCTGGTTTTGAACGAGCTGTTTTTTGTTCAAATGAGCCATGTGGATGTTACCAGTGATGACGACTGGTGTGGTTCCACCACCACTGCAGTTTCTGGCGGGTTTCGTAGCCCCATGGGGGCTGCTTCGTCCTTTTACGGTCAAGCATTAATTATTCGACACGACCGAGGTAATGAAACCGATCCTGGCGTGGGGGTGGAAAGCGGTGTGCGTACCATTTGGAACCGCAGTTGGGAAAGTAAGTTTTTTGTTGGGTACGAAATTATTGATGAAGATGAATTTTCGTATCTTGGGTTGGGGTTTAACAAAGGTTTAAATCATCGGGTTAGCGTGTTTGGTGACCTTTACTCAACCAATGAGAGCAAAACAGGATTATCTCTCGGCATTAGGTTTAATTTTTAGAGCTGTACGAAGCGCCTGCAAATGGTGTATTCGGTACTATGATTAACCCTAGAGCCATCTCGTCAATGGAATGCCGTAAATTGACTTTAAAATGAGTGAATTGGCGCCAATTTGATGCTGGTCAAACGATCACAATAACCGTTTTTTATAATCGACTCAGCCCTAACAGACAAGCTGCGGCAATTTCGCGCGTGCAAGGCTAGAATCGACACCGATTTTTTAATTCAATAATTGGGATGAAACTATGAGTAGTCATGTGGCAGAGGCCTCTACTACCCCCGTTTACAATTACCGCGTGGTACATCAATTTACGTTGATGACCATTGTTTGGGGGATTGTTGGCATGGGGGTAGGGGTGTTGATTGCGGCGCAGTTAGTGTGGCCAGGTCTTAACGATATTCTTCAACCGTACTCGCACTTTGGGCGATTGCGCCCGCTGCATACCAATGCCGTTATTTTTGCTTTTGGCGGTTGCGCTTTGTTTGCTACATCGTACTTTGTTGTTCAGCGAACATGTCAGGCAAAGCTTTTTGGTGGGCCGCTGGTGGCATTCACATTCTGGGGCTGGCAAGCCATTATTCTAGCGGCCGCCATCACTTTACCGCTTGGCTACACCAGCGCCAAAGAATATGCCGAGCTTGAGTGGCCTATTGATATTGCCATTACACTTGTCTGGGTTGCCTATGCCGTTGTATTTTTCGGTACTATCGTAAAGCGCAAAACGTCGCATATTTACGTGGCCAATTGGTTTTTTGGGGCGTTTATTGTCACTGTTGCTGTGCTTCATGTGGTCAATAGCATGGTCATACCGGTGCACGCGCTTAAATCGTACTCTATGTACAGCGGTGCGGCGGACGCCATGGTGCAGTGGTGGTACGGCCACAACGCCGTGGGCTTTTTCTTAACGGCCGGGTTTTTGGGCATCATGTATTACTTTGTGCCTAAGCAAGCTGGGCGCCCGGTGTATTCTTATCAGCTTTCTATTGTTCACTTTTGGGCGTTGGTCTCGGTGTACATTTGGGCAGGCCCCCATCACCTGCACTATTCTGCATTGCCTGATTGGGCGCAAAGTTTAGGCATGGTGATGTCTCTCATCTTGTTGGCACCCTCATGGGGGGGCATGATCAATGGCATGATGACGTTGTCCGGTGCTTGGCATAAATTACGAACCGATCCAACGCTGCGCTTTTTGGTGGTGTCTTTGTCTTTCTACGGCATGTCTACCTTTGAAGGCCCAATGATGTCTATCAAGACTGTCAATGCGTTATCGCACGATACAGATTGGACCATTGGCCACGTGCATTCTGGCGCGCTAGGTTGGGTGGCTATGATTTCTATCGGTGCCGTGTACCACCTCCTTCCGGTTCTAACGGGGCAAAAATCCATGTGGAGCGAGCGTTTAATTAACACGCATTTTTGGTTGGCTACAATTGGCACGGTCTTGTATATCGCATCTATGTGGATCAACGGTCTCTTACAGGGGTTGATGTGGCGAGCGTTTAACGCAGACGGCACCTTAACCTATGGTTTTGCGGCAGCAGTAGAGGCGAGTTACCCTGGGTACTTGGTACGCTTTATAGGGGGCGCCTTTTTCTTATTGGGTATGCTGTTGATGGGTTACAACGCCTATCGCACTGTTTCTTCAAAAGACGCAAAAGATGTTCAGCGTGTTGCTGAACTTCAAGCGGCCTAAGGAGAGTTTTCATGAAAAACCATGATATTGTCGAAAAAAACATAGGCTTAATGTTGGTGTTGATAGTTTTTGCTATCAGCTTTGGTCTACTGGTAGAGATTGTCCCGCAGTTTTTCCTAAAGCAAACCACTGAACCTGTAGAGGGCTTAAAGCCTGTGACTGCCTTGCAATTAGAGGGGCGTGACGTCTATATCCGCGAGGGTTGTCATGTTTGTCATACCCAAATGATTCGTCCTTTACGCGCAGAAGTCGAGCGCTATGGCCACTACTCTGTGGCCGGAGAGTCTGTTTATGAGCACCCTTTTTTGTGGGGGTCAAAACGTACTGGGCCAGATTTAGCGCGCGTTGGTAAGCGCTACAGTGATGAATGGCACAAGGCGCATTTGTATAATCCGCGCAATGTGGTACCCGAGTCGAATATGCCTGCCTTCCCTTGGTTATACGATAACGTGTTAAGTGGAAAGTACACCGCCAAAAAAATGGAAGCTTTGCGTAAAGTGGGCGTACCTTACTCCGATGAAGATATTGCCGGTGCAAAAGACGCAGTAAAGGGGAAGACAGAAATGGACGCCATTGTTGCTTATTTACAGCAGCTTGGTACGTTGATTACCTCAAAGCGATAACGGTGACCTTATGGATATAAATACGGTACGCGGTTTTTCTTCCATCTTAATGTTGGTGGCTTTCGCTGGCATCTGTTGGTGGGCGTTTTCACCTAAGCGCCGTAAGAAATTTGAAGAGGCGGCTAATTTACCGTTTAGCGATGAGCTGCCAAAAGACGAAGCTAAAGTTGCTGCGTCCAACGAACAAGAGCAGGATAAACTATGAGCACTTTTTGGAATATATGGATTATAGGCCTTACCCTGACGTGTATTGGCCTAGTTTTATGGGTGTTATTTGCTAATCGCAAAGTGGCGCTGCGTGATGATGAAGAGCCGGAAAATAGAACTACTGGCCATGTTTATGACGGTATTGAAGAATACGACAACCCTCTGCCTAAGTGGTGGTTTCAGTTGTTTGTTATTACCGTTATATTCTCGGCAATCTATTTGGCGTTGTACCCAGGGTTGGGCTCTTTTAAGGGCGTGCTGGGTTGGACGTCGGTTAATGCGTTGGAGCGTCAACAAGAGTTAGCCCGAGAAGCCAACCTAGAAACTTTTGGTAGATATGCAACCATGCCCATTGAAGAGGTGATCCATGAAGACGAAGCCATCAAGATGGGGCTGCGTTTGTTTGCCAACAACTGTGCCATTTGCCACGGTGCTGATGGCGGCGGCCAATATGGTTTTCCTAACTTAACCGATAAAGATTGGTTGTACGGTGGCTTGCCCGAGCAAATTAAAACCTCTATTACACAAGGGCGCGCTGGCAACATGCCCGCGTGGGGCACTGTGATAGGCGAAGACAACGTCCAGCGCGTTACGGAGTACGTGCTTAAAATATCTGGCGCCGAATACGAAGAGAAGCTGGCGGCCCAAGGTAGTCAAGTTTACTTACAAAACTGCGTGGCTTGTCATGGCCCATCCGGCAAAGGCATTATAGCAATGGGTGCACCCAACTTGGCAGATGGCATTTGGCTGTACGATGGGTCACGAGAGGGCATTGCTCAAACCATTCGTAGTGGACGCGCAAACGTAATGCCAGCCCAACACGATAAGCTACAAGCAGAGAAAATTCACTTACTTGCAGCGTATGTTTATAACTTGTCATTTGAATATGAGTAGTATACTTACTGGCTACGTTAAGTAGCCAGTACTCTCATTGGGGGTGGTAGTGCCGAAAGACCCAGATTTAGACAAAAACGAGCCCGACCAAACTAGTTCCGGCAAAGGAACAGATTCTCCTTCGGAAATTCGCTACGTTAATTTGTACGAAACCGAGTCAAAAATTTATACCCGTAAGATTTCTGGTTTTTATCAAAAAATACGACGATACACTGGCCTACCCCTTATTTTAGGGTACCTACTGCTGCCATGGTTGTTAATTGACGGAAGGCCTGCGGTGTTATTCGATTTACCTGCGCGTCAATTTCATATTTTTTGGTTAACCTTTTGGCCTCAAGACTTTATGTTACTGGCTTGGGCGTTGATTATTTCCGCGTTTTCTTTGTTCACCGTCACCGTTTTGTTGGGGCGGGTTTGGTGTGGTTTTACATGCCCACAAACGGTGTGGACTCTGATGTTTATTTCCGTTGAGCATTTTTGTGAAGGCGATAGAAATAAACGGATTAAGTTGGACGCTGCTCCGTGGGGTACAGAAAAAGCACTACGCAAGGGTGCTAAGCACGGGCTTTGGATGCTGATAGCATTTATTACGGGTGTGACCTTCATTGGTTATTTTATGCCAATACGTGAACTGTTATTGGGGTTAGTGCCCACGCGAGCAGAAAGCGGTTTGTTGCATATTACCGCCCCCCCAGTTGCTGCATTCTGGACGTTTTTTTTCACGTTTATGACGTATTTGAATGCCGGCTGGATGCGTGAGCAGGTTTGTAAGTACATGTGTCCATACGCGCGATTTCAATCAGTTATGTATGACTCTGAAACCTTAGCTGTACATTATGATAAAAAACGCGGTGAGCCACGCGGACCCAGAAAGCCCAAGGACGATTATAAAGCCAAGGGGCTTGGAGATTGCATTGACTGCTCGTGGTGTGTGCAGGTGTGCCCTGTGGATATTGATATTCGTGATGGGTTACAGTACGAGTGTATTAATTGCGGGTTGTGTGTGGACGCATGTAATGCGGTAATGGATAAAATATCGTATCCGCGAGGGCTCGTTCGATTTAGCTCAGAGCATGAGTTGAGTACCGGCAGTACGCGATTTTTACGCCCTAGGTTGTTTGGGTATACTTTTGCGGTGTTGGTCATGATTGCCATTTTTGCGACCACCATTTATAAACGTGACCCGCTAACGGTGGATGTGGTTCGTGATAGAGGCGCAAGGCTTTATCGTGTGAATGGTAATGAGATACAAAACGTTTATACCATTCGCATTAACAACATGGATACCGAAGCGCATAAGTACCAGCTGGAGGTTAAAGGCGACGTGCCTTTTACGGTAAAGCGTTATCGTGCGACAGAAGTGCTAGAAGGTGAGGTCTATACCATACCTGTAAGGATTACAGTGAACAAAAAATTGCTTAAGTCGGAGAAAACCCCTATCACATTTGTGTTAACCGCGTTAGACGATGAACAAATCCAAGCGACAGAAGTCAGTCTGTTTATGGGGCCGAATAAGCAAGGTACGAGTAAATAATTGTGAACGAAGATAGTAAGCCGGTCTACAAAGAAGCTTGGTTTTGGGTGGTGTTTGCGCCGCTTATATTGATTGTGTTTGTCTGTGCTGCATTGCTGAAATTTGCCATTGTAGGTGGCGACGATCGTGTGGTTGACGATTACTATAAGCAAGGACGCATGATCAATAACCGTTTTTCAGCAGAGTCGTTGGCGCAAGAGCTTGCGGTAACGGGCAACCTTGCCTTTGATAACGACGCAGGGCTCGTCCGGCTGATATTGAACGGAACGAGTGAATTCAAGCATCCTCAAGTGGTGTTACTTCGCATATCTCACCCAGCGCAATCGGATTTAGATTTTTCTGTCCCTCTTCAAAAAAGCGGGGCCGATCGATACCAGGCTCCTTGGCGGCCTGGGGTGACAGGAAAGCGCTATTTAATTTTGACAGGTGTTTTACCTTCATTAAGTGTCAACTCTGAGCAAACACCTTCCTGGCGCGTCAGTTCAGAAATTGATTTTGGTCTATCTACTGGCATAAGTTTCCCATCCACTTCTCAGTTGTAATTGATGAGCCGTTCTTGTTATCACTGTGGTCTTGATGCCTTAGATCAAATATCGGCGTGCATTGATGGCGAGCAAAAGGTATTTTGTTGCGTTGGATGTAAGGCAGTGGCGCAAACAATTCACGCGAGTGGCTTAGCACAATTTTACGATTATCGAGAAGTAAAAAATGACAAAGCCAGTGAAACGCAAAGGGATTATTCTGCGTTTGATTTTGCGCAAGTGCAGTCGGATTTTATATTCGACGCCCACTCTACCTTAAAATTTGATCCGTCAAATCACCAAATAGCGCCTGAAAAAAACGCCACGCTCAAAGAGGCTAGGCTTTATTTGCCTGACGTGCGCTGTGCGGCTTGTGTGTGGTTGATAGAGCACCATCTACAATCCCTTGAGGGAATTTTTACTGTTCGCGTTAACGCCAGCACCCAAACAGCCAGCGTGATATTTGAAGGCAGTGCAATAAAAGTCAGTGAGATTTTTTGTGCGCTTGCAGATATTGGTTACCCCCCGGAACCCTTAGTTGCGCATTCTCAGCAAGATCAGATTGAAGTGCAGCACCGCCAAGATTTATTAAAATTGGGTGTAGCTGGCATTGGCATGATGCAAGCTGGCATGGTCTCTGTTGCGCTGCACGCAGGCTCTATTCAAGGCATGGAGCCTGTTTGGCAGCATTTATTACGTTGGGTTACCTTAGGGTTTACCTTACCGGTTTTGTTTTATAGCGCACAGCCTTTTTTTATCAGTGCTCTTAAAGCGCTAAAAATAAGGCGGCTGAATATGGATGTGCCAGTCGCGCTGGCACTGGTGCTGGCCTTTAGTGCCAGTACGTGGGCTACAGTGATGAAAACTGGCGATGTCTATTTTGACTCTGTGGCGATGTTTACCTTTTTTTTGTTGTTGGGTCGCTATTTAGAGAAACGCACACGCTTGCTGAACGTTCGTTCGCGTATTAAGCAGGCACAAACAATACCGTTAACTGCCGAACGCGTTGAAAGCGGCATTACAACGTCTATCCCTTTAAAACTGTTACAGCAAGAAGATACCGTGTGGGTTCCTCCGGGGGCGACAATCCCTTGTGACGCTGTAATCATTGACGGAACCAGTGACGTCGATGAATCTCTGTTAACAGGTGAATCCAAACCGATTGTAAAATCCGTTGGCGATAAAATTATAGCCGGATCGGCAAATGGTCAAACAGGGTTAACGGCCCGCGTAACGGCAACAGGAGAAGCCACAGAGTTCGCAGCGATAGAACGGCTAGTCGATGGTGCTGAACTTTCCGGCGCAGCGCAGGTTCGGTTTGCCGATGTGATGGCATCAAAATTTGTGGCAGCGGTATTGGTTACTGCTGTGGTGGTGGGCGCGACGTGGCTATGGGTAGATGCCAGTAAAGCGTTGTGGGTGGTGTTGTCGGTATTGGTTGTAACTTGCCCTTGCGCTTTGAGCTTAGCGACGCCAGCAGCGCTTACCGCTGCGGTGAACCGTTTGCGCAAAATGGGTGTTTTGGTTTCTGGTGCTAACGCACTAGAGACGCTTTCCAAAGTAGACTGCGTGATATTTGATAAAACCGGCACCTTGACCCATGGTCAATACCAAGTGGTTAACGTGATTACTTTGGGTGTAAAAACACCGGATCAGGTTTTGGATATTGCCGCCGCATTAGAGTACGGCAGCGCTCACCCTATTGCTAGAGCCTTTGCCTCTAGGCAGATAGTGCATCAAGTGAGCGAGCGAAAGGTTTCTTTGGGTGAGGGGCTTGAAGGGAATATTGAAAATGACCATTACCGGTTAGGTAGGCCTGATTTTGCCTCCCCTGGGTTGTCTATGAGCTACCCTGGGCCGGGGCTTTGGTTGTTAATGTCAAACAATGAGGCACCGCTTGCTTGGATAGAGTTGGCAGACGCACTCAGGCCTGACGCAAAAACCGTGGTGCACCAGTTAAAGCAGCGCACCATGGCGCTTTCTATTTTAAGTGGAGATAGGCTAAGTAATGTATTGGCCTTAGCCAACACTTTAAATATTGATAGCGCGGAGTATGAACTCATGCCGAATCAAAAGCTGGAAGCGATACAGCGAATGCAAAACCAAGGCAAGGTTGTATTGATGGTGGGTGACGGTATAAATGATGTCCCGGTATTGGTGGCAGCTGATGTGTCAGTTGCCATGGGGTCGGCGACAGAGTTTGCCCAAAATAAGGCGGACTGCGTATTATTGGGAGATCATTTAAGTGCTTTACCGCAATTACTGAGTATGGCTCAAAGTACTCGAATGGTGATTAAGCAAAATAGCTATTGGGCAGTGGGTTACAATTTAACGGCATTACCTGCGGCGGCGTTTGGTTTGATTCCGCCTTGGGCTGCAGCCATTGGTATGTCTTTAAGCTCATTGATTGTGGTGCTCAATGCATTGCGCTTAGGTCGATATAGAGATAATTCAGTAAGGTAAGGGTACGCGCTTGGAAGTTTTATATTTACTCATTCCTGTGGCTTTTATATTGGTGGCACTGGCGGTAAAGCTGTTTTTTTGGGCCGTTAAGTCAGGGCAGTATGATGACCTTGATACCGAAGGAAAGCGCATATTGTTTGAGGAAAACCCTAGTAAGACTAAGGCGAATACAAGTACCAATATTCATACTACACCCGGAGAAAATAATGAGCACGGCTAGCTTACTTGCTGCATTTGGGCTTGGCCTTTTGGGCGTGACACATTGTGTAGGAATGTGCGGCGGTATTATTTCGGGTTTATCTTTGGGGCATGGCGCGGCCTCTAGGCCTTGGCGGTTTATTCTTGGGTACAACCTTGGGCGTATTGGTAGCTATACCCTCATTGGTCTATTGACCGCAATACTTGTGCAGAACTTACCCAGTTCGCCATTACCATTGGCACGTACTGTTGCAGGGCTGGTGTTAATTGCAATGGGGCTTTATATAGCCCAGTGGTGGCGTGTAATTACTTGGTTAGAGAAAGCCGGGTATATACTTTGGCGTCGCATTCAGCCTTTGGCGCAGCGGTTTTTACCGATACGTTCGTTTTTGGGTGCGCTATTGGTGGGGGGAATATGGGGTTGGTTGCCGTGTGGTTTGGTGTATTCTGCGTTGGTGTACGCGGCGGCAAGTGGTGGAGTGTGGCAAAGCGGGGCGACCATGTTAGCGTTTGGGCTGGGGACTTTACCTGCGTTATTGTCTAGTGGGTTAATATTGGGGTGGTTAAGGCGCAAAATGACAATCCCGTGGTTTAAATCATTACTGGGGGTTGCCTATATCGTATTTGGTGTTTGGACTATGGGTTTGGCATGGTTGCATGCGGGCCATGGCGCCCATCACGAGGGTCACAGTCATCATTCAATTCAAACTTCGCCTCAAAACCCGTTACACTCTGTAGAGCAGCAACCCTTGGATGACGACGGTCATCACCACCATCATGATCATTGAGGCCGAGCTGTTAACTTTATTTCTTTCATAAGCCACTTAAGCCGCCCTTGGCCCCACTCAACAAGAGGGAATGGATGACTCACATTTATATTGCCAACCCAAAAGGGGGGTGCGGTAAAACAACGATTGCAGTACAGCTGGCTACATATTACGCGCGGCAAGGGTTATCTGTAGGATTGGTAGACCATGATGAGCAGAAGTCTTGTTCAGATTGGGCCGCTTTGCGACCTAAAAGCTGCCCACCCATTCTTACAGCCTCTAGCGCGCAAGCGGAGAAGCTGAAAGAGCAAAATGTAGTTGTTCACGATTTTCCTGCGGCGCATTTTATTACCGCTGAAGTGGGTCAGTTTGAAAAAAATGGCAGGGTAGTGATTCCTATCTTGCCATCGCCGTCTGATATTCGCGCATGCTTGCGGTTTTCTATGGCGCTTAGCCGATCTCCGTTGGGCGAAGCTGGGCTCCATTTTGCCCTGGTGGCTAATCGCTTGAGATCTAACACCCATTATGCCAAAGTTTTAACGGAATTTACCGAGCGTATGGCATGGCCGTGTGTAACAACATTCAGAGATACGCAAAATTATGTGCGTACGTTGGCGCATGGTATTAGTATCTTTGATTTACCTCCTCATAAAGTTAAGCAAGACCTAGCTCAGTGGCAGCCGTTGATTAATTGGTTAAATGTAAAAGAATTGTTGCCGCAAGTGAGTGTATCGGTTCAATCGGTTGGCGCCTAATATGAATAAAAAAATTCAATCAAAACCCAAAGCGAAAGTGCAAAAAAAACCTCCAATAAAAACACGGAAAAAACCAACCTCCAAACAATTACCGGTTGCCGATTGCACCAAACTCAACCCTTGTACGGATATTGAATACTGTGACTGTACTGACAATACCCAACTGCTCTTAGCCTACGCCATTCATGAAAACCCTTTACGCTGTTACGAATGTAACAAAACGGTATCTGTCGAGGCGTTAGGCTTAGAGCAAGCATTGGTGGATGACTTGGCAGCTTGGAATAAAGTGTACTCGGGTATCTATAACCTATGGGTGGATGCCGGTGAATACGAGAGCTGGGCCAAACAGGCTCTGGCGGACCCCAATGGCCAAGTGAATACCGTGGGTATAAAACTGGCCGAAAAATTGTCAGATTATTTACCCACGTATTATTGGTGGTGGCAAGACCCCGACGAAGAGGAATATTTAACTTGCCCTGTATGTGATGGCACCCTTGATTTTGACGATACCCATGGCACTGGAAAGTGTGCGGCGTGTTTTGTGTTGGTTTAAATTAAGTTTTATTATTGTTCACACTGACGTAATAAATAATCTAGGCACCCAGCTAATCCTTGACTTCTGAGGCGGTTGTCAATTGAAAAAACCTTCTGCTTTTTCAAAGGCTTTAATTCCAATCTGCGCGCCAATTATTCTGCCTGGAATATCATCCGCAGGTGGATGAATGCCGCCCCATATACGCGATAAACTGCATTGGTCAGAAGCATCCCGGTAGGTTGCCCACTCCAAAGTCATATCGACACTGGGCCCTTGTTCAAAAACTAAAAAGTCATTGGCTTTTATTTTAAATTCACTTTTGCCACCAGGAAAGAATTCATTGCCCGTTAACAGTGTTAGCGCTTCAGCGGCGGCGCGTGAATAAGTTGAGTGACCAGAAATGTATCCGGCAAAAGGCGGCGTAACGAAGGAGGGGCGCTGATACGGCCACCAATTATCCATCAGTATCCAACCCACATCGCCAGTGTCGGTTTGCGGGTTTACCACATACTCAGGGCCTTGCCAGGCTCGCACTTTTATGTGCCCTGCAAATTGATTGTCGTAACCGGCCAAAGGGTCACCGGGCTGCACCAGCTCTATATAGTCTGGCTCTAAAGGAATACCATCACGGTGCCAGAACGGTGCGTTTGGATCACTACTTTGGCCGAGCTCTGCCATCGCTCGAAGTGCAGACACCGGCCGAACATAGTCGTACCAACCCTTTATGCTCCACGCGGTGATGGCCGCATCGTGCATGGCACCGCCTAAAACAAAATATGCTTTCACATCCCACTCTAATTGAGGGAGTTCACTGCCCGTGCCGCCAAATTTTCGTTCTAAATACGGATGGTCTGTGACGGCGTTTAAAATTACAAACCAGTGGCCTGGAGGCGTTTCAGAGTTTGGCCCGTCGGCCCAAAACTCAGCAAGGACTCGTGCATAATCACCGCGCGGAACAAGCTGTGGTGTGTAGGGTTGGCCTGTAACTGGGTTTTGAGGGTGCCCCATACTGGCGTCGCCACCTTCTAGCGCGTAAAAGTTTGGGTAGTCTTCAAAATGTGAGGGCAAATTACCGATATTCCCGATACTGGCGGGGGATATATCCCACAAGACTTCATCATTGGGGTCAAGGTGGGATGACCATATGGCCACCAAATTAAACCCCCATTGATAGAAAGCGGCAGTTTGGCTGCCAAGCGCCGGTGGCGGGCCGGGATCGTAATACACCTTGTAGGTGTTGCCATCTCGATTAAAAACAGTTAGCTCATTATCGGTGAGTGCAAAAGGTTGAACATTTCCCCACTCAGGCCCAAGAAACTCTAAGGCGCCGCCGGTAATAGGGTTGCCAGATTGATCAATAAAAGTAGTAAGCGCGAGTGGTTGCCAGCGATTTGTATCAATGATATCTGGGTTGCCAGGTAGTTGTGGGGAAAGCGGCGGGTTTACAGGCTCGTAGGTTTGATTTTGGTATCCATTTTCTTCATTGGCACCATCTTGCAGGCCAAATTCAATGTAACAGTGCGCAATAAAGTTGCCCAAATCCGCGCCGAGGCCTGTGCTTAGGTTCGCATTGCTATAGTCTGGGTCGTAACCTAAAGACTGCATGAGTAAGCGGGCTTGAGCCATTGTTTCTTCGGCATGAGGAGACTGGCTAAACCGGTGGCGTATCAGCCTGTATGCAGCAAAGGAAATGGCTGCCTCTATACTGGCTTGAGGCGCACCTGTTGAAGGCTGTAAATACAATTGGAAGTCGCCTGTACAGTCGGCAGACCCATATTGTTGGCCCAACATATACGGCGTTGCATCGTGCGAGTAGCTGCTCCAAGCATCGTACATGGCCGCAGACAAATGAAATAAATTACGAGCGTGGACGGTTGGGCGTGCGTAGTCGTTCCTAATGGCGTCTAACAGAACCTCATTCCATTGCCGTGCTACCGAGCGTTCGGTTGTGTCAGTTTCAAAAGCGGTGGTTTTGGGAGGCGATGAACTTTTGTTATCGCAACCCAAAAAACACGCTGATGATATCAGTAACAGCGCCAGTCGAAGTGTAAAGGTTTGAAAACTACATGTGTTCATTAATTATAATAACGCTTTACGTCTAAGCTCAACGACTATGAGCTTAGGCCATACGACGAGTGCTGGCGTGTTTGCTTTTTGTGCACAGACGCGTTAAACCAGCCAATAAGCTGATTGCAAGAATTAGCCACCCGTTGGTGCTGCCGCCACTTTTAGAGTCATTGTCGGTCGCGCCACTACTGGTGTTGTTGGCCATCCCTGAAGATGATGAGCTGCTCGAACTGACCGAGCCTGTAGATGATGCACTAGAAGAAGACGAAGAAGATTGACCTCGCACAGACGTGTCGAAAGTGTTTGCCGCTAACAACACGGGGTCATTGGTGGCACTGGTTTTTTCAACGCGCCAAACCGCAAGTTGCTCGCTTGAGCTGACAGCGGGGGCACTGAAAGGCACAAACGTCCCCCACGCTTGTACAATAGTTTCGTCCTCGCGGCCGGTTCCCTCGCCAAGTTTTAACGTCCAGTTGTTTCGTCCGTCTACACACTCTTGAGTCAATGTAGCGTTGCGTGTGAGTTGCTGCCCATCCATTTGAGGGTTAAAGGTAAAAGCCGGGTTTTGAGTCATCTCATCAGCCGATAGGGTGGTGTATAACCGTGTCAAATATAAGTTGTCGTCAAATATATCCAGCGCATTGTTGATTGGATCAATTACTTGCTCGGCCATGATTTTTTCAACCGCAGTGCGCGTTGTTGCAAGCTCTTCAACTGTAAATAACTTGTCCATGTCTATAGCGCTTGAATACACCTGTCCATCACTGGTAGGAAGTGTGGCGCGAATGGCGTTTTGAACCGCAGGAGACGGACGGTTTGTCCATAGCGTAGCAATAAATGTGGCGTCTGATGTGTTGGCGATCCCGGACATTAATTGTTCCCATGGCTCGGCGGTAGAGAGTTGTTCTATTAAGTTGGGAAAATGACCGGCAAAATCTGTAGCAAAGCCTTGGCCGCCAGCTTCATCCATGGCCTGTGTAATTAATGTCTGGTAGCTTGAGTATGCGGTGCGTGTGCCCCTAAACCAATTTAGACGTGAATAATTGGGTGTTACGTGCTTGAAGTTTTTAGGTACTCCGCGACCGTCTCCTAACAACCAAACCAAAACACCCATGTTGTTTTGGGCGGCAACGGCAGTAAGCGTCATGGGTATTACCGGGGTGCTGCTTTCATATTCAAGAATAATGGGTTGAATGCTGCCGGTCACGGCATTGTTTTTGAGTTTAAGCACCACAAATTTTGAACCCTCATTGATATAGGGTTCAAGTAGGTCACTGCCTTGGGCGGTAAGGTCTAGGTTATTGTCTGCCAGCCAAGTTGCCAAAGCCTTGGGGTCATCACTGCTCACAATCTGCGCGTCAAAGGGCCCCACACTAACAACTTGTTCTACCACAACGCTGGTTGATCCACCTGATGAGCTGGATGCCGAGCTCGACCCAGAGCTGGAGCTGCTAAAAGTAGGTGATGGTACAAAACACCCTTGCCCCTCACGCCGTAATAGAAATTGAGGCCGTGTTACACGCTCTAGTTCAGTGAAGGTACGATCATTCCCCAAAGACAACTCAGGCGTTTGGGGTACTGGGAGTACCCAGCCAAAATCTTTTGCTGTGCCCACATAGTCAATTTTGATCATGGCTGTGGTTTTGTTGCCTTCTTGGCGAAACACAATTTGCTCGCCTGCTTGATCGATAGGCACCACATCGCAAAAAAAGCCACCGCAGGCCACGCACAACTGACTGGTAGTTACACCCAATACTAAGGCCAGGGTCATAACAGAAGTGTTTAACTTGTTAATAGTTGTCATACAGGCTTCCTCATTATTTGCGAGTGAAGTGGTTTTCAAGGAGTACGAAAGTGTTAAGTAGGTCTTGATTGGGTTGACTGTATTGTCTGTGTCAATGGATGTCTATACGTGTATTTACGTATATTTTTTTAAGTGGCTACAGGTAGGCATTGTCATTGGATGAGGTGGTGAGATTAAAAGCTGCAGCTCTGAGACTCTATTGGCGCGAGGGCTACAGCCTTCTTTGAACCTAAATACTACAAGGTTAAGGCTACGCGGTGGGTTAGTCGAGCTTGACCACTAAATTTTGTAGGGCGTGGGTGTGCGTGTTGTCTTTGATGGTTTGGTTTTCTACATCAAAGTTGTCATAAAAGCTAGGTAAAGAGTAGCTTCCTACCACATCGGCACCAAAGTGTGGCATAGAGGCTGTCGCCGCGGCTAAAACTGTCGCCGCACCTCCAGGCCCTGGAGATGTGGCAAGAAGTAACGTTTTGGTACCGTCAAATACCTTCTGTTGAAGGCGAGATACCCAGTCGAAGAGGTTTTTATACGCGGCGGTATAGGAGCCGTTATGCTCCGCGTAAGAAATGATTACCGCGTCTGCGGCAGAAATTTTAGCCAAAAAGTCTTTTGCCGCTTGCGGGTGGCCAATTTCTTCTTCTAGGTCTGTGCTAAATAGCGGAAGCTCGTAATCGTTTAAGTCTAGTGTTTCGACTTGAGCGTTTTCTAGCTGTGACGCCGCGTAAGTGGCAAGTTGTTTGTTAATGGATGTTTTACTGGTGCTAGCGGCAAAGGCGATGATGTTCATGCGGCATTCCTGTCTCTAAATGGCAATGTTTGTTGAAGTGTACTGTGTGTTCAATGGATCGTTTAACTGTGTTTATATTCCAAAAATTCCACGACGTTTGTATGGAGGGCACGAATAAAAATGGATGTTCCGTTGCCGCTACCGGTTCTGGCTCTTTCGGGCCGGCAAATATTTAACGCTGAGGTGTACTTAAAAGGCACGAGGGGGTACCCAAGTTGGTTACACGTATTCCGACGGAACGGTTGGCGTATGTGGTTTCTTGCATGATACGGCCCTGGCTGGGTGGTTTTCAATTAAGTAATGAGTATAAGTGCGACCCTTTGATTGATTAATAGGGTAAATAGGTAATAATTGTTTCCCAATGACTTCTAATGGGGGTGGTATGAGCTTAAAGAGCCTGAACGGTGTGGCCCTTTTCACAGAGTTGATGCGTCATGGCAGCTTTACTAAAGCGGCTGAGGTAACAGGCCACTCAAAATCCTACGTCAGCAAAGAGCTGAACAAATTGGAGGCTCGCTTGGGCGTGCGTTTACTCAACAGAACTACGCGCTCGTTAAGCCTAACCCCAGAGGGTAAGTACTATTACGAGCAATGTTTGCAAGTAATGGGGGATATGCAAGCGGTAGAATCGAAGCTGGCCGGGCATCAAGTAGAGCCCCAAGGCGCGTTAAAAATTGGGTGCCCGCTGAGCTTTGGTTTATCTCGAGTGCGCCCCATATTGTCAGAGTTTATGGTCAAGTACCCGAAGGTTACATTGGAAGTCAACTTGGAAGACCGCAAGGCCGATATGATTGCCGAAGGGTATGACGTATTGATACGCGCCTCTAATCGACTGGAGGACTCGAGTTTAATTTGTCGCAAATTGCTCTCTTCGGAGGGTGTGACTATTGCGGCACCACAATACTTAGAGCGCCACGGTCATCCCAAAACGCCAGCGGAGTTGGTCGACCATAAGATTATTGCCTACAGCTATCTTAAAAGCCCCAATGTGTGGCCTTATATCAGTCCTAGTGGAGAAGAAATAAGCGTCAAATTACCATGCCATGTGATGACCAATAGCCCGCAGCTGGAGTTATCGCTGTGTTTGGCGGGGCAGGGCGTTACGCGGTTGCCGCGTTTTAACTTAAATGACGAGATTGAAACAGGGCGGCTGGTGGAGTTATTTCCTGAGTATGGCCGTTTGGATATTGATGTATTTATTATTTACCCCAGCCGTCGACACTTATCAACAACGGTCCGGGTGTTTGTGGATTTTGTTGCCCAAGCGCTGAGCAGCGAGGGGTAAGCCGCCCCCGCCAAATGAGGGCGAGAGCCAGCTTTACTATGAATTGCTATGACCGTTAAAAGGGGCATGAGGCAGGGGCTGCCTTGATGGCACCTGTAACTTCAACGGCGCTACCATTATTCATACAGTAAACACCACCGGTAGAGGTTAGGGCGCATGCTACGCCTCTATCACCACCACCGGCAATGGCGTTGCTCACGCCTGAAAAAGCCGTCCCTTTATTGTCTGAGCCCACCTGGTTTTGTTTTAGGTGGAATGCCTTGCCGTCAGAGGTGATCACCACACCCTGCGCCCATCCAGCTTGCATGGATACGGCATTGGCAAAGCTACCGGTGCGGTAAGACGGAGGCGTTGCGCCGTTTTGTGGAAGCGTAGGCAAGTATGGGCTGGCATAGAGGTTACCGATACAGTCCAATCCACCATCTTTGTATATGCCGCATATGGTATCTTGGCCGGCGCTTAAATAGACCATTGGTTTGGTGAAAGACATTTTTGCCGGAGTAGAGGATATAAATGGAGGAACATTTCCACCTTCGTCCCAGCACCAAGCTTCACCGCTGGTATTTAAGGCACAGGCAGTGCCGTAACCGGAGGTTACTTGCACGGCGTCAAAATCACTGGGTAAGCCCGGGCGAGAAGCTGAACCGCTACCCTTCCAGCATTTGACGTCTTTCGTGCCGCCGTTGCCCACAACCAGTGCGCACTTGGTATTACGCCCCCCTGTCACAGCTATGCCACCAGAAGCAATTACGGGTGTGCTAGAAACACTGTCGATATGACCGGAATAAACCGCGCCAGAAGTGGTCACTACGGAAACGTCATTTTCACCAGATCCACTCACGTGCTGTACGTCTGTTACGGGGTTGCCGTTATCCCACTTTACGGTGGTTAACGTGGTGGAGCCTGGCGAAACACAGGCTGCCTGGCCATTGGATTGCCTAAAACAGGCTTTATAACCACCGTTGCCCATGGCAGTGAAGCCAACACCGCAAGGCTGACCATTAAAATGGTCAGCTAATGAACCATTGCCTGAAGAGCTACTTGAAGAACTGCTAGATGAGCTAGAAGAACTACTAGAGCTGCTACTCGACGAGCTTGAGGAGCTGCTTGATGATGAGGAACTGCTAGAAGAAGAGCTTGAAGAGCTACTACTTGAAGAACTACTAGAGGACCCAGAAGGCTCGCCAGCGCCGCACGCAGCTAAGGTGGTTATTAATAGTATGATCAGACTGTGACGAGCCATAACACCCTTCCTATTTATTTTATTCAACCGCCATCATATCAATACCAGGTAACCGGTTTCATGATGGTTCACTAAACTGTTAAGTGCTACTCACTCGGTCTGATATAAAGCGGTTTAAGCGGTATCAGTGTGTACTTTGTGGCTCGGTGGCATTCTTTGCGTGCTGATAGCTATGGCTTTTTAACGACTTTTGGTTTGGTTCGGTTGGGGTAACAGGCGGTACAGATCGGGCACACGGTACCGTCACACCCGCGGGCAGAGCAATACTCTCGACCATAATAAATAATTTGCAAGTGTAGTTTGTTCCAATAGGCTTTGGGAAACAGTCGTTTTAAATCCTTTTCCGTTTGGGTCACATTTTTGCCAGAGGTTAGCCCCCAGCGCTGTGCCAAGCGGTGTATGTGAGTGTCAACAGGGAAGGCCGGTACGTTAAAAGCCTGTGCCATTACCACGCTTGCTGTTTTATGGCCAACGCCAGGCAGCGCCTCTAACGCCTCAAAACTTTGGGGTACTTCTTGATTGTATTGTTCTGTCAGAATTTCTGATAATTTTTTAATGGCTTTAGATTTTTGCGGAGATAAGCCGCAAGGTCGAATAACCGCTCTAATTTTCTCTACGTCAATTCTTGCCATGGCTTTGGGCGTTTTGGCAAGCTTCCAAAGCCCAGGTGTTACTTGGTTGACACGCTCATCGGTACATTGCGCTGAGAGCAGCACGGCAACCAGTAGCGTATAAGGGTTACTGTGGTCTAGAGGAATGGGTGGGGCTGGGTACAGTGCTTGTAGCCTATTAAAGATAAGGTCAACACGCTCGGCTTTTTTTAATGTGGGCATATTGAGCGTTTACTCGCCTAGCCCACAAACATATCGCGCGATACGCGTGGCAGCTTGTTCACACTCGTCTACCGTTGCTACTAACGCCATGCGAACATGGTTTTTACCGGGGTTACCTGCACTGGTGGTACGCCCAAGAAACTGCCCGGGTAGCACAGTAACGTTTTCGTTGGCGTATAGTTGCTGTGCAAAATCTCTATCGTCTATTGGGGTTTGTGCCCATAAATAAAAACCAGCCTCGGGTTTTTCAAGAGGTAAGTGCTGGCCTAATATATTCAATACACACTCAAATTTTTGACGGTATAAATCACGATTATGTTTAACGTGTGTTTCATCCTCCCAGGCGCTAATGCTGGCCATTTGAGTCGGAACGGGTAAAGCACACCCCTCATAAGTCCTAAACAGTAAATATTTTTTGAGTACTTCTGCGTCGCCAGCAACAAAGCCTGAGCGTAAGCCGGGTAAATTAGAGCGTTTAGATAAGCTGTGGAAGACCACGCAGCGGTTAAAGTCATCTCTGCCCATTTGTGCGCAGGCTTCAAGTAAACCGGGCGGTGGTGTGTGTTCGTCAAAATAAAGCTCTGAATAGCATTCATCACTGGCAATGATAAAATTATGCTTGTCGGCTAAACGAATTAAAGATTGTAGTTCGTTAATGCTAAGTACGGCGCCGGTGGGGTTACCTGGGGTACAAATAAAAAGTAACTCGCAGTCGTCCCACACGTGATTAGGGACTGAAGTAAAGTTTGGCTTGTAGTGCGTACTGGCGGTGCAATTTAAAAAATAGGGTTTGGCACCAGCCAGTAATGCAGCGCCTTCATAAATTTGATAAAAAGGGTTGGGCATAACCACTTTGGTAGTAGGAGATGCCGTAACGCAGGCCTGCGTAAAAGAGAACAACGCCTCGCGCGTGCCAGCCACAGGAAGCACATGATTTGCGGCACTCAGGCTGCCGACTTTGAGTTTGAAGCGAGTGGTTGCCCATTGTGCAATGGCTTCACGCAAAGGTTCAATGCCTTTGGTTAGAGGGTAGTTTGCAAAGGTGGCCATGTTGTTGCTGAAGGCCTTAAGAGCAAAGTCCGGGGGTGTGTGTTTAGGCTCGCCAATGGACAGAGCAATATGTGGGGTATGTGGGGCAGTAACCTCTGCTTTTAAAGCTGCAAGCTTTTCAAATGGGTACGGCTGCAGTAGCGCCAAATCTTTGTTCATCATTAAAAGTCTTTCTCTACTTGCAGGTCTAGTTGGCGGCAAATGGTTTGCTGTAGCTGCTTACACAAGTCTGGATCTGAGAGTGGCTGTTTGTTTGCGTCAGTAATAAAAAACAGGTCTTCAACGCGCTCGCCCAGGGTGGAAATTTTGGCGTTTTGAATTTCTATTCCAAATTCCATAAAAATTCGGCCAATGGTGGCGAGCAAGCCCGGTCGGTCTGGGCTAATAA
>CAYZQH010000025.1:0-21077 GCA_964480055.1 uncultured Cellvibrionaceae bacterium
TTGGGTAAAATCAATGAAAACGTGTACGCCGTGCGCTTTGAAGGCAATCGCGCTTACATTGTCACCTTCCGTAGAACAGACCCACTGTACACCGTAGATTTAACCGACCGAGAAGACCCTGTCATTATCGGCGCCTTAGAGATCCCGGGGTTTAATGAATACTTACACCCTGTTGGTGAAAACTATATGTTTGGACTGGGCCAAGTGAACCGTCGCATCAAGGCCGATTTATTTGATGTATCCGGTAAAGAAGCAATACTTAAAGCTTCTATCGTGTTTAAGGGCGAGGATGGCCAGAGCTATACCAGCTCATCTCAAGCCTTAGACAACCCAAGGATCATTAACTTCTTACCCGATGGGGACGAAAAATTAAAAATTGCCTTCCCCTTACGTATTAACGGTTACAAAGATGGCTCGGCCGACCACACCCGAGGCCTGCAACTATTAGAAGTAACTGACATCACCAGTGACGATGCTAAGCTAACTAACGCAGGGATGTTGGTTGCCGAGCGCGGGCAAAGGGTTCCGTACAGCATCGGTTATAGTCGCGGGTTAATTCATGACGATGCCATTTACTTTGCTCATGCACGCGCCATCTGGTCCGCATTTTGGGATACTCCAAATCAGCCAACCGGCCCTGTTTTAGCTAACCCTGAGGGCTGTAATTACTCAGCCCCAGGCTTTACGCTAACCGTCACATTGCCAAACGAAGCCGAGGCCTCTGCGTGTGACTACCACGTAAATGCCATTTGGGGGGCCAATATTGAAACCCTCGTCCCGAAAAAGTCCGATCAAGCCAACCAATGTACTTTTTCAAAATCCACAGATTTTGACAGTCGAGTACGCTTAGAAGGCATACTGTTTGGATATTCCGATATTCAACACTCGGTCAGCTTTGGCGCGCAACGAAGGTACTGTAACGTTGGGCAGAATATAGCCGTCAACTCCATTCCTAACGCTGTAAAAACTACAGAGTGTGATGCCGATAGTCGCCCGTCATTAGCCATTACCGTACAAACAGACGATGATGCTACAAATGTGTGTGAAGCCAATGTATCCGTCTACCAAGGCCAAACACGCTTCCACTTAACCCCCATTAAAACGGATGCAAACACACAGTGTTTATATGAAGGGCCTTTTGATGTGCCGGGTATGTTTTCTGTTGAAGCAAGCCTAGAGGGTTACAAAACCTTCATTAAACACGGCTTTGATATAGAGGGAGAAACCTGCGGTGTTATCACGGAGAAAGTACCGGTGATGTTACAAGCCACCAACTAACTCATTACCTACCTCACCACTCTTGCCGCTACCATTGAGGGCAAGAGTGGTATATTCACACCTAATAAATATACCCACCTAACTTTTTAACATTTCAACATAGACAATACCCGCTACAACTATGCACCAGCTAAAACCTCTACATAATCGGTTTGATTAAGCCCGTTAAAACGCCTTCACTAAAAACCTTTAATATTCTTATACCGCAATTGCACACCATGTGCAGTACCACGCGCTCGCAATACACGCCTAATAACTAAACTCACACCAAACTAATAACAAGGCTTTCAGGACTTTGGTATGTGATGGGTTAGAAATTAGAAGGGGCGCAGGATCCTGCACCCCAAAATACCAATTACTGACAATTTTCAGCTATATAACTGTTCACTTGGGCATTAAAATCCGCAACACCGGCGCCTGCCACCCAACTCTTTGGCTTTACGTCATTACTGCGCCTATTGGCAACGCGCAATAATAAACAAGCCCTTTTAACTTGCCCTCTTTTTTCATAAGTACTTGCAGAAATTAAAACCCATTTTAAAACATTTGCACGAATGGTTTTTAATTTCGAGTTTCTCCCTACCCCTACAATATCCCCACCGCTTAAGCTTGCGTTAAACTGCGTTAAAATATCAGTAATAGATAAGGAGGATACAGCAAACGCGATATCAATCAATAAAGGGTCATGATCTGAAGCACGGTAAACATCCGATGTATAAATATCCGCAAGGAAGTTACTGGGCTTAAATTCACCGTTATAGTCTAACACCCGGATTTCATCAGCATTAATATGCCAATCACTCACATCAGTCACAAACGGCACCAAACTAGGTGTTGCCAAGGCGTGATCCAAATATCCCCACGCGCCACTAAACACAAAACCATAAGCATCCGCACCATTAAAAGCATCGACCAAGTCGGTATAGCCGGCGCTTGTAAATGCAGTAATTGGCGCCTCTTTACGGTAAGCATTTAAATCCCCCATCACTAATATGTGATCCGTTACCACACCTGTTGGATTCGTAGCCAACCAATTTAATTGCGCTATAGAGGCTTGGGTACGTGTACCGTTACAATTACCTTGCCCTGTGGTTGTGTCATCATCATTCGGGTCTAAACCCTCTGCGCAGTTAGAGCCTTTAGATTTAAAATGGTTAACCACCACGGTAAATACTTCCCCGCTAGTGGCACCTTTAAAACTTTGCGCAACGGCCGGACGGTTTTTATCCACACTGTGTTGATTGGGGTTTAAAAATTCTGGTGTATCCAACACTGCTACATTACCCACCGCCCTAACTTTACCTGGGCGATACATCATGCCTACCGTAATGGCATCGCCACCAATAGCACCGGTAACAATTGGGGTATAACCACCACACTCTAAATTTACAGCATGAGTTAACGCGTCTAGTGTAACTGGATTATTCTCTAACTCCATCAGCCCTATAACATCCGCGTCCATCGCACACAGCGCGCCGGTGAGTTTTTCTAACTGGCGGTCAAACTCTGCTGGGTTATCGGCACCACGACACCCTAATAGGCTGGGCCCACATAAGTTTGTGTTTTCATCCAATGTTGTAAATAAATTTAAAACATTAAAGCTGGCTATACGGATATCATCGGTAGGCATAGGTGAGCCAGGGCGAGGGTTTGTGCCAACAAATTCATAGGGGTAGTGACCCCAAACTGGCTGCAGGCGCCAAGCAGAAAAACCAAAACTGACAATGCCAGTTAATGCATGTATTTCATCGCCGGCTCTCAAACCATTACTGGCACTTAAACCCGGTATAGGGTAAGGCACCGGCTCTGGGTTTTGCTTGGTTGACCCATCATCCAACAAAAATGAGCGGGCCAAACGCGCCACTGCGTACCACGCAAAACCGTTGGCATCGGGTGTATTGGCATCTGTAAATTGACGCAAACGGCCATTTGCCGACAACAAAATTTCACCGTATCGGCTCAGGTTATAAGTCTCTGTAACGGTTAAGGGTTCTGCCACTTGTACCAACATACCTTCAACTGCTTCATAAACTGCGTTGACTTCGGCCGTAGCGGCAGCTACATCGGCAGCAGAATATGCGATAGGCAAAGAAAGCACCGTCACCGAAGGTAAAACATTACCTTGACTTAAAACCGTGACGGTATCTGCTGTAATTTGGCTATTGTCAAAAAAGTCGTTGGGCGTACCGGTCACTGTAACTGCATCGCCAACTTGTACAGTGGTACAGCTTGGGCAATACACAAAGATCCCTTCAGAGGTTAAGGGATTTGCATCTTGATCGGCATCCTCTTCCTGAATATAAAAGCCGTTTAATTGACTGCTGCCCAAATAAGTTGCTGTGACGATAGCACTAACAGTGACTGGGTTGGTTGTAGTAACAGTATCACTGGCACCTTGAACTTCAGAGATAAACATCATTGTTGGGTTAGGGTCAATAACGCCACCACCACTACACTGCCCAAATGTATTGGGCTTAGGGAGTTGCCACGCATCGCCGTCTAACTGCAAAGAAAACCCTACTTCCGTAGAACTGGCTTCACTCATACCCACGTCTACAGATGTCATGCCGCTCGCCGGGCCATCTGTAGCCGTAAGCTCACCCTCATAACTAATGAAGGTTTCTACAACGCCATTGTTTACCAATGCAATGCCATCCGGGCTTCCGTTTTGCAAGCCATTGGCAGCAAAAGATTCTACATGGACAAAATTGTCACAACCGGCAACAGCCATCATCTGACCACTTAAGTCCACCGTGTTATACACTGCCCCATTTCTGCCGTTGTACAAAACAATTTGCCAACCGTCTAAAACATCTTGAGTATTGCTGGTCAGCTCAATCGCTTCTCCAGTATCCGTGCCTGTATTATCATAATGAATTTCAGAGATTTGAATTTGCGCAAAACAAGCGCCAGCCGTAACACTTAGCACGGCTGCAAGCAATGAATGTTGAAGCAATTTAAACATAACGCACCCTCTCGATAAAATTAGAGCGTACGTTGGCACAGTGACCGTCCCGTGAAAGAATCATGACACCGCGATGACACAAGGGCACCTTTAAAAATTAAAAAATTCACCGCGCAACAAACAGCCTATGAATACATTATGAACAAGTTTACAAAAATCCCTTACAGCACTTTAAAGTCAGTAGTATCTAACACGCTATATAAATCGGGTATTCCCAAAAACCAGGCAGTGCTAGAAGCAGAAATTATGACCGAAGCCGATCTTTGCGGCACGCCGTCGCACGGGATACGCATGCTGCCAGGGCTAATAAAATCTCTTGAAGATAAAACAACAATTGCCAAAGCAGAGATTAAAACAACCCGTGAAATGGGCGCCATCAGCGTACTGGATTGCAACAATGGGCCTGGCAGATACACCGCACTCACCGCCACCGGTGAGGCTATAAAGCGCGCCAAACAATTTGGCGTTGGTGTAACCCTTGCCAAAAACACCACCCACTGGGGCCGCGCCCATGCGTATGCTTATCGCGGTGCTCAACAAAACTGCATTTTGATGTGTACCACCAACGCCATCTCCACCATGGCCATTGCAGGGGCTAAAACCCGCGTTATTGGCAACAACCCTTTAGCCATTGGTGTACCAGGGGTAGAGGCAGACAAACCCTTAGTGCTAGATATGGCCATGAGCCAAGCGGCCGTCGGTAAAGTTAATACCTGGCTGAGAGAGGAAAAGCCCCTACCTGACAATTGGGGCCTAGACAAAGAGGGTAACCCCACCAACGACGCCCAAGCCATTTTAGACGGCGCCGTAACGCCAATGGGCAAGCACAAAGGTGCGGGCCTTGCGGTGATGTTTGAGGCCATGACCGCCGCGTTAGCAGGTGCCGCCCTAACCCAACATATCACCACCTCCCACCCAGGCGGCCCAGAAACACACACCACTAAATTATTTATTGCTTTAAATATTGAAGCCTTTATTGATATGAGCCAGTACACACAAAAGGTAAGCGAGCTGTTACACCACTTAAAAACCCAGGCTAATCCATTTTACTTTCCGGGCGAGCGAGGCTGGACAACTCGGGACGAACACTTAAACACTGGCGTAAAAATACACAAAGATACGTTAAAAGCGCTGGCCAATGCAGGGGTTAACTTCTAACCGCAACACCAAGGTACCCCATAAAAATAACGCACTTAAGCCCGCCACCCTCGCAATAAGCCCTACTGCTTGCTTGCCGCAGTGCACAATTGCACCCTAAAACACGCGATAAGCCTTAACTCTGCAAGGTATATCACACAAACCTTGGGGTAATTCCCGTACATTGGTACACAACACTTTAACTCGCTCCATCAACCAATATGTACTACAAGGTCAACATGAAACATAGGTTACTTCCCGTACTGGCTTTTTCTGCCCTTTTCACCGCGGCTTGCGGTGGCCAGCAAGCAGGCACCCCACCCACTAGCAGTAGCTCCAGCTCTTCTAGCTCCTCATCCAGTAGCAGCTCTAGCAGCAGCTCGTCTAGTAGTAGCTCATCATCGAGTAGTAGCTCAAGCTCATCTAGCGGTGTAGTCAGCCCATCTTTGGTCTTGGGGGAATCTGG
Organism: uncultured Cellvibrionaceae bacterium; assembly: GCA_964480055.1. Classification (GTDB taxonomy): domain Bacteria; phylum Pseudomonadota; class Gammaproteobacteria; order Pseudomonadales; family Cellvibrionaceae; genus CAYZQH01. The sequence continues at coordinate 5,847 of CAYZQH010000025.1, forward strand.
CCCCGGTTTTTGTACCGTTACGGGGGCAGTAGATAACATACACCCAGGCTTCGACGGGCAAGGGTTTTTAGACACCACCAACTATGAGGGTGCCTACATCAAGTGGCAAATTAACGCTGCACAGTCGGGCACCTTTGACGTCAACGTCCGCTACGCAAACGGAAGCACTTCTGCCAGAGGCGGCTCGTTCAGCGCCAATGGGAATGAAGGCTCTGCCGCACATTTTACTTTAAGCCCCACCAACGAATGGACCAATTGGCAAAGCGAGCACCAAACCCTTGCCTTAAACGCAGGCGCCAACACCCTACAATTTACCGCCAACACAGAAAACGGCCTAGCCAATATAGATTCCATCACCCTTAACGGTTTTGGCTTAAACACGGCCGAATGCATCGTAGAGCCTCCCCCGTCAACAGGCCCGTCAAAAATGACAGGCTTTGCAACCATGAATGGCGGTACCACCGGGGGCGAAGGCGGCCAGACCGTTACAGTCAATAATCTATCAGACCTAAGGTCTCACGCGTCAAGCGGCTCCAGAAAAACCGTTTTGGTACAAGGCACCATTTCTGGTGGCTCGGGCGGCGCCAAAATCAGTGTGGGCTCTAATACAACCATCCGCGGCATTGGCAGCAACGCCTTTTTGAGCGGCATTGGGTTAGAAATAAAAAGCAATAACAATGTGATTATTCAAAACCTGCGCTTGTCTTTGGTGGGCGTAAGCCCCAGTGGAGGCAAGATCCAAGTCAACGGTGGCGATATTATCTCTATCAGCGGCTCTAGTAAAAATATTTGGGTAGACCACTGTGAATTATTCTCCGAGAACCCAAGCCAGCAAACCAGTATTGATAAGTACGATGGACTTATTGATATAAAACACCAAACCGGGTTCATAACAATATCCCACAATTATTTACATGATCACCACAAAGGCGGCTTAGTGGGCGCAGCTGACGACGACTTACACAATGACCGTAAGGTTACTCTGCACCACAACTATTACAAAAATGTACGCTTACGTGTACCTATGTATCGCGGCTCCACGGGTCACTTCTTTAACAACTATATTGTTGGCGCAAAAGATGCCACAGAATTACGGGCAAACACCTGTGTGAGGGTAGAGAAAAACTACTACGAATCACTGCATTACTCCATTTACACCCCATCGGACTCTAAAGGCAAAGCCGAGCGCATTGATAACATCGAAGTGAAGCGCACCTCCCGTGCCTACCCTGCGGGCTGTAAGGCCAATATCCCTTACGACTACTCTAGCGTACTCATCAACAATACCCAGAGTGTCAAAACCTTAGTTCCGCAGCAGGCCGGGGTTGGTAAACTATAGCGCAAAACAAGGTTAAGCTTGTACGCAAGCTTAACCTTTACCCCTTACAATACCTCCATTCCACACCTGTGTTTTAGTTCTAAATAATCAGCTTATAAAAACATTTTCATTCAACCTAAAAAAACCGTTTGACAACTAATACCTCAAGCGTAGAATGCGCACGCAATTCACTCACCCACCAAATACAGGAGCGCTCGAAATGACAAACTGGACCCAACAAAACAGCTAAGCCTTTCGAGTTGCTCGGAAGGCACTGTTAATCAATGCCTTCCGCGCCAAAACCCCTGGCCGGGAAACTGGTCAGGGGTTTTTTATTTTTACCCGGCATACTTGGAAGGAAACTAAATACAACTCGCATTGACGTAACAATCAACGCGAGAGGAAACCCTCATGCCTATTAAAATGGAACTGAACAAAAATGCTAAAAACGGCGTTAAGCCAGTAAAAATATACACGCGCAGCGTTGATAATTTAGCACTAACACAACTTAAAAATTTGTCGCAATTACCCTTTATTCACAACCATGTGGCCGCAATGCCAGATGTACATGCAGGCATTGGTGCTACGGTAGGCTCTGTTATCCCCACCCACAAAGCCATAATTCCTGCAGCTGTGGGCGTGGATATTGGGTGCGGTATGATGGCCGTACAGCTGTCTTTAAACTCCGCACAGTTGCCCGACAATTTGGCGGCTATGCGCAGTGCAATAGAGCGCGCTATCCCTGTGGGCTTAAGCGCACACAAAACAGTGAATATTCGTCAAAGTATTTGTAAGCGGCTAAACGCCAAAGTAGACGCCCTGTTTGAGCAACACCCAACTCTGCTTAAAATGCAGAAAAACCCGCGTCAATTGTGGGCCAAACAGATGGCAACACTGGGCAGCGGCAACCATTTTATTGAAGTGTGTATTGATGAGTCTAAGCAAATATGGGTAATGCTCCACAGTGGTAGCCGTGGTATTGGCAACAGCATTGGCCGCTATTTTATTCAGCAAGCCAAAAAAGATATGCAAGGCCATATGCATAACTTGCCTGACAAAGATTTAGCCTACTTTAGCGAGGGCAACACAAACTTTAATCACTATGTGGATGCCGTGCATTTTGCGCAGGAATATGCCAAATTGAATCGCGAAGAAATGATGAAATTAACCCTGCGTGCCATTGCGCCTTTTCTTCCAAACTTTACATTACAAAAGTCTGCCATCAACTGCCATCACAACTATGTGGAAAAGGAGCACCACTACGGCAAGGATGTGTATGTGACTCGCAAGGGGGCCATCAATGCTGGCAAGGGAGTACTGGGTATTATCCCCGGCAGTATGGGTGCTAAATCCTTTATTGTACAAGGCAAAGGTAATGCAGAGTCGTTTTGTTCTTGCTCACACGGAGCAGGACGAGTAATGAGTAGAACTGCGGCAAAGAAACAATTTAAACGGGAGGACTTAATTGAACAAACCCGCGGCGTGGAATGCCGCAAAGACAGCAAAGTACTGGATGAAATACCTGCAGCCTATAAGGACATAGACGAAGTAATGGCCAACCAAACGGATTTAGTAGATATTGTCCATACTTTAAAGCAAACATTGTGCGTTAAAGGTTAGGCGCTTACTAACAGAGTAAACTGATATTCTGGAGAATCCATGAAGAAAAAAACCGATAAGCCCATTAGTTTTCAAAGAAATTTTCACGCTTGCCACCCCATCTTACGTAAAGGTGGCGTGCATGAAAAAACCAACAAAGCCAAACGAAAAGCGGCCAAACAAACTTTGCGCAATACGTTGAATAAACAACTAAGCAAAGAGCTTGACCGCTTCTTTACTTTACTAGCCGCCTAAAAGAAAAGTTCCACACCCATCTCAAACACATCGCCACGCATCAGATTACCTCACGGATAATGTGGCCACAGCTACCGCTGACCGCCGCCAATAAACGCCTTAACGTAAAAACTTCTCACCTAATTTTGAACTGCCTTTGTGCCACAAAAAAGATTTTTATGCCCATTGCCAGCGCAGAATCTTGTTCAGTGAGTTAAAATCACTGTATATACCTAGAGACCACAAAGTAATGCCGGAAGCTAAAACTAACGTATTAACCACAGGCAAGATTCTTCCTGGGTTTAATGAACCTGAAGTTATTCAGGCATTTGCCAGCTTGTTTAAGATTGAAGTCAGTCACGCAGAGCGCATCGCATTAAAAAAGGGCGTATTCAAAAAGGCATTGCCCACTGACAAAGCCAAGCAATACAAAAATAGCCTAGAAAGCATTGGGCTCGAAGTTATATTGCAATCTGCACCTGCCACGTCACAAACCAAATCAGCAGAGCCCAGTATTACCTCACAACAAAACGTCCAGAGTACATCACCTTCAAACCATTCAACAGACACGCATATTCCAACCCAAGGCAGCAGCCAAGAAATTGCGCAGCTATTTAGCCCCCCAAACCTAAAAGCTCTAGGCGTGGGGGCAGCAACGGCCTTAGCAGGGATGCTGCTTTGGTACTTAATTACCTGGGCCCTGGGTGTAGAGCTAAGTATTGTAGCCTGGGGAATTGGCGGCGCTATAGGATATGCCATGGCTCGCTTTGGCACGCTAAACAACACCATGGCCCTGGCTTGTGGTGCATTAGCCTTTATTGCCATCATCGGTGGTAAAGCCCTCACCTTGTCAGCCCTTCACAGTCAATTTACAGATATCTTCCAGCACGAAGATATCGAACAATTCAAACAGATGGCCTACGAGGAGGAGAAAGCCTTAGCTGCAATATTTATGAACGAAGTGTTCAACGACCAAGAGCAAAAAGCCTTTATGGTGGAGCACGGCTACTCTCAGGCCATAGAGGTAGGTGGCGTAACAGAGGCAGAAATAGCCGAGTTTGAAACCAATACGCTACCCAACTTCCTTGCCTTTGATAACAACAACTTACCCTTTGAGCAGTGGGTAAATACCACCGAAGAATACGAACAACACATCTCTACATGGGATGTTATAAAAACCCACATTGGTTGGCTGGATTTTGTATTTTTGTTTTTAGGCGTAGGAACTGCCTATCTACTATATAAAAAGCTACGCAGATTCAGGTAACCCGCACCCCTCAAGTAAACCCACACTTACCTCTACAGCAGCTATAACTAAGGTATCCCCTAGCAAATAGATCCCCTTAAGGATTCAGGTTATGGCGTTACCCGCTACTGTCAACCACCGTATATTATGGGCGGCCTTGTTGACCCTAACCGCTTTAATGCCCCCCATGGCACATTCAGAGCCTTTTCTAGGCGCTGATCAAATGATTGAGCTCCCGCTAGAAGACCTCATGCAGATGGACGCCACCGTAGTCAGCGTCTCTAAACGAGACGAGCCTTTGAAAGATACCCCCTCTGCCATTTACGCCATTACACGCGAGGACATCCATCGCGCATCGGTCACCAATATCCCCGACGCTATACGCATGGTGCCCGGCGTACAGGTGGCACAAATCTCTACCGCCGAATGGGCAGTGTCGGTCCGAGGCTTGAACGGACGATACTCTCGGTACTTACTGGTATTGATTGATGGGCGCAGTATCTACAACCCGTTACTGAGCGGCGTCAATTGGGATGAACAAAACCTTAGCCTAGAGAACATAGAGCGCATAGAGGTCATTCGCGGCCCTGGCGGCGTCATGTGGGGTGTCAACGCCGTAAATGGCGTGATCAACATCATTACTCGCGCACCAGAAAAAACCAATACCGCCGCCATACGTGCAACCGCTGGCAACGCACAAGAGGCGCATTCACTCTACGGGCGTTGGGATTTTGCTACCGGCAACACTGGCCGCGCCTTTGTTTCTGCCCATACCCACAAAAGCGGCGCGCTATCTGCACACACACCAGGCCTACCCAGCGAAGACGCCACAGACCATCGTCTAGATTCGGGTTGGCAGTTGAAAACCGAGCAGTCTCAGATAGATGTAAAACTCGGTTTTTTTGATATCGATTTCATGGCGCCCTTAAATTCATTTACCTTTATCGCGCCTACTTACACGCAGGTATTAGAAAACCAAGAACGCAAACAAGGTACCTACCTTGTGCTCAACAGCCAATATCAACAGGGTAATCATCAGTGGCATTGGCGGTTAAGTGCCGACGACACAAAACGAAAATCCACCGCGTACGACTGGAATACGCAAAACATTGACGCCGACATACGCTGGAACGGGCAACTAAAAAACCACACAATAGTTGCCGGGGTATCCGCCCGTGAAACCCACAGCGAACTTAACACCCATGACAGCGGTGTTCTCATATCCTTAAATCCGCCGGGCCAAACCAGCCGCACATTCAGCGCCTATATACAAGACGCCTATTCCATATCCGATACAGTAACAGCAACTTTCGGGGTACGCTTTGATGACTACTCGATTACATCCTCCTCGGTACAACCTACATTACGGTTAATGTGGAAACCCAGCGAAACACATCGGTTTTGGGCAGGCGCTGCCCGCGCAAACAGTACGCCCTCTAGAATTCTTCATGGCGACAGTGAAGCACCTACACTACTCCTACCACCCTCCCAAACTGCACCCCTGCCTCAACTCCTTTCGTTTGCAAATAATGGAACGCCTGTGGAGGACGTAAGCTTAACGGCCTATGAGCTGGGATACCGTTTTTTACCCGACGACCGCTTTAACATTGATATTACGGCCTTCTCCTACCAATACGATCATTTATTAGGTTCGGGCAGCAGTGGCGAACCCCAAACCCGTTTTGCGGGTACAACGCCGTACATTTTTATTCCATTGTACTCAGAAAGTAACGATCAAAGACACAACTGGGGCGCAGAGCTGTCTTTAATGTTTCGCTCTAGCCCTCACTGGTTGTGGCATTACGCCAGCTCATATATAGAAGTGGATTTTAAGGATGATATCGAGAACCTATCCGAAAACTTTGTACTCTCAGACTCAGTACCCAGCTGGCAGCACTCTTTGCGTGTATTCACCAAATGGGGTAAAAACACCACTGTCGACGCCTGGTTGCGCTACGTAGACAAACTAGAATATACCAGCATCCAAAGTTATTGGTCCTTAGATATGCGCATAGAGCAAAAGATTAACGAACAACTGGAGATTTCTTTTAACGGTAAAAATCTCATCGGCGATGAGCGCGTAGAACGCGTGAGGGAGATATTCAATGCGGGCAAATATTCAGTGGGCCGCCACGCCTACTTAGAAATTGAATGGCAATTTTAAACCCTTGATCGAGTGATCAGTTTTTAATTATGTTGACGCGTTCAGAAAAAATATCACTAACCAATATTAAGGTTTGGTGCCGCCTAAAACCTTCAATGTCAAGTTTGGCATTGATGTTGGCACTATTGATGGCAACATTTCCCATAAAGGTATACTCTCAAGAAAAACTACCCGCATTGACAGCCGCATACATCTACTACTTCACCAAATTTGTACAGTGGGAAGATGAATCAAAAGAGAAGAAAATTTGCGTGGTAACCTCTAATACGCCGCTAAAAAATGAATTTAAAAAAATTGCAACCAAGGCCCGCGGCGCAATTAGCTTTCAGTTCTTTAATGAATCTCATGCTAATGCACTGTTACCCAGTGACGCCTGCGATGTGCTTTACTTAACGCGCGACTACCCGGGTAAAGTATCGCGGCTTTCAAATATTGCCCATCTCTTAGTGGTTGATGCTGAACTGGACCCAAGCTTAGCGGTTATCCAGCTGGTTATGGATAACAATCGTTTAAGCTTTAAAATTGACCGCCGCAATGCCGATACTAAATCTCTAAAAATTAGTGCCAAACTGTTAAAGCTGGCTAAAGAGGTAAAAAATTAGTGTCTGCCCTACACTTTAATCGCTTACGCACACGCTTGCTGGCAGTTATTATGGTTGGCGCGTGCCTCGGTATGTTTGTCATTACAATCGCTTTTATTTTTTACTCTGTAAACTTGTTAAAAACCAAGCGTGACCATCAAGTAGAAACCGTATTGGGAATACTCTCTGACAATATATCTGCCAGTGTATTGTTTGAAGATGAAGAATCTACCAAAGAATTGTTACGTAGCTTGGCTATTGACAAAGACATAGCCTACGCTAGCCTAGAAAAACCAGATTCTACATTTTCGGTATCGGAATACTTTTTTACTGATAACAAACAGCCGCTCTGGCAACGCTCAAAAGCCCGCACATATAAGGTATACACTAACGACGTATACGTAGGCGATGAATCCATTGCCAAGCTACATATTTTTTCCAGCGGTAAGTCACTACATAAACAAATTGTTAAAACTGTGTTGTTTTCATTCTTTACGGCTATTGGCGTCGCACTGTTCATTTATATTATTAGCTTACGTCTTCAAAGAGCGATTACAGCGCCTATAGAGTCACTTAACCAAACATCCAAACAAGTAACTCAAAACGGAGACTACACACTGCGTTCAAACATCACACGCTCCGATGAGATTGGCGATTTGGCGCGTGGCTTTAATCGTATGCTAGACCAAATTGAACAACGAGACCTCAAGCTTGAAAAAACCGTGCAGCAACGCACCGCTGAATTAGAGCGTTTAGCCGACGAGTTTCGCCACCGCGCCTTTCACGACTCATTAACAGGCTTACCCAATCGTGCGCTTGCGGTAGAGCGGTTTCCGTCGCTGATTGCCCACGCCAGGAGAACATCATTACCATTTGCCGTCTTCCTCATCGACTTGGACAACTTTAAAAACATTAATGACACCCTAGGGCACGATATAGGTGATCAATTATTACAATCCGTAAGTAACCGATTACTTAACAACCTACGTCAAGAGGACATCATCTGCCGTTTGGGTGGCGATGAATTTATGGTGATCGCAGAGAATTTAAAAGGCGAATCCCCAGTGGATAGCATTGCCCGAAAACTTTTAGAGTGCACAAAAGAAAAAATCAACATTGATGGCAAATTGCTCGACATCACCATGAGCATGGGCGGCGCCTTATACCCACAGCATGGTAGTGATTTAACCTCATTGAAGTGCGCGGCAGATATTGCCATGTATGCGGCCAAAGAAGCTGGGAAAAATCAATTCAAGGTTTTTGAATCTTCAATGGAAACCACCACCAAGCAGCGCTTAATGGTTCAAAATGATTTAAGAAGTGCGCTGGAAAACCGCCACATGCGTTTATATTATCAGCCACAAGTGGATGCTCATACCCAAACAGTCTATGGCTGTGAAGTCTTGATACGCTGGCAGCACGAGCAATACGGGCTTTTATACCCAGATGTGTTTATCCCGTACGCAGAGGAATCTGGCTTAGTGCAAATTATTGACTACTATGTTTTGGAAGAGGCATGCCGCCAAGCCAAAGAATGGCTAGATCAAAATCAAACCTTAGTGGTTTCCATCAACCTCTCAGGCCTACACTTTCACAACCATCATATTGTAGAACGATTAGAATACGCACTGTCTAAATATGAACTTCCCGCAAAATATTTTGCCGTTGAACTTACTGAAGCGGTATTAATTTCGGATGCAGGCACAGCCACACAAGTTGTTAACGCCATTAAGGCATTGGGAATAAAACTAAGCTTGGACGATTTTGGTGTGGGCTATTCTTCGCTCAATTATCTTCGCACTCTGCCATTTGATACGGTAAAGCTGGACAAATCTTTTATAGCCGGTATTTTGACTAATCAGCAAGATCAACGCCTAACCGAAGGCATTGTCGAGCTTGCCGCCCGCTTACATCTTCATGTGGTCGCCGAGGGCGTGGAAGATCAAGAACAAGTTGAATACCTCAATAGAATTGGCTGCCGTTATATGCAAGGGTATTATTTTCTGCCGCCACGACCCCAGCATGAATTTGAAAACTGGCTATCTAACTGGAAGACCAAACATCACAATACATAACCGAGCCCGCCGTATTACGCCATAGAATACCAGTTTTGCAAGAAGCGTCTTTAAGATTATTTATCTTCAACTAAAAAGTCGCGAACCATGCCCTGCACGAATTGTTGCGGTGTTATATCGCTAGGCAGTTTGCCCTCAAAACATTCTTCTAAATCAGAAATAGAGCGCGTACCGTCAATGAGCTGCTCTATATTGCGCAACTGTTCTGGAAAGACACCAAGCGGGCGAACATCAGGAATTGGCAAATGTGGTAATACCATCCAACCTGCAGGTTGGTTTATATTGGGCAATTGCTCTATTGGCGGCGCAGGCAATAAGTGCTGTTTGGTTGGGGAGGCTTGCGCCAAATACGTCCAACAATCTTCTACCCTGCCGCGCTCGGAGTAAGGTGAATGGCTATAAGGCAGTGTTTTAAAACTCTCATTAAGAATACGCATTTTTGACAATGCAATAAGCTGCCTTAACTCTTCTGGGCTGTATTGTTGGCCCTGTGGTAAGCCGTCCGGATAAAGCAACGGGCCGTGATTTAACCAATAACCGCCTGGCTTTAATAACTTATCCACAAGGCCAATCACGCGTTTCGCATCTTTACCGCATATATCCATAAACCAGGGCGTAACAATCAAATCAAACTGATCGTACTGCATAGGTAAGTACCAAGCGTCTGCGGCGATCACACTCCAGGTATTAACCTGCGTTTCATTTTTGGGGTTGAGTACTAACGGCCAACGGCAAGCACGGGGTATACCAGCGTGCGGCATAATGCGCGTTTCATAAACATCCGGTAACGCCTTACCTTTGATTACGCAGTGAGAGGTATAAGCCAATAGCGGGTTATTATCTATAGCGAGTGTTAGTTCAGTATTTAAAATGTTGTGTAAATCCCAACTTAACCGCCCCGCCCCTGCCCCCAACACCAAACAACGCATGGGCTTTGGGTTGGCTACATCTTGTAACGCCGCTCTACACTGATTTAAGATCAGCGCATTTTCGTCTTCATAGCGTCGATAATTATCTTCGCCCTCAGGCAGAGCCTCCCACCCCCAATCGCGTAACGCTAATCCGTAGTATTGTGAATACCCTAGGGTATTAAACCCTTCAAATGCCGAATTTGCACGCGGCATTAACCCCGCCTGGCGCAAAGTGGACACTACCGACTGATGCCGGGTAACACGCGTATGCTGCTCGGCCTCTAAACGCTGCCTGGTAAGCGGTGTTAACTGCCAACTGCTTAATGATTGTAAGTACGTATTTTTTTGCGCCTCGCCTTGCTCAATAAACTTTGCCAGTAAATGCTCCCACAGCGCTTTTTGTTGCTGGCCTGAACGAAACACACAAGGCATACCATCTAAAGAAAAAAACTCGGCGTCGCAACGTTGGCAAACCAGTAATTCAATCTTAAAACCCTCTTGTGCGGTCGCTCGGCAATTGGGACAACACAATAGGTCTTTGTAGGAATCAGTCATACACAGTACAAAACAGTCACAAGGGGGGACGACCTTAACATTTTGGCCTTTTATAACGCAAAAAAGCCCGGCACACCGGGCTTTTTTATTGAGCCGCTCTAGCTAACACTAAAGACCACTTATGGGGCTACCGTAAGTGGATTTATATTTTGAGAACTCTGGGTGCGAATCTGCACCAAGAATTTTAGCAACCGACGCATACATATTGGCCTGATTTTTACCGCCCACGTTAGTGGTGGTGCCTTTTCTAACGCCAGCACCTGCAATAAACATGGGCACATTATCATTACCGTGCTGACTGCCATCCCCCATGTCAGAGACTTGGGTAATAACCGTATCACTTAACAGCCCTTTGGCTTTGGCTTTGCGTACGGTCTTAGCCGCAAGCCCAGCCATATAGCGCGCAGTAATTACATATTTTTGTTCCCAACCATTATCATGATGCGAGGTATGCAATGGCGCAGAATAAATATTGGAGGGAATCAAAAAATCGTTTTGGTCATGACCAAATGCAACTGAAGCCGAGGCCGTAATATTACAAGACAAGGCCAATACCGCAATGTCCATTTGTATTTCAGCTTTGCCGGTAAAACTATTGCCGTTAGAGCCAGGCATAGAAATACTATTACAAGACTGCACAGGTGCCGCCACCGGGGGTGCTGAGTTATTGCCGCCGTCGTCTTTTAGCTCCGATTCAATTCGTTCAATTGCCGCAACATGGCTATCTAACTTTTCCCTTTCGTGCTGGCCAAGCCTGGAGCGCAGTGACGCAATGGCGTCTTTGTGTAAATCTACATACAATCTGCGCGGAGACACAGAGCCATTACCCCCGCCACCGTTATTGTTATTACCTCCACCCCCACCACCAGAGCCTAAAGCATTTTTTAAGCGTGAAAATGCGGTACGTGGGTCCGTAATGGTGGGGATAGCTTTATTGTTGTCTCGGGTTATGCCCTCTTTGGCTTCAACCCCCACATTTAAATAGCTTAAAGGGTAATTGGCACCGGCGGTACGGCCCACCACCACATCAAAACTGGTGGTACTAAAACCTGCGGCAAAACGCTCCCACATGGCACCGTGGCCCGCGTGCGTTAATTTGGCATTACTTAAAAAGTTAATATCGCCCACAACGCCTTCGTCGGAAAAGCCCTTAGACTTAGCTTTGGTCCTGCCGCCACTTGGGGTGTATTGAGACCCAATAGCGCCACCGGCAAAATAAATCATTAAAGATTTAGCTGGCCCGTCGGCCGCTTCGGTTGCACGGCTCATCATCATGGCTGTAGCCAAACCGCAAGATCGCATCAAACCATTGGCTAGGCCCGCTTTGGATACCGTGGTTAGAAAGTCGCGGCGCTGCTTATCAAACTGGTTTTTATATAATTTTCTCATAGTATTTAAACCTTTAATTTATTCCTTTAATTGCGCCTAGCGCGACTGAGCTTTGCGGTAACGAATAGAATCTAAGCTGCCTAAAGTCTCTAACATTTTTCTTGGGCTGCCAGAATCTAGCTCACTGACTAAGTCTTGAATGTCACAGTTGTAGCCATCACGCTCGGCATTGCTAAGGTTTGCATTGGCTTCGTTGCCGGAGTCAATCATTGAATCCACCAATACGCCGGTTGTGTAGTTATACATCTGCATGGCCAAACAAGCTTTTGCTACACCAGATGCATCCCCTTGGGCCAGCATTTGTGCTAACCCTTGGCCGCCTTCAAAGGCGTGCGAGGTAATGTCACGCTCGGGGTCACCAAAAAACTGTAAGTTGTGCGAAGGTGAAAAAAGCTGCCCTTTTGCGTTCACGGGGTTGCCCTTGTTATCGGTGGTGCGGAATCGGCCCATACCATCGTAATCTTCTAAACCAAAACCTAGCGGGTTTAAAAGCTCTGCGTGACATTCAAGACACGTTGGCCCCTCGGTTAAACGGTGGTAACGCATGCGATTTGTGGTTTCTTTGTGGTCTACAAACGCGCCTAGCTCACCGGCTTTGTTGTCTCTATCCACATTCACCCCTGGCGGCGGTGGCGGCATAAACTGACACAACATTTTGCTACGAATATACGCTGCGCGACGAATGGGGTTAGCCTCATCCAATGTGGCATAGTATGAAAGGAAGGCACCATTCAATAAAACACCACCACGCTCTTGCGTATTCACCTTGGTAAAGTTATTACCGCCCGATGCGCCCAAGCCATAGTGATTGGCCAAAGTATTGTCTACATAAGTGCTGCCGGGTAAATACAAGTCTCCAAAGGAGCCATTGGCATTTAGCATTACGTCTTTAAACACCAAGCCAAGCTCTGTCACCATAGATTTGGCTATTTCTCTGTAGCCATTGCCAAATATATTAGTGTCTTTTGGCGAGTTCACCACACCACCGGTGCCTAGCCAATCATGCACTAAGCCTTCCATAATGGTGCCCGCAGCATTGGTAGACAGTAACTTTGCGGCCTCTGCGCGAATACGATTCGGGTCGCGCAATTGGTCATTCTGCGCGGCACGCCATAAATCACCCTGCGGGGCAGACTTGGTAAAGGAGTAACTCAAAAAGGTGGCAATTTCATAAGAGCTAAGCTCGTAGGCGCCATTACCCAGCCCGTTATTACGGTCTCCAATTTCATGACGATATAAAAATTGCGGCGAAGACAACATTGCAGCCAAAGCCACACGCAAACCTTCTTGTACGTCACCATTGGTTTTGGTACCTGTTGCAATATCGCGGTAGGCTGCGGCTTCATCATTGGTAAGAGCACGCCTAAACAGTTGCGGGGCCTTCTCGTTAACAAGGCGATTCGCGCAGTTAGAATCTAAATTGCCACACCCCATAAACGAGAAGCGGCGATTCACCGCCCACTCTGCCACCTTCTCTGCCGCTTCAATCACACTGCCGTATTCCACATTAGAGCGGATAAGTACATCAACGTTGTTGGAGAAGCTACCCTTGCTACCATCTACGGGCAGTAAGTAACTGACGTCTTGGTCAAACCCTAACAAGTCTTTTAGTGTATTGCTGTACTCTTCACGCGTAAGTAATTTAAGTGCGCGGTTACCAAAAGATCGGGCACCAGGGTTACTACACAGCTGCGTTTGCACAGCGGTATCTTGCTGGCCACGACGCTTATCATCGGCTATGGCTGGGTCTATTGGCAGTACGTGCCACGAAATAATATAAGCCGTAACCTTTTCTGCACAGTCTTTATCGCAGTTTGAAGCGGTGGGTAAAGGCATATTATTGGCGATATAGTCTGCCAACTGAGATGCTCTATGCACACCCTTCTGACGCAGGCTTGCCTCTTTAAACACGCCGGTAGTTCGCTCTGCGCCGCCTTTGGCGTGGCAGCTTGAACATTGCGCATCAAATAACCGCTTGCCCTCAATGTGAGCCGCACCATCAACCGGTGCCGCATTAGAGTTAGTCGCCATATATTGATTTAGGAAGGCGATGGTATCTGCAGCACACTGTTTGTCACATTCGGCCTGAGCATTGACAGGCGGCATACGACGGAAGATGTAGTCAGCTAAATCTTGCTTAGCTTGTGCATTTTTTAAACTTCTAATGTTCAGTGCCGCAAATGCGCCCGACCCATTCTTAAGCTCGCTGTGGCATGTGCTGCATTTGGCCGCACCAAAAAACAATGACTCTCCACGGCCAACATTGCCCGGTTGTACGCCCGGTTGCGGTGGTTGCTGGCTAGAGCCGCCACACTCGCTACCACGGTACAGGCCAATGTTATCCAACTGTACATCTACGTCACTTTGGCCAAATTTAAACTGCACCCGCGAGCTGGTGTCCGTCACATTCACTTGCCACGTCTTTTTGAAAGACTGGTAGCTTGTGGAAATATTAAAAGTGGTATCCCCACCCACAATAGAGGCATAAACATCGGGGCCCTCATCCATACCAACCCAAATGTCTCTGCTACGCTCATCGGATTTTGCTTCAAAACACAGGGTGTATTGCCCAGGGCTGATACTCACATCATGCAGTAACTCTACATCCCAAGGGTTAGCAGATACCGAATCAATAGAGAAATCTACAAAGCCGTTAAAACCAACACCCGCTGGGGACGTCTTAAAGTTGCCCTGCCCATTACTAAAGGTACCGTCAGACAGTAAGCTGCCTTGCGTCGTTGCACCGCCATTACCGGAGGACGAACTAGAAGAGCTTGATGAACTAGAGGACGATGAAGATGATGACGAGGACGAGCTGCTAGACGTATCGTCATCGGGCGGCGTCTCGCCACCGCACGCGACCATTAGCGCTGCACACAAAATTGGCCCCGCAACTTTCAAAATTCCAAGTGCGTGTGGTCTTGCATCCTTTAGAGGCATAGATAAGTTCCTTGTAAGCTTGTGTTTGGCCAAGCTCAAATTGGTGTTGGGGAAGAAAGTACTGCTGCGCCCACCAACCGGAAAGCGCAACCTGGATGATGAAACAAAAAGCGGTCAGCATCTGCGACGCTGTTCAAAGACTGGTTACGAAATCGCTATTTTTACCGAACAAGCCGCCGGATAGGTAAGATATTAGCGCCCTAATTATCATACAATTTT
>CAYZQH010000026.1:0-20536 GCA_964480055.1 uncultured Cellvibrionaceae bacterium
AAGCGCTTAGAGCGCGCTCTGAACCGGATTAAACTATTGCAAAAAGAAATCCATGAATATTATTCAAACTATAAAGTGAGCAACGATCTGATCGAATTGAGAAACTTGGCTATGGTAGCCGAACTCATCATACTCTCAGCCATGCACCGAAAAGAAAGCCGAGGCCTGCACTACTCCCTCGACCACCCAGCAACCCAAGAAATCGCCATGGACACCATGCTCGTACCCACAAACTTCGCCAATCAAAAGCTCTTAGCCAATAAAATCCTATAAACAACAAGATATGGGTTGACTCTTAAGCCCTCAATCCATAATATACCGGCCCTCAGCGCGCTCGTAGCTCAGCTGGATAGAGTACCTGGCTACGAACCAGGCGGTCAGAGGTTCGAATCCTCTCGAGCGCGCCATACAAAAAAACCTCGGCCTCGGCTGAGGTTTTTTTATGCGTGCAGAATAATTTAAGACTTAAAGCAGAAAGAGCACTTTACTGCTCTCGGGCAAAAAACCGTTCTATCGACTCCTTTTCCCACATGGCATCTTGATACCCTAACTCCATTAATTCGCAACAATATCCGTGTGAAAACAATAAATAGCTTGCCGCGGCAGAACCACCCCCGCGTGCTGTTGCGCCAGTGTTTCTTAAAAAAAAGCGCAAGCTATTGGGCAAGTCTCTGACTCGCCGGCCAGCAATTTTATCCAATGCCTTTGACGGCGATATCACCAAAGTATCCACACTTCTTAAATGATGCGTATCATCACAGCGCTCTTTATCAATGAGTGCGAGCAAAGCGTTTACACGCTCCATATGCTCTAAATCGCCCTCCAGAGCATCAATAAAAGCACTATTAAACATTTGCCCTACAATTTGAGCCATAGACGGAGAATGCTTAGCGGGTAAACGATGCTTACCCCAAGAAGCTGGGTTACGATTGTTACTGACACCAATGGCCAACACACGGTCTGCTCCCAAATGCAGCGCTGGACTAATTGGCGCCATCTGGCGCATGGCCCCATCGCCAAAATACTCTTGGCTTAAATGTACTGCCGGAAAAATAGTGGGGATTGCCGAAGACGCCAATAAATGATCCACTGACAATACACTGGATGTGCCCACACGCCTGGCCCTGCGCCATCCCCTTAAAACGGGATTACCCTGGAAAAAGCTTACCGATTCGCCCGACGTGTACCCCAATGCAGTTACGCATACCGCCTCTAAATCCCCCGTTGCGATTTTCTGCGAGATGTTCTGAAAGGGTACTACCTCAGACAAAAGCTCACGTAAAGGAGAGTTATCGAGCAGAGCCAAAGGCTGCCCCTTTGACACGCCTTGGTTAAACAGAGAAGCCCCGACTTTACAAACGCCGCCAAGCAGCGGGCGCCACCCTGTACGAAAAACCTGATCGGATTCTAACTGGCGCCAAAGACGGGCTAAGTCTGTGACCGATACGCGAAACTCACCAGGGTGCGCTGCCAATGCCGCGGCATTAATAGCGCCAGCGGAAGTACCGCAAATAATAGGGAACGGGTTATGAAGATGTGGAAGAATATCGGTGAGCGCCTGAAGCACCCCAACTTGATATGCCGCGCGCGCACCCCCGCCAGAAAGTATCAACGCATTAGTCGACATTAAGGCTCCATACACACCAAAGCATAAAAAAACGACTACTCAAAAAAAATGCACCGATCATAGTAACCACAAGCATCTTGGCATGAATGGCTCTATTTATTCTTTCGGGCTGAGAACGGGGGACACATTTAACACCGCGCCTTTATGACCAATTACCTCAACCAAAGTACCATCAGCAACCGATGCTTCACATTGTGCCTTCCATATTCCGTCGTGTATCTGAACTAACTGCACACCTGACTCGCCATTGGTCAACAAAGACGCCTTTACGCCTTTAACGGAGGAAGCCAACTTGCTTAATCGCCGCGTTCCGTTGATGGGAGAGCTTAACGCCCAAGACCGGCCATAAATGATCAGCTGTAGGCCAACAAGTAAGACCACCAAAACACCCTGTCCCCAATAAGGCATAGACGCTACCGACAACACCATAGAAAGTACCAAGCTTGCGCCGGCCACAGATAAAAATAAGGTTTTAAACACAATTAGCGCAGCCGCTCCACTCAGCACTGCTAAGGCCAGCCAAACCCAGCCTGTATAATGAATAAATAATTCAATCATGTGTATTCGCATCTAATTCTGCACGCAAATCCTTACGGAGGATTTTCCCAACATTGGATTTGGGCAAGGAGGATCTAAATTCAATGAGCTTAGGCACTTTGTAAGCCGTTAATTGATCACGGCAGTGTTCTATCACTTCATCTTTGGTCACCGTAGAGTCGGACAAAACGGCATAAAGTTTCACCTGTTCTCCAGTGGTATCGTCAGGCACTCCGATAACGGCAGCCTCCAATATCCCCGGATGCAAGGTCACAATATCCTCGACTTCGTTCGGAAACACCTTAAAGCCCGATACAGAAATCATGTCTTTTTTACGGTCAACAATTTTGTAATAGCCGTCTTCGCGGACTAGGCCAATATCACCCGTTTTAAACCAACCGTCACTATCCATTACTTTCTCTGTGGCTTCTGGGCGCTGCCAGTACCCAAGCATAACTTGTGGCCCGCGTGCGCATATCTCGCCAGGCTCCCCACGTTCGACTACGCTGCCGTCTTCCCCCAGGATTTTAATTTCTGTGTCTTCTAACGGTGTACCAATCGTGCTAGGCACAACCGCGTCATCAGGGTTTGTAATCAATACGGGAGAAGTTTCGGTCAAACCGTAACCCTCACATATTTGCACGCCCGTTAATTGCTTCCATCGAGTTGTAACATCTTCGGTAACTGCCATGCCGCCAGCTGCACAGGTTTTTAGTTGAGAAAAATCCAGAGTCGCAAACTCCGAGTTCTGCAATAAGCCGTTATACAACGTATTCACCGCCACCATCAAGGAGATTTTGCATGATCGTAACGCTTTTACAAATGCCGGAATATCCCTCGGGTTGGGGATTAAAATATTATGCCCACCTTGAGAAAACACGCAAAGCGCATGTAAATTAAAAGCAAAAATATGATAAAGCGGTAACGCAGCGCAGGTTTGCTCATTGGGCCTATGAAACAACAAGCTTAGGTGGTTGAGGATTTGGCGCACGTTGGAGCACAAATTATTGTGTGTCAACATCGCGCCTTTCGCAACACCTGTTGTCCCTCCGGTATATTGCAACAAAAATACATCTTCCGGTTTTGGCGAGTGCTTAACGACCGGCTTAATCCCTTTTGCAAGGGCATCACGCCAAGCTACTCGCTCTCTAAACTGAAACGGAGGCACCATCTTTTTTACGTAGCGAACAACGCTGTTGACCAAAAGTCGTTTAACCACGGGCAATTCATCGCCAAGTTCAGTAACAATGACTGTATCAACGTCCGTTTGCTCTACAATTTCCGCAGCGGTATGCGCAACATTGGCCAAAACCACCAACGCTTTAGCGCCACTGTCTTGCAGCTGATGCTTTAATTCTCTCGCCGTATACAAGGGGTTTGTATTAACGATGATCAAGCCAGCATACGCAGCACCATACAGTGCAATAGGGTATTGGCTCACGTTCGGTAATTGAAGCGCGACTCTATCGCCGGGTTTAAGAGAGGTATGATTTTGCAGGTAGCTGGCAAACTGAAGGCTACGCTCTTCAATTTGCTTAAAGCTCAATGTGTGACCAAGGCAGGTATAGGCGGGGCTGTCTGGGAACGTAGAAACCGCATGCTCTATTAAATGTACAACAGTGGGGTGTTGTTGAACGGACACAGCGCTCTCCTAACAGTTAACTTTGTTGCGTAACCGACCTAGCCGCTACACACCTCTCAACCTAGTAAGTGTAGCCTCATTCGTTGGATGTGATCTACAAATCAGAGACTGCTCACAAATAAATAGGGACAACAATGCTCAACCAAACAAACACACCCAAACCGATGGTGACCAAAACTGCAGCAGAGCCAAGGTCTTTTGCAAGCCCTGCAAGCTCATGCCGCTCTGGCCCAATGCGGTCTATAGTGGCTTCTATCCCCGTATTCAATAACTCCACCACCAGCACTAATATCACCGAAGCCACCAATAAAATGCGCTCCACATGCGTGACAGGCAGTAAATACGCAACCGGTAGCAGCACCAGTGCAGATAATACCTCCTCCCTGAAGGCAGCCTCCTCGGTAAAGGCAAACTTCAGCCCATTGTAGGAGTAATAACCGGCTTTAATTAATCGTTTGAACCCGGTATTTTTTTGCATTATTCGTCCTCTATTGTGTGAATTACCGTATCCAATTCAAACTCTGCATGAATTTGCTCGCACCATGCATTTAATCGCTCGGCTGTTTGCTCGGGCTGCTGATCTTCATCAATGCCTAAGCCAACAAATAAGTTTTGGCCTTCCACCAAAGCTTTAGAGGCGTCAAACTCATACCCTTGTGTTGACCAATAACCTATCACTGCAGCGCCGTTCTTTACGACCACGTCATGCAGCATACCCATAGCATCTAAAAAGAAATCGCCATAACCAAATTGATCACCCAAACCAAATAAGGCTACCGTCTTTCCTGATAGTGGCGCTTCTACCATATCATCCCAAAACTCTTCCCAATCAGATTGGATTTGCCCAAAATCCCATGTAGGAATACCAAATATGAGTTTGTCGTAATCATCGAGCTCTATTTGGGTGATATCTGCTACGTCATGCACTTGCACAACATCCTCACCTAAGCGCTGTTGAATACGATAGGCCACGGCTTCGGTGTTGCCCTCATCGCTACCAAAAATCAACCCTACTTGTGCCACTATCACCTCTCGTGCCCACCACTGTTTAATCGGGCGCATTGTCGCAACTTCACACCCAAGAGACAACGCTCCACACAGGTGACAGATTCGGTCCGCTAACCACAAACCTCACGACATACGCTGCCAAGCGCCGCTGAAGCTTATAAATTTAGCGGCAAATAATCGCCGCATCTATTTATTCCACCCTCCACAATTGGTCAAAAATACGTCACCTTAAGTTTTCCTCCACAGCAAAGAACATATAAACAATTGATTTAATTAAGTTTTACATTTATGGCATAGTATTCGCTTTAAGGGGGTTGGATGATAATTCGGATAACAAACAGACCAGGGGCACAGAGATATGGTTTCATCGGCAAAAAACGCTAGCAATACCAACACGAATAGCGCACCAGAAGACTTTAAAAGTATAAAGTTGGCCCTGGCTGATTGTTTTCAAACATCGCTAGATTTAAATGAAACCTTGGCGGGCTTTTACCAAGTTCTGCAGCCAGCGACCACATGCGCAGGGATGACATATACCCACATCCGTAATAATTTATCATTTAAGTTTGGCAATGATGCGCACCACAGTGCTAGCTATAACTTACAACTCAAAGACGCAAAACTCGGACGAATAACGTTTACACGCACTAAAAAGTTTTCTAAGCCTGACTTAGAGAAATTAGAGTCGCTGGTAGGGTTATTAGTTTACCCGCTGAGGAACGCCCTACTGTACCGAGAAGCGCTGGAAAACTCCTTGCGTGACCCCTTAACACAAGTGGGTAATCGGGCCGCAATGGAGTTGACGTTAAAGCGCGAATTACAGCTCAGTGCACGTACCGGTAAAGCACTATCGCTACTGGTATTGGATATTGACCACTTCAAACAGGTAAATGACTCCGCCGGCCACCACTTTGGCGACACCGTTATTTACCAAGTCGCAAAAACAATTTCAGAGACGCTACGTCAAACCGACCAAACCTTTCGGTTTGGAGGCGAGGAATTTGTGGTTGTACTGAATGAAACTCGGCATCAAGCGGCCATGGTGATTGCCGATCGTTTGAGGGTCGCCGTGGCTGATATGCAATCAAAGTTTGAAGGCCGGGTTATTCCTGTCACCATCAGCATTGGTGTCAGCAGTAATGCACAAGAAGATACGAGAAACGAGCTCATCCATCGCGCAGATCAAGCTTTATATATGGCTAAATCACAAGGAAGAAACTGTGTCGTCAGCGAAAAAGCTTTAATTCAAACACCAACTAATACGCAGCTAGAAACTGGCTGACCGACCATCAAAAAACTAGCGACGACCAAGTTTATTGGCCTTTTTATTTTTTGCACCCGCTTTACGCATCCGTTTCTCTTGCCTTTGCTTGGCACCTAACTGGGATTTGCTCAGCTTGCGTTTGGGGGGCACAGGCAAATCTACCGTCTTACACAGAACCGCAATATCCTTATCTTCTAATTCTACCCATTGCCCTTGACGCACAAATGACGGGATAAAAATAGGCCCATAACGCACACGTTTCAGCCGACTAACCCGAAGCTCTTGAGACTCCCACAAGCGACGCACCTCGCGATTCTTACCCTCCATCAACGAGCAGTAATACCAACGATTACTGGACTTTTCCTTCCCGCCACCTTCTTTTATATCTGTAAACTTGGCTACACCGTCTTCTAGTAAAACGCCTTCTGTTAATTGCTCAATGATCTCTTCAGTGACATCCCCTTGAAGACGCACCAAATACTCTCGATCAATATTATAAGAGGGGTGCATCAGACGATTGGCCAGCTCGCCGTTATCAGTAAACAACAACAATCCACTGGTATTGAAATCCAAGCGACCTATGGAAATCCACCGCCCAGACCTTACACTGGGCAGGCGGTCGAACACTGAACGTCGTCCCTCTGGGTCTTTGTGACTACAAATTTCGCCTTCGGGTTTGTTATATAAAAGAACTCGAATTTCTTTTTGGGCCGCCTCTGGCACTACAAACCGGCTGTTACCCAGCTCCACTCGGTCCCCGGCACTGACACGCTCACCCAGCTTAGCCACGCTCCCATTCACACGCACTTGTCCTGCGTCTATTAGGCGCTCCATTTCTCGGCGCGACCCAAGCCCTTCTGCGGCCATTACTTTTTGTAGTTTTTCGTTCATACCGTCTCTAAAACTGTTGAGTTGAGATTTGCACAATACAAACACACAACCGGCTGAATATTGTAGTTAGTGCCCACCCAGAAACGCACATTTTTAACCAGTTAATCTTGTAATTTTGGCATCTCGGGTACGAGCTCTTCACTCTCTGCGTTACTTTCGGCCAAACCTTCTTCTGCTAAAGCGGGCTCTTCATTAGTGTCTCCTTGCTCGTTCGCAATACCGTCTAGCTCTGCGCTTTCTGACGGCGTAAGCTCCTCGATCATCTCCTCTTGCGCTACAGACACCTGGGCCTGCTCGATGGTTACCGGCTCTTCCGTAGGTGCCTCTGCCCCCTCTTCGGAAGGCGCGCCGTCACCGTCTTCTTTAGCCTCTAATATTTGATCCTTCTCTTCAGCCTCAGATAACCCTTCAAGGTTTAAATCGGCATTGAGGTTTTCAATATCTTGCAATTCCCCAAGAGACGGCAGCTCCTCTAGGCTCTTTAACCCAAAGTAATCTAAAAACTGCCGTGTGGTGGCATACAAAGAGGGCCGCCCGGGTACATCACGGTGCCCCACCACCTTGATCCATTCGCGCTCGGCCAAGGTTTTAATAATGTGCGAACTCACCGCCACGCCACGCACTTCTTCTATGTCACCGCGCGTTAACGGCTGACGATACGCAATCAAAGAGAGCGTCTCTAGCAATGCACGCGAATACTTTTGCGGCTTCTCTTCCCAGAGGCGATTCACCCAAGGGGCCAAATCAGCACACACTTGAAAGCGCCAACCACTTGCCACCTCAACAAGCTCAAAGCCGCGCCCCTGGTGAGAAGCCTGTATTACTTGCAATGCACTAATAATTTCAGATTTTTCAGGTGGTGCATCATCAGCGAACAATTGTAGAAGGCGATCAACACTTAACGCTTCTCCAGCGGCAAGTAGCGCCCCTTCCAAAATACGCTGAATAGAGGAAGTATCAGTCATAATTATTCGGTATCCACAGCTGCACGGGCTTTGACATGAATAGGGCCAAAGTCATCCGTTTGAACAATCTCTACTAGAGACTCTTTGATCAATTCCAACACCGCTAAAAAAGTCACAACCACGCCAAGGCGCCCCTCTGACTCCTTGAACAGACTCACAAATGGCGCAAACGGACGCCCACGTAGTTGATCCAGCACCTGGCCCATACGCTCACGCGTAGAGAGTTTTTCTTTTTCCACGTGGTGGCTTTCAAACATATCTGCCCGCCGCAACACTTCAGAAAGCGCGATTAGCAGCTCTTTTAAATCAACTTCGGGGTCTGGGCGAGTGAGGTTTCTATCGGGGGCTTGAGCACTACCCACATGAAAATCCCGGTACTCCCGAGGCGCTTCATCTAGATTCTCTGCTGCTTGCTTAAAGCGCTCGTACTCTTGCAAACGGCGGATAAGCGTGGCTCTAGGGTCGTCTTCCTCTTCGTCGTCAGCTTCGGCGCTACGCGGCAACAGCATGCGGGATTTTATCTCCGCCAACATGGCCGCCATCACAAGGTATTCCGCCGCCAACTCAAATTTCATGGCATCCATCAGCTCAACATAAGCCACGTACTGCTTGGTAATTTCAGACACATCAACGTCTAAAATATTCAAGTTTTGACGACGGATTAAATACAGGAGTAAATCTAACGGGCCTTCAAAAGACTCTAAGATCACCTCAAGCGCATCAGGCGGTATGTACAAATCTTTGGGGACTTCGGTATACGCCTCACCGTGAACGATGGCAAAGGGCATCTCAGACTGAGCAGGCATTGCAGTCTGCTCTTGCGAAGGTTCTGCTTCGAGCTCTTCGGCTTCTAGTGACTCAACGTCGGACAATTCAGCCCCCGGGGCATTTACTTACAAAAAAACAAGCCCACCATTATAGCCGGGGTCGCACGTGAAATGCACTGCTCAAAGACTTAGGCGCCACCATAAGAGCTTTTGGTGAGATGATATAAAGAAAAACCATAAATGACTTTAACTTTAACGCTTAAATTATTGTTTTTAATACCTAATATAACTCTAATTCACCACAGCCTTGACGAATAACATCAATTTTATCGCCCGTCATATCCACAACCGTAGTGGGCTCCAAGCCACAGAACCCGCCATCAACAATGAGCTCCACCTGATGCTCCAACACATCTTTAATATAATATGGGTCGGTCAGCGGTAAATCGTCTCCAGGTAAAATCAATGAACTGCTCATTAATGGCTCACCAAGCGACGCCATTAACTCAAGGGCGATATTGTTGTTGGGTACCCGCATGCCAATGGTTTTGCGCTTGGGGTGCATCAAGCGCCGTGGAACCTCACTGGTGGCATCCAGTAAAAAGGTAAAGGGCCCTGGAGTATGCCGCTTAATTAAACGGAAGGCGGCGTTGTCTACTTTGGCATAGGTTGCAAGCTCTGATAAATCACGACACATCAATGTAAAATTATGATGCTTATCCAGCTGGCGAATAGCCCGGATACGATCCAACGCCATTTTATCGCCAATATGACACCCTAACGCGTATGCAGAATCTGTGGGATAAACAATAAGGCCGCCGCGCTGCAACACCTCAACCGCTTGATTAATGAGGCGGGCCTGGGGGTTATCTGGGTGAACGGTTAAAAACTGCGCCACTACAAATCCTTAATTGATTCTTTGATATTCGCGTATAAATGCCTGCGTGCCAAGCCCATGTGTTGCTGCACAGTTACATTGTAAACGCCTATACACCTCTGTGCATAACCCCAGGTAGCCTACACGGGCTTAACGGTCACTCTTTCGGCAGTTGCCATTGTGGTAATGACCACACCGGCACAACTGAACTCGGTAGCGCTGAATAACGCCCAAGCTCTTGCCAGCCATTTTCAGGGGAGTGAAAGTCGCTCCCACAGGAAGCCGCAAGCTCAAACCGCTTAGCCAAAGATGCCATCGACTGCGTTTGATTGAGCGTTTGCTTACCGGAGACCACCTCAATAGCTAGGCCGCCTACAGCCTTAAAACTCGACACCAACAACCGTAACTTGCTCAATGTCATTTTGTACTTTAAAGGGTGCGCCAAAACCGCCACGCCACCGGACTCCGCAATGGCTGCAACAACCGCCTCTAGAGATAACCAAGTTTGCTTTACATCCCCAATTTTGCCTGCCCCCAAGTACTTTTTGAACGCCTGCCCCATATCCTTTACTATGTTTTTTTCAATCAAATACCGTGCTATATGTGGGCGGCCAATAGCGCCACCATTAGCATACTGCTTGGCGCCCTCGAGCACACCGTGAAAACCTTCTTTTTGCAGGCGGCGCGCTATCTCTTCGGCACGCGCATGGCGAGCTTGGGTTTGCGCTTCAAC
Source organism: uncultured Cellvibrionaceae bacterium (assembly GCA_964480055.1). Lineage (GTDB taxonomy): Bacteria > Pseudomonadota > Gammaproteobacteria > Pseudomonadales > Cellvibrionaceae > CAYZQH01. The sequence goes on from CAYZQH010000026.1 coordinate 10,312, forward strand.
GGCATCCGTAAGCACACAGCTAGACGTCCCCACGTTTAAACCCACAATATGAACACCCACACCAGACCACTCGGTTGAAAGCTCAATACCGGGAATAAAAGTAATGCCTTCATCTTTCGCCACTGCACTGGCTGTGTCCAAACCGCTGATGGTATCGTGGTCGGTTAGAGCCAAATGAGTGACTCCTTGCGCTTTGGCTCTCGACACCAGCGATTCAGGGCTTAAAATACCGTCCGACGCGGTGCTGTGGCAATGTAGGTCGTAAAGAAACACTTGTTGCTCCCAAATTGTACAATCCTAAACAGCGCGCTCGGCAGAGTAACACGCAAATATACTGTTAACCCGGCGCCTAAACACCGAGAACACAGGAAGATACACTAAAACACCAATGCCGCACATTGAATTAACAACCCGCCGAAGAGGCATTAGCAGTTGCCGAGCAACATAGACTCTGGCAACGTACTATAAATATACGTGGCCCACGGCCTTGAAACACAGAATTAGTCACGCTGTATAACCCACGTTGTATAACTAAAGAGAATATATGAACGAACAAGCCACAGCCCCCCCTCAGCGACAAGAAAATATATGGGCCAATTTACTGCTCAATATCATCATCCCTACGGTCATTCTTACCAAAGGCAGTAGCGAACAATATCTTGGCCCTACATTGGGTATTATCGTTGCGCTGTCCTTTCCCATTGGCTACGGTATCTATGATTTTATACAAACCCGAAAACCCAATATTTTTTCTATTCTGGGGGTCATCAGCGTGGTTTTAACCGGCGGCATGAGCTTACTCAAGCTCCCCCCGGAATATATCGCCATCAAAGAAGCGGCAATCCCTGGCATTATCGGGTTGGTCTGCCTTGGGTCCACTTTTACTAAATTCCCACTTGTACGTACATTTTTATACAATGAGCGGATTATGCAAGTGGCTAAAGTCCAAGACGCGCTCGAACAATCGGGTAACGTCAACGCATTTGAGCGCACGCTTCTTTACGCCAGCTACATGCTAGCGGCATCATTTTTCTTGTCTTCTGCGCTGAATTATATTTTGGCTAAAGTGGTCTTAGTAAGCCCTCCTGGCACCGAGGCCTACAACGCGGAGCTGGGTAAAATGACCGTGTTAAGCTTTCCTGTTATTACCATCCCATCCATGCTGGTCTTAATTGGCGCGGCCATGTATTTGTTTCGCAGCATTACAAATCTAACTCACTTAACCTGGGATGACATTTTGATTCACCCCGAACCCAAACCCAATGCATAATACTTAAGTCTCCAGTAAGGATTTCTCATGTACTACGCCATCCTAAGTGAAGATGTAGATAATAGCTTACCGCTTAGAAAGCAGGCTCGCCCCGCTCATATTGACCGCTTAAACGCCCTAAATACCGAAGGCAGGCTTCTTGTTGCAGGCCCACATCCAGCCGCAGACACCTCCGAGCCCGGTGAGGCAGGTTTTACTGGGAGTTTGGTCATCGCACAGTTTGAGTCTTTACAGCAAGCCCAGCAATGGGCAGACCTAGACCCCTACGTTAGCGCTGGCGTATACAAAACCGTAACTGTTAAACCCTTTAAAAAAGTACTGCCATAACAATGTTTAAGTTCAAAAAATTTCTACTGCTTTGCTCTATCTTGTGTCTTGCCGACTGGGCAGCGTGCGAAACCCAATATGTTACCGACATGCTATATGTGCCTATGCGCAGCGGCGCTGGTAACCAATACCGCATTATCCATTCGACTATTAGAAGCGGCACCCAAATGACCATTCTAGAGCAGCCAAAGGATCTAGACTGGGCTAAGGTGCGCACCCCTTCCGGGCTAGAAGGTTGGATTAGAAAGCAATATTTAAAATCTACACCTACAGCCAAGCTGCGCCTGTCAACCGCGGTAGAAGAAATGACCTCGGCAAAGAAACAACTTAGCCAGGTAGAGCAACAACTCAAAGAGCTACGCCAAGCCCACTCGTTGCTGAGTAAACAATCTGATACAACCCAAAAAGATCACAACAAAGTCAGCGAAGAGTTAAGAACCTTAAAAACTTTGTCGGCCGACGCAGTTAACCTGAGCCACCGCTATAAGGAACTATTAGCCAACCATGAAGTATTAAAAACTGACTATGACTCGGTTATAGCCGAAAACGACCGGCTAAAATCTGACAAAACCGTAAACCAGTGGTTATTTGGCGCAGGGCTTATCATTTTGGGAATGTTTTTGATGTTGATCGTTCCCGCATTAAAGCCAGCAAAACGTAATGGCGAGTGGGCGAATTAACACCTCTAAAAACCCTACCGTTTTTGCTTATAAGGCTAGCAATGTCAGCCCTATTGATGTGTAGATTCACACTTGTATAGGGTTGAACCTCCGGCAACCAAACACTTTTTAACAACTTTCAAATTAATGTGCACAATACAAGGTTCCCCGCCATGAAACTATTGATCCAATCCGCTCTGCTCTGCACCCTATTTCTTGCAAGCGCTTCGTTATTTGCAGAACCGCAAAAAATCGAAGCCCCAACAAAAACCCAAGCCGCTGCCGAAAAAACTCAAGTATTAATGTCAACCAGTGAAGGGGATATTGTTATTGAAGTGTACGAAGAGCTAGCGCCAGTAACCGCAAAAAACTTTCTTGACTATGTGAACAACGGCTTTTATGACGGCATCATATTTCACCGTGTAATTCCCGGCTTTGTGATTCAAGGCGGCGGGTTTGATGCCAAGCACGAGCGCCGCACAACCAACGCGCCTATCATCAACGAGTCTAACGCTAAGCTAAAAAACCGGCGCGGAACCCTTTCAATGGCCAGAACCAACGACCCAGACAGCGCAACCACTCAGTTTTTTATTAACCTGATTGATAACATTAGCTTAAATTGGACGCCTGCTCGCCCAGGCTACGCAGTGTTTGGTGCTGTCGTATCGGGTATGGATGTGGTTGACAGTATTGCCAACGCCCCCCAAGGTAAGCACGCTGGGAGATTTTCAAACGCCCCCAATAAGCCAGTCACTATCACCAAAGCGTCGGTAATACCAAAAGCCGAACCCGAAGCAAAAACCGCTGCTAAAGAACCCGAAAAAGCGCAAGAGGCCAAAACAGAACCTACAACAAAAAAGGCGCAATAAATGGCAATAGCGCTTTCGGTTAACCTCAATAAAATAGCACTACTCAGAAACTCCCGGGAGGGAAATTACCCTGATGTTATCGCTCACGGAAAGCAAATATTAGAGCTTGGGGTTCAAGGCTTGACCGTACACCCGCGGCCAGACCAACGCCATGTTCGACCCGATGATGTTCGTGCGCTCTCTAAGCTTATTCAGCAATATCCTCACACTGAACTCAACATAGAGGGCAACCCGTTTGCCCCCGCCGAGGGTACATATCCAGGTTTACTTGCGTTAGCCGATGAAACTCGTCCGCACCAGTGTACCCTGGTGCCAGACAGCAGCTCTCAGCTCACCTCGGACCACGGTTTTGACCTTACTCAAAGTGCAGACACACTGCGTCCAATCATAAAGCAACTTAAGACTTGGGGGGTTCGGGTAAGCTTGTTTATGGACCCAGACGTTCAACAGATAGGTTTGGCGAAAGAAATTGGAGCAGACCGAGTGGAGCTTTACACCGGCCCTTATGCGTGGCAGCACGGCACTGACAAAGGCACAGCCTTGCTAAAGCAATACCAAGCAGCCGCCCAACATGCTTACACACTGGGTGTGGGCGTGAACGCCGGGCATGACTTAAACCTAGATAACCTAGACAATTTTTGTAGCTTACCAGGGCTTTTAGAGGTTTCCATTGGGCATGCACTAACCGTTGACGCTATTCAACTTGGGTTACCCAAGGCCATTCAAGCCTACCTAACAATGTGTCAAAAACACCATTCATAAACCTAACATGCAGCCATAAATTTAATCCGTATTAAATTGATTTTGTTACAATTTTAGCCCACCCTAAATTGTAATTAATTATATATTAGCGGCTGCATATTCAGAATTGATCTAAATCCCTAGTATCTACCAGCACTTTAGATAGTAAACTCACAGAAGCAATGCCTCTACCTTAAAGGCTGCCAAGGTAAAGTCGGTGTTTTAGAGCTGGGGTCAGTTACTTATTTTTAAGCTCCCGCTCCTTCACTGCTCGCTGTACCAAACCAACACAGGAGTAGCAACAATGCATTCGATACTAGTAAAAGACTACATGGACCATGACCCCCACGCCGTCGCTAAAGCCACTGCCATTAGAGATGTTGTCGCCTCGTTAATTAACGCAAAGATATTGGGTGCGCCGGTGGTAGATGAAGCTAAAAACCTTGTTGGGTTTGTATCTGAGCAAGACTGCATTAAAGCTATGCTCAACGACGCGTTCTACTGCGAGGATTCACCGGCTGTCACAGAAGTAATGAAGACAGAGGTACTGACCGTTTCGCCAGACACCTCCATACTGGAGATAGCCGAGACCATGGCCAAAAAGCCTCCCAAAAACTACCCAGTAGTGGAAAATGGCAAACTCGTGGGGTTAATCTCTAGAAGCGCCATATTGCGCGCCTTGTTAGAAAACAGTGAAGATTGCTATCTACACCAATAACAACTCTATATAGCCCATAAAAACCCTGTAAACTTCGGTTCACAATCAATGCTGTGCAAAACACGGCATTGAACCTTCTAACTGAACCACTGCCGCGCTTCTAATTACTTCGCCAACACCATGCCTACAGACAGCCCAGAATACCTTGCAAAAAAACAACAGCTCAGTCGGATACTCACCATCTTCGGTCGCAAGCCTGTACTTGAAGCACTGCAAGATGACAGCGTTACTCCTTACAAGCTACACCTTGCAGACACCAATCAAAAGTCCGCCATACTGAGTGAAATACAGCGTTACGCGCAAGCCAAAAGCACGCCCATTACTCATCATTCTCGCGATGCACTCGCTCGTATATCAAAAAACAAAAAGCAAGACCAAGGTGTGGCTTTAGATATTGAGTGCCACGGTTTTTTACCTGACGAAGCATTTATCAATACCCTACCCGCTACATTTGAGCTTATGGCACTTGATGGTGTAACCAACCCTCAAAACGTGGGGATGATTATTCGCTCGGTATGCGCGTCTCCTATGACTGGGTTACTATTACCCGCCAAAGGTTGCGCCAAACTCGACGCCTTGGTCATCAAAGCCAGTGCCGGTACTTTATTTAAAGCTAAGGTTATCCGCTGTGAATCTCTATCAAGAACACTCGAATCACTTAAAGGTTATGACACAGATATTGTAGGAGTAGCAGCAACCAGCAACGCCATCAACCTATCAAAATACAGTGGCAGGCAACGCAAAATATTTGTGATGGGCAATGAAACACATGGCCTATCAAAAGAAGTGCAAAAGCTTTGCAACACCACGGTAAAGATCCCCATGAGCCGAGAAGTAGAGTCCTTAAATGTGAGTATTGCTGCTAGTTTGGTGGCATTTAGAGAGGTGATTTAACACCCTGTACGGGCGCATTTATACGTAGTTTGAAATTTTACCCGAGTCATTTACATGCCCCAATCAACCTTAGGGCATACAATATTTAGTGGGCACCCTTAACAATGCAGGGGTGTTAAAGCGCTTTGTTTGAAGGCTCCCCGGAGGCATACTGCCATACCGCTTTGTCTAATAGAAATACGACAAACAACCCAATACTGCTATAGCTGATAACAGTTAACGGCAAGTGGATACCCCCGATTTGCACAAGGTACCCGCCAAGTAACGCGCCAATAGGCGCAGCACCGAATAACGCCACTTGGTATACAGCCATTACACGCCCGCGGCTGGCGCCGGGTGTTAACTGCTGAACAATGACTCGACAATGGTTTGCAGAGCTACCGGCAACCGCACCCCAGCAAAATATCAGTGCATATAAACCAAAAGGCGTTGGGCCTGCAGACAATGCCAAACCAATGACTCCCGAGTACAAAAGCGCAAACACCATATGCTGGCCGGGTTTTTCTACCGGAGCGCTGTACATCAATTTTAAACTCACCACCATAGAGCCAGCTATAAACACCAGCTGCAAAAATGCATAAGACGAAACACTGTACCCCAAGTAATGCACAGCCAATAAAGGCAGAAGCACCACAAACATACCCAAGTGCATTAACCCATTAAAGGCCACTATGGCTACCACCGAGCGCAACATGGGGTTAGCCAGTATTTTTACCGCAGGGCCGGGCGTTGCGGTGTTAATCTCAGCGTGAAAGCTCATATAAAACCCCGCCGCGACCACGCACAAGGCCATTTGCAGGCCAATTAGAAGCTCCACACCAAACCACTCGGTCCCCGCTGCCACACCAACACCACCGGCCTGGCAGGCAAACTGAACAAAAGTAACGGTAGAAACGGATTTTTGTAAATGGTGCGGAGCGCTTAGCGCACCCACCAATGCCTCACGCGCATTCTGTATTAAGGCATTTAATGCACCCAAGGCAACGGCATATATCATTAACGCTTGAAGCTGTACCCCCATATGCAGCACACTGAGCAAAAACCCCATATGCACAAGCACCAAAAGCACATTTGCCAAGGCAGCCAGTTTGACAGGGTTTGAAGAGTCCACCCAGCGCCCTACCCACAACAACACCAATATATTGGGTAAAAGCACCGCACTTTGCACCCAGCCTACCTGCGCTGGCTGCAGTTTCAGTAAACCTACTGCAAGCCACGCAATAAATATCATCTGCACGCCTATATGCAAAGTGTTGCAAGCATGCGCAGTAATAAATCGATGAAAGTTAGACATAAAAGATAAGGGCCTAATAAAACAGCCCTATTGTAAAGGAAAATGTACTGTTACGGCGCTAGTGTGGAGGGCGCTGGGTACTCACCAGCTTTAAACGCGCCTGATTAATACGCTGACACATCAACGCCGCACCGTCTAAAATTCTAACGGTATGCCTTTGTATAATATTGGGGGACACAAAGTACAGGTGCTGATTTTTTACCGCTTTTAAGCCGGGCCACTGCTTCCAGTTATTCAACCAGTCGGGCCGCGCTTGGCCCATTCCACTGGCAATGATTACCTGTGGGTCACGCTCAATGACAGATTCAATACCAATCTTGGGGGCCAAGGTGAGCGCGTCACCGAAAATATTCACACCACCACACAGGCGAATGACATCACTAATAATATGCTGGTCATTCAGTGTTTGCAGCGGCTGATACCACACTTGATATAACACACTCACGGGGCTCAATTTTCCATATTTCTGCCTCAGCAGCGCGAGTTTTTTGTCAAATTGAGCCGCCGTTTGAGTGGCCACCGCTTCTGCATTGGTTAGCTTGCCGTAATCAGTGATAGACCGAGCCACATCCTCCAACGTATGTGGGTCGTTGGCGTAGGTGGTTATGCCTAGGGCCTCCAATTGGGGTAAGACTTTCCCCCCGCCGCCACTCATCCAAACAATAACAAGATCCGGGTTTAACGCCACAATTTTTTCTACACTGAACGCACTAATAGCGCCAATACGGGGGATTTTAAGTGCTTGAGCAGGGTAATCGCTATAGTCCACAACCCCAACTAAGGTATGCCCGGCACCGGCAGAAAATAAATTTTCCACAATATGTGGGGCTAACGCCACTATGCGTTTGGCGGGTTTTTTAAGCACCACAAGGCGATTCAAATAATCTTTAACTTTAATATCTGCATATGCTGACGACGAAACACTACTCGTAAAAACAAATATTATCGCTATGGATAAAAATGCTAATACAGTCGAACGCCATATAGCAATAAACGACCTCACCCACACTCCGCAGTGCATTTTTATCGTTAATTTTTTTTTGTAAACCTTCACTTACCCACCAATACTGCAACCAGCACACATAACACCAAGGCCTCTAGCAATTCAATCAATGCACCCAAGTTGTCCCCCACATACCCACCTAAAATGCGTAACCACACACGCCGCCAAACGACTAATGACACGGTCGCCAAAAGCCCTATCAACCCAGTTAGGGCAACACCCACAATAGAAACGCTTAACGCACACATTACACCGCTGCTAAACACCCATTGAGCCCAACGCTGTAACTTATTGTGAGTATCAAGCTTACCTGCTTCGTGAGCGGTTGCGCCTTCGGTGTTAGAAGTGGCACTAAAGCTCACTGCCAAACCGTTGGCTTTAGCGCAAGGGGTTGTTAACATAAATAACGGTACTAATAAACGCGCCACCATGGGCGGTAAAATTAATGCCCACAACTCCCCTTCTGCCAATAAATAATATAAAGCTACAACTTTTACCGCTGAAAGTAACAACATCGCAACACCGCCCATCACACCAAGCGCAGGGTCACTCAGTACTTTCAAAACATCTACACGGGGTTTATGCAATGCAGCCATAGCATCAAAACTGTCGGCAAGACCGTCTAGGTGTAACGCACCAGTAATGTATACCCAAAGCACCAAGCACAACACAGCCTGCATTCCAGCAGGGAACACATACCCAAACGCCGCACTACCAACATTTAACAACGCTCCAATAAGTAGCCCCACCCAGGGGAAATAAAATACGGCCCGCGAAGCAATCAACGGCGATGGGTTACGTAAAACCGCCTTAGGAATTGGCAATCGCGTTAAAAACGTAAACGCCCAAAAAAAAGCTTGGCATTGATCACGTAGTTTTGACAGCACTCTGTTAACCCGCTAGGTTATGCGCCAACATCTGCCAGCGTCTAAATTCTGAAGTATGGTAAAACGCTAGCCGCGATAGACACCCATAGGGCACATGCCAAGTATTTATTTGATTAAAGTGCCCGCAGACGCAGTGGCTCAATAGCACACGCATCACGCCGCCATGAGCTACCCACAGTATTTTTTTATTTTGATATTGTTTAAGGCTTTGCTCCAAGGCCAGCTCAATACGCTGACTGAAGTTTTGAAAAGGTTCGCTATTGGGGGGGAAGTTTTTTACCGGGTTGGTCGTCCACGCAGTCATGACTTCTGGATAACGCGCACTGATTTCACTCACTTCACGCCCCTCCCAATCTCCAAAGTTCATTTCTTTTATCAAAGGTTGAACAACTACCGGAATATTCAGTTGGCCACCTAACCGAGTTGCAAATGCACTACATCGCTGTAAGGGTGAAGTAACAATCGCATCCCACGCGCTGTTCGCTAAAGCGACAGATTTTTCCATTTGCTGCCAGCCCACATCGCTTAAACTAACATCCGTGCTGCCTCTAAATATTCTACCGCCCTCACATTCTCCGTGGCGCAATACATCTAACTCAACTGAATACATACCCGCCCCGCTTCAAGACTTTAAGTCACTTACGCTTGACTAACGCCTGCACTGTCAAAGGTTGCCATATTATTGTGTAGCGCCAATGCACTTTGTAATATCGGTACCACCAAGGCTGCACCGCTACCTTCTCCCAGCCGCATTTTAAAGTCTACCAATGGCACAACACCTAAAAGCGCCATTATTTTTTGGTGGGCAGGCTCCGCAGAGCAATGGGAAAATATTAACCAAGGCTTGACTGCCGGGTTTAATACCATAGCCATCATGGCCGCGGCCCCAGCGATAAACCCGTCAACCACGCACGGGATACCCGCCTTCGCCGAAGCCAAATAAAACCCAACCAATGCGATAATTTCAATTCCGCCTAAAGTGATCAATCGCTGCCATGGTGTAAGTTCACGTACTTTATGCACTTTCAAAATTTGAGCAATGATTTGCGCTTTTTGGGTCACACCTTCAACATCTAAGCCAGTACCTGGGCCGGCCACCTCATCAGCAGTCAGACTCAACTGTGCCGCATAAAGTACAGACGCAATAGTGGAATTCCCTATACCCATTTCCCCGCCAACATTTAGTTGGGATGGTTTGTCGCCAGCCTTTAGTAGCGCATATTTCTTACCCACCTCAAGCGCTTTTAATGCGACTGTTTGAGTCATCGCGGGCTCTACAAAAATATCATTGGTACCAGGTAATAATTTTTCGTTTTCAACTCCTGGGCTTACAGGCCCATTGACCCCAACATCCACAACGGTCATCGTCGCTTTTATTTGTTTTGCCAATACGCAAATTGCTGCTCCACCGTTCGCAAAATTTGCCACCATTTGGCCAGTTACTGCTTGAGGGTAAGGCGTAACACCCTGCGCCACAATACCGTGGTCCGCAGCAAACACACATATACGAATATTTGAAAGCTCTGGGGTTAAGGTTTTTTGCCAGCTGCAAAATTGTTTTGC
>CAYZQH010000027.1:0-19448 GCA_964480055.1 uncultured Cellvibrionaceae bacterium
ATCATCAGTTCAATTAATGAAAAACCCTTAGACAGTTTCACATTCGCCCCTTTTTAGCGTAATTCTTCAATGGAAATTTCGCGCCATGCTCGCCGCTGGGGGCCCGTGCCGCCCTCTTTTATCTCCTCGCCAGCCATACTGCCATCGGCACCTTTAAAGATTACACCAGACTCATTCACCACCGGGTCGGACAACACGTCGTCTATCTCGGCACCAACAGGGTCGACCAATTCATAGACTTCATTATCGCTGGTTACTGTATCGTTTGATGATGTAAAGGCGTTTTCTAATCTATATTGGCCCAAGCCTGTAAACATATCCAAAATATAAATACTGGACTTCCCACCGGACTTACAGCTTAAAGCTGTAGTACCCCCTATAGGGTCAAACGCGTTATAAACCAGTGTAGTCCCGCTTAAAGCGGAGCGGGTAAATTGCGTTTGCGAGGCAGAATTCAATGGTCGATACCAACCCGAATTAGCCGCAACATTAGTAAGATACTGATCAATACTATTGTCCGTAGGGTTCGCTGGGTCGGCCACGTAAGTGCCGCCTAAAGCACTTTTGTACACTTTTACATCGGCAACATTTTTCAAGCTGTTAATATTAATGCCGGAAGATTCTAACCACCCACCGTCGTTTTTCGCGTCATTCACCTTAATACCAAAATAAGCGTTTTGTTCTTGCGAACTCAAATCTGCCTGCGTTAAAAACCGGCCTGAACCAGTAAACAACCAATAGGTACCCTCTTGGTCACGTGCTGTAACAGGGGGGTTACTAAAGGGGAGGTCGGTCCCTACACCGGTAAGTAACCTGGAGGCATTACCTAAGGCTAAAACTCCGTTGTTTGTATTAATCTTAGCTTGCTTTAACTCTCCACGCTTGGTCACACCATCCCCCACCAAACCAAAGTAGACCATATCGTCAGTAAAGTCAGAGTCCCAATCGGTCACTGTCACGGCCCCAACATAGCTTTGAGCACCGGCAGCATCCACTAACTGCGCTTGCAGATCTACAGTGCCAGACTGCAAATCATTTAAATCAAGAGTAAACAGTTTTGCAGGCCGATCGCTTATACCTTCGCGAATACCATCCCCCCCCTGAGGGCCAGAGCCGAACACCAAAGACCACTTGTTTTCCGAAGGCGACGTAAATGTGCCATCAGTGGCTGACGGGGTTCGCTGCTTCATAATGGCAACCTTACCCATGGTGTGCCCTAGGTCCTCATGAGAAATCTCTCCAAGTAATTTGGGTTCAGCCTCGGGGTCGGTCACATCAAAAATCATATACGCAGAGCGCAAGGTGGTATTGGGTCTCGGGCCTGCTCCGTCAGGGTCAAGTTCATAGTCTCCTCCCCCAAAGCGCATACCCACCACAATAATGGTGCCCCAACCGCCAACATAAGTGGTGTTATCGGGCGTAAAAATATTTACATCAAAGGTTTGCACCTCTGAATCCACGAAGTACACATGATTATTTGCATAATCCGTCTGTGTTAGCCACTTTAAGTGGGGCAGTAAATTGTGCGGCGCATAGGCCCAAAGCTCAGCCCCTAGCGGATGTGTTGTTACGTTAGACCCCGTTAACGCCGTGCGGTAGGTGTTGGTATTACCATCAAAAAAACCAGCATTAAATGCATGCAGCAACCCATCATTAGCACCAACATATACCATCTGCCGACGATTTCTTTGAGCGTACCTATACGCCGAATAAGTAGCATCACTAAAAGCAATATCATAGAAACTGGCAGGCCGCCCAACAATGGCCGCTGTAGAGTGAATAATATCTCCCAGGCGCCATACTTTGTCTCCGTTACCCCAATCAAAAGTACGCGAGCGCATACCGGTAATGTCTTCACCACGGATATACCGCAAAATATTTTCGCCATGTTGTGCATCCGTTGAATCCAACAACGGCAACAGCGAGGAATTGGCTGCATTTAGGCCAGTCAATGTAAATGGTGTTACCTCATCGGACACAATTTGCCCGTCATAAACACCGCTATTTGGTTTATCTACAGCAGTAAGAATATGGCGCCCAGAACTTGCAGTGGTGCCATAGGCACGCTGATTAATCACTTGGAGGGTAGATAGATCGGCAAGCTCTGATCTTGCATCCCAAAGAGGGCTTAACCCCTCGATGGGAACGTTCCCCTCGTAACTTGCATGATCTGGATTCGGAACTCCGTTTACAATGGCATCTACTGAGTAACGATCAAACCCTGTACCACCATCGGGGCCCGGCAACTGCTTAAAGTGAATAATTTTATCTGCCGCCGTTAATGTTTGATCCTGAGTAGTATCTTCTCGCACACGCCCTTGGGCATCAATAAATAAGCCTGCAAGGCTCGATACCCAATTAATACTCTGAGTTTGATTTTCCAAAGTGGGTTGGTAAAGCGTATGTAAGAATAACCCTTCCCCCTCAATACTCGTGGCGTTAACAGAAGCAGACGTCGCTGTGCGTGCACGATTACTAACACTTGATAAAGGCGCCTCTAGGGCACTTTTTAACGCGCCTGGCTTAGTGATCCTTGCAAACGCACTGGGGTCAGAAGAGCCGTGCTTAGCCGCCAATTCTAAAGGTGTGGGCAAAAACTCGGCAGACGCGAAAGCGGTAATGCCAAACGTTGTTTTTTGCCAGCCGTTATACGCTCCTGCAGTAACGTCACTACAATTTGCCTTATCGGCACAATCATGGTCAGATTCAAATACCGCAGCACCTGGGTCTGACGCAGTATCATCCACCGCCGTTGGCAGGTAATAACCATCGTTGTCCGTACCAGAAATAACAAACCCAAACCCCATGGGGTCGTCCGTGGAGTTGTAACCGGCGCGGGTATACACATTCAAAGTAGTGCCCACAACTTCATAATTAATCATGCCAGTTACATCGGTATCGTAGTCGCCTCCTTGCTCGGAGTCTTCCCAAGATACAAAATAGCTACCAGCGGTAGTGGTAACACTGACTGGTTTAAAATCCACAATGGCGCAATTAGCACTCCCCGTTGGAACACCCATCACCAAAGACCGGTCTCTAACAGTTTTATTCAGACACGCGGGTAAAATGGTTACTTCTGAACCAGACGTATGTTTAACTTTGATATTGGGCTGTGTACCGGCCAGCTGCACACCCCAAGTCTCAACCGTGTTAACAACATCTGGTACGCTAGTTAAAATATCGTTGGCGTACACATAGCTTGCCAGCCCTGCCCCTAAATAGGACCCTTGCAATCCGGGCGCCTCTGGGCACACCCCGTAAGCCGTTGACAAATTCGCAATGGTTTTAGGTATACAAACGTTTCCCTTATCGGCTCCGCTATTACCCGCAAAGTAATCACCAGTACCTAGCCCTTGTGCAGTACCAACATCATCGGTCAAACTCGTTAACGTCTCTGTGCCAGAGCCAATGCCCAGCAACTGAGGCGTTAAAGCGCCACCACTTAGAGTATTCATCCCTTGAGTAACATTGATAAAATCGCTATCAAAACTACTATAACTGGCATCTAACCCCAACACATTCATACTGGGGCAAGCACCACTCTTCGTTATATTACTTGTAGGGCTGGCCCAAGCTTCAACGCCCAAACCTCCCAACAATGCAGAGTCGTCCGCGGTAACAAGGCTTGCCGTAGCACCAGAGTAATAACGATAGGTTTCTGTTAATATTTCGGCAAAAGGGTTACCCCAGTTTCTACACTGACCATTGTTAAACTCGTGCATCCCCCACTCACAATTTGAGTTGTAGGTGCCGCTGTATTGCTGATCGCCACTGTTATAATACTGGTAATCAACAATGCGCAATGCATCCAGCGACCCAATTAAGGAATTGACTGGCTTTAAAAAGGTACCATCAGTAACGCTAAACTCCCCGCTGATATCCCCCACATTTTTGCGTAACACCCCAAAACTTTTAGTGGTGTTATAACCACCAGTCATTAAGCCAAATTTAACTTTACCGTTGCTTCCGTATTCCTGTAACACTCCGGTTGGCTTATAGCTGGCTCCGTACTGTTTACAATTATTATTAGTGCGCGCATTGGCACTACAGACTTCAACACGCACAACAAAATCCTTCAAAATACCCGTTGGCGCAAAGCCGTGCGCATACATGCCAGTTTCAGAAGGGATGTTGCCGTTTTGACCGGCCCTCTCATTGCCTATATCAAACACTTCAACATTTACCCCGGCAAAGTCCGGAGGGGTATCCGGGGTTTCAAAATCCGGTCCAACCAAACACTGATAGCGCTCACCACTGGCCCACAAAGAATAGTTACCTTCCACTGCTCGCATTAATGGGGGGTTGGTGGCTGTGTTCAACGCCTGAGAAAGAAATTCATGTATTTTGGGGTGTTTGGTGGTGTTGCAAAAAGTAATCCCGGAGCTGAGCCGACAAGCAGCATCCGTAGCACCACAAGCACTAGGTTGTGGGTTGGCATAAGGCGTTAATTTTTGTAAGTCTGCCCCGTTGTAATACTTCGCAAAGCTATGCGCATCATTGGGTAAATAGGACCGCTCCAAAATGGTTTGAGTAACCGTATCTGTCGAGCGGTAACCCCCGTAAAGCGCGTGGCGCACCAAATCAATACGCGTCATAGTGGCCCAGTTTAAGAAGTTCCCACTCCACTCAGTGGTACCACAATATTGTGCATTGGTAACGCCAGTGCTGGCGTCGCCCACAGGCACGGTGGCAGTTGGCGTAAACACCTCGGATTGATAAAGGTAGCACCGCTGATTGTCAAAATACCCCTCATACCGAAGGTGCGGGGAATAGGTAGTCGTGGGCGCATCAACACCATCACCGGGTGTTAAATCATCAAAATCGTTATAGGCTTCAAAATATAACTGGTGATCACTCGACAGTGCCAACATAAACATAAGGTCGGAATACGCTTGCGCCAACGTCGGCGGCGTTGCCACATATGCTTGTTGCTGTTGAGCGTGCGCATGCAAACCAAAGGCCACCAAACCTACAATCACTAAACGGTGAGCACATCGCAATAGCGGATTTATTTTTGCCATCATGATTATCACCCTTAGCTCTGACCAACTTTAAAAACTGACTGCAACATTACGGCTCCACGATTAGCGTCACCAGAGGCTTGTACTGTAATACGATACAAGGGAACGTAATTGGGCTTATTTACGGTATCGCTGGTTGACTTCACAATAACTAAGCCGTTTTGTACAAAGCACATAAACTCCACCATATAACGCACCTGTGCAGGAATGGCTGCACCGCCATTGCCGGCATTAGTCAGCACGTTGATGGTTGCGTACTTGGCTGCATCTTGCCAATTTGTAATATTGCGCCAAGGCTGCTCTACACCCAAGTTATTCACATCAGATAACATGCACTCAGCCTTATCTACCGCACCTTCAAAATCCCCAGAAAAACACAAGCCATTCGCGCAATCTGGGCTAAAAGATGTATAAGGTATTGGCGTTTGTGCCAAATTATTCTCAATGGTGGCTAGGGCAGATTCCGCAGCCTCAAAAGCCACGGCCCTGTCACGTGAACTGATGGCCATTTTGAGTTCTAAATTAGAACTGCGCATACTGGCGATACCTAACCAAGAAACCACCAATAAGATAATTAAGGTAACCACTAATGTAGCGCCTTGCTGATTTTTGGCATTACACGGCATAATAATCATATCCTGTTGCGCAGTTGAAATGTGGCGCTTACCAATTGGCGCATAAACCGGTCTGAATAAATATTACCTAATAAATCCTGATCTTGTTTCTCGGGTAAATTCGCAACTCTAGAGCGCATCACCAAGCTTACTTGCACTGCACGCACAGCAGCCCAATTGTCAGCATCATCTAACGCTTTGGCATCCATATAGGTATCAACAATACGATCACCGCTTGCATCCACCCCATACAACACCTCAATATCTTCTACCCCTTCTGCAATTTCTAGGGCTCTAACGCTTCCATCAAATAGGCTCCAACGCATTAATGCCGGTTGACCGCTACTAGATTCGCCAACAAAGTAGGCGTGAGCACCATATTTTTGTACCATGGCACCGGGCAAATATTTTTGAGTAGTGCCATCACTTGGCTGTAAAGAGCTGCAGTCGTAACTTTCTTCGCCGTCAGTTGCTGCTTTAGGTTTCACAGAGCCAGAACAAACCCGATTATTATAGTTGAGGTTATTGCCCGCAATATTATTCACCCGAACTACACCAAGCCGCTGACAGTCGCCAGCCACCACAGACACATAATCCCCCGCTTCAAACCCCGCAGAATTAGCCAAAGTCAGGGCAGTACCTGTATGAGAGCGCAACACCTGCGATATACCCTCGGCCTTGCGCACAATCACCGTTGCCGGAGTATCTAGGACCGCACCGGCTGCATCAGTAATGTCTCGAACAGACGCAGCGTATGGCGCTGGGTAATTTGCTGAACCCATCGCGCCGTCATACCCCTTTAGCGGCAGTAATCCCAACCAAGGTTCATAACCTGTGTCCACTTGTGCCACCATGGCCACATTCGCTCCACTGCCAGCACACCCTTGAAACCCTGCTGCTTGAATATCTCGCCCAATCACATCTAACGCAAAACGCGAGTTTTCTTGGATCAGGGACATGCCCTCCTGGCCTAAAAAAGTGATTTTACTGGTGAGCATTACTTGAATCACGCTGGCCAAAATAATCATACTGATTAAAATGGAGATCATTAATTCAATTAAGGACAACCCCTTGTGCTGAACAGCCAACTTTATATTGGGGCTTTGACGACGCATATTAAATCTCCACCATCAACTGATAGGATTTACGCCCCGTTTGCACCGCAGTAGGCTGCGCTTCGTCCGAGCGGCTATCATCAAAGCTAAGCTCAACATTTAAATACTGTCGTGCGTTAAAGTTCACCAGGGTTATTTCACTCAACCCATACGGAAGGTTCTTTTCTATTTGCGTACGCCAACTAAATAGATCCCAACTTGCCATTTGGGCAGGCGTGCAGGGAGTAGCATTAGCTTTGCAATTTGGTGTTGGTGGCTGCGTTGGAGCGCCCGCGGATGCAACAACATAATTATTGGCAGCGTTTTTATTACTTCGAATACGCTCAGCTATATCCCCAGCCAAATGAACCGCATGAGAATAAACGCCAGCCGATTGATTAAATTGAACAGATTTAGCCTGCATTCCAAGCACACCCAAAATACCAAAAGCCAGCACGGTTAAAGAAATCAACACCTCAATTAAGGAGGAGCCCGTTTGTGCGTTTGAGCCAATAGCCGCTGTTGTACCACACGCTTTAAAATTCATAATTAACTCTCACTACGTACATGACAAATTTGACCCAGGCGGACCAAGAGGATTGTCGTGAATGCTATCGGTGTCACTACCATCATGAGACTTGCTCACTGCACCCGACGGTCTTACCATAAGTGCACGCGCGTAATTGTCGTCTTGCCCGGGATTACAGATGGTAAAAACTTGCCCTCTCAACCCCCTAACAAAACCCTGGTAACCATAAGATATAAAATTTACGGCATTACCAACGCCGTCTTTGGCAGCAATTTGGTATGCGTCTGGGTGACTATAAACCTCTATCGCCTCTTCGCCGACATCCCTTACGTTATTCAAATTATTGTCAACAAAAACAACCCAGCCGTTACTCCACGAGGCTCCACAATTTTCAGCCCCATCACTGGCACACACGGAGATCACTTTATTTCTGGATGCCGCCTCGCTACGCGCTAAAGCTAAAGCGGAAGACAACTGACTTTGAATACTATCGATACGATTGCGAATTAGAACGTTGTCAAAGGAAGGGACAGCAACAGCCAATAATATTGCCGCAATTGTAATAACAATCATTAGCTCGATCAGCGTAAACCCTTGGTTTCGAGCGAAAGGCGTATGCCGAATGTGCACGCTGCTAGTACTAGCGCCGTTAACTTTGTTATAGCCCGTAGAATAAACGTGTGCATGCACGTTACTACGCGTAGATATAAAACCACACATAACCGGAGGACCGACTTAATTGATTGTCTTTACTTCCCGCAATGCGTCTTGGCTAACACCGATGAGACAAGCATCACGACACCCGAATATTATTTTTATAGATATTTGTCTTCCTAACGTCTTTAGCGGTATCCGTACTGTTGAAATACATTGAAAACCAATTCCATATGTATTTCAAACCTCTCCAAATCGCGCAATTTGAGTAACGAGCCCCAGCCCTTATAAATGCACAACCAAAAACACATAAATTTAATTAGGAGAAAACGTCTAAGACTTTTACCATAAACCGGTCTTTACACATGTAACCGGTTTCTTTTTTGTGACAACAATCTCAGATATGACGCCATGATCGACACTTAAGTTTGAGATTAATTATCATACAGTTAGTACTATTAATAAACGCGCCATAAATACGCCAACAGCAACTTGAGGCCATTTGATCAAAATACAGGCTATCGATGATATACGAGGTTCAAAAATCGCCCAGACAAAAGGCAATTTGAAGCGATGAATCACGCCCAAATAAACTCCTCGAAACGAAAAATCCGACCTTTAGTCAGTGTCAAACATATTTAGTACATCAGAAGTATAGGCCTACTCGTTGCTTACTGCCGAGGTAGCACACACTTGGAGCCCAAGCCACCACTTATAAATTGGCGCTAGACCCCATAGACATACCGCGTTGGGTCCTCAACGCCTGCTTGCTCAAACCCTTGTTTGCGTAATCGGCAAGAATCACAACGGCCACACGCCAACCCATCTTCGGTTGCTTGATAGCAGGACACGGTTGCTGCATAGTCGACACCCAGCGCTAGGCCTTTTTGGATAATTTGATTTTTGGATAGGTTAATAAGGGGGGTTTTTATTTTTAGCCCATTCCCCTCTACACCTGCTCTGGTGGCTAGATTGGCAAGCGTTTGAAACGCGCTGATGTATTCTGGCCGACAATCTGGGTAGCCCGAATAATCAACGGCATTTACACCGATAAAAATAGCCTGCGCTTCCAGCACTTCGGCCCAGCCTAGGGCAATGGATAAGAACACTGTATTGCGCGCAGGTACGTATGTCACGGGAATGCCCTCACCACCGTGTTCTGGTACTGCGATAGACGGATCGGTCAGTGCAGACCCGCCAATAACGTCAAGATCTAACCCAACGGTTTTATGAGAAGCGCTGCCGTGTGCCTTCGCGGTGACTTCAGCAGCCTTCAATTCGGCGCGATGACGCTGGCCATAATCAAAACTTAGGGTATGGCACTCATACCCCTGCTCTTGGGCGATGGCAAGCACGGTAGTGGAATCTAAGCCCCCAGAAACCAAGATCACCGCCTTTGTTAACGTTTTAGTCGAACACATATTTGTCTTTCACCAGTAACAGAATTACCTACTGAGTCATGCACCAGCACCGATTACACGCCCGGTTTATCACCCCAAAGTAGTTTATGAAGTTGGATTTGTAATCGCACGGGTAAATTATCCCGAACGATCCAATCAGCCAAGGCCTTCGGATCTAATTGTTCGTATGACGGCGAAAAGAGTATTTCGCCGACCTTAGACATTAAATTCAACTCATTGAGTTTTAGGCTAGCCCAGTCATAGTCACTGCGGCTGCATAAAACAAACTTGACCTGATCTTTCTGTTTTAACTGCGCTACATTCGGGAAATGATTTTTACTAACTTCGCCAGAACCCGGGGTTTTTATATCCATCACGATACTTACTCTCGGGTCTACTGCGTCTACCTTCATTGCGCCGCTGGTTTCTAAGGATACAGAATACCCCTGGTCGCAAAGCTTAGCCAACAAGGTAACCACCGAGGGCTGGGCCAATGGCTCGCCCCCGGATACGCACACATATCGCGCATTATATGAAGCAACTTTTTGCAATACTTCGTCAATACTGATTCGTTCACCGCCATAAAACGCGTATTCAGAGTCGCAATAGTTACAACGTAAAGGGCACCCCGTTAAACGCACAAAAACCGTAGGTAAACCAACAGTTTTGGCTTCGCCTTGCAACGAATAAAAAATTTCTGTGATTTTTAACGTGTCACTCATTCGGATTTGGGCAGCCACATAAGGTTAAAACTGGAACAAATTATAGATACAAAAAAGCCGGGAAGAACCCGGCCTTTAGCATAGAATTTAGGCGAAAGATTACTCTTCAGAAGCGCTCTGTTGATCTTCGGCAACTTCTACTTCGCCAACAATTGGGCGATCGACCAATTCTACGTAAGCCATTTGAGCCTTATCACCTGCGCGAAGCCCACACTTCATGATGCGTAAGTAACCACCAGGGCGTTCTTCGTAACGGGGGCCCAGCTCATTAAATAGTTTACCCACTGCCACCTTACTACGAAGGCGGTCAAAAGCCAGTCGACGATTAGCGACGCTGTCTTCTTTGCTTAACGTAATAAGAGGCTCCGCTACACGACGTAGTTCTTTTGCTTTAGGCAAAGTGGTTTTAATAAGCTCGTGCTCCACCAAAGAAGCAACCATGTTGCGGTACATCGCTTTACGATGCGAGCTATTTCGGTTTAACTGACGTCCACTATGACGATGACGCATGATTCAATACCTTTGTTCGATTGCTATCTCAGCAATAAACTGGCTAGCCAATAGTTAAATTATTCGTTGCCCTTTAAACTGGCCGGTGGCCAATTTTCTAGGCGCATTCCCAAAGACAAGCCACGTGAGGCTAGGATGTCTTTAATTTCAGTGAGCGATTTTTTACCTAAGTTAGGCGTCTTCAATAACTCCACTTCAGTACGCTGGATCAAATCACCGATGTAGTATATGTTCTCTGCTTTCAAGCAATTGGCAGAGCGCACAGTTAACTCAAGATCGTCCACTGGACGTAACAATACCGGGTCGATCTGATCTTCTTTCTTTTCAGGCTCTGCTTCTTTCTCGCCTTCCAAATCGACAAATACAGCCAATTGTTGTTGCAAAATAGTCGCAGCACGACGAATAGCTTCTTCTGGATCAATAGTACCGTTGGTTTCTAAATCCAGTACCAGCTTATCCAAGTCTGTGCGCTGTTCAACACGCGCACTTTCTACAGAGTAAGCCAAACGCTTAACGGGGCTGAAACTTGCGTCCAACTGTAATCGACCAATCGCACGGGTTTCATCGTCTTCACCTAAGCGCGCATCCGCTGGCTGGTAACCACGACCACGGGATACGGTCAAACGCATATTCAAATTGATATCACTGGTGATGTTAGCAATAACCAATTCCGGGTTTTTTACTTCCACTTCATGATCCAACTGTATATCACCAGCTGTCACGGCACCGGGGCCACTTCTACTCAATGTCAACACGGCGGTATCTTTGCCGTGCATAACAATAGCGACTTCCTTAAGGTTCAAGAGGATCTCGATAACATCTTCTTGAACACCTTCTATGGCGCTGTACTCATGCTGAACACCGTCGATCTCGACTTCGGTGATGGCACAACCTGGCATAGAGGACAACAGAATCCGACGCAACGCGTTCCCTAATGTATGGCCAAAGCCACGCTCCAACGGCTCAAGTACAACGCGCGCACGCGTTGAACCTAATTCGGTTACATCAATATTACGTGGCGTTAAAAATTCATTAACTGCAGTTTGCATAGGCATACCTGTTAACGGGTCAATGGGATTATTTAGAATAAAGCTCGACGATCAAGTTCTCGTTGATCTCAGCAGGCAAGTCTTCGCGGTCTGGGACGCGCTTGAACACACCTTCTTTTTTCTCAACGTTGACGTCTACCCACTCGATATCTCCGCGTTGTGCAGCGATACCCAAAGCGTTTTGAATACGTAGTTGGGTCTTTGACTTTTCACGTACGGCAACTACATCACCAACCCTCACCTGATACGACGGTATGTTCAGAACCTCGCCATTAACGGTGATGGACTTATGTGATACCAACTGGCGCGACTCAGCGCGAGTGGCTCCGTAACCCATACGGTAAACTACGTTGTCTAAACGACACTCTAATAGGCTCAACAAGTTTGAACCGGTAGCGCCTTTGAGACGAGCAGCTTCTTTATAGTACGCACGAAACTGCTTTTCAAGTACGCCGTAAGTACGACGAACCTTTTGTTTTTCACGCAACTGCACACCGTAATCGGATAAACGACCACGACGCTGGCCATGTTGGCCGGGCGTAGCTTCTATTTTACATTTTGATTCTAATGCACGAGCACCGCTTTTTAAGAAAAGGTCTGTACCTTCACGGCGGGCTAATTTACAAGTTGGTCCAATATAACGAGCCATTGATTACCCTCCTACACACGGCGCTTTTTAGGTGGACGACAGCCGTTATGGGGAATCGGCGTTACGTCAGTGATGTTGGTGATCTTGTAACCAACATTGTTAAGAGCTCGAACCGCCGATTCACGACCGGGGCCAGGGCCTTTAACTTCCACGTCTAGGTTTTTCAAACCGTAATCTAAAGCCGCTTGACCAGCGCGCTCTGCAGCTACCTGAGCAGCAAACGGTGTGCTTTTACGAGAACCACGGAAACCAGATCCACCAGCAGTAGCCCAAGAGAGGGTATTGCCTTGGCGATCGGTGATGGTAACAATCGTGTTATTAAATGACGCGTGTATGTGCGCCACGCCGTCTACGACGGTCTTTTTGACCTTTTTACGAGTCGCTGTACTTTTTGGCTTAGCCATAGCACTTTCCTAACTTAAATTCGAATTCAACAAATCTACTAGCGTTTAATAGGCTTGCGAGGGCCTTTACGGGTACGGGCATTTGTTTTTGAGCGCTGACCACGAACTGGCAAGTTACGACGATGACGCAAACCACGATAAGCACCCAAATCCATTAATCGCTTAATGTTCATGGAAACTTCACGGCGTAGATCACCTTCAACGGTAAGCTTGGCTACTTCAGTACGTAGGGACTCGATTTGATCTTCGCTCAAATCTTTAATTTTAACGCTCTCAGAAACACCGGCAGAAGCGCAAATATTTTGCGCTCGCGTACGACCAACTCCAAAAACGTAAGTTAAGGATATGACTGCGTGTTTATGGTCTGGGATGTTGACACCAGCAATACGGGCCATCAATAAAACTCCAACCGAATGACTTTGCGACGTTAACGACACCAAGCCGATACTACCGCCACTTAAAAAGGTGCGCGATAATAACGATTATGATGCCTGATTGCAATAGCGGCGGGTCTCCCCGGCCACGACAGTTAACGTCCCCAACGGCGTATCCTACGCCAATCTAACAGAGTGAACTTAAGCGAGCTTAGCCTTGACGCTGCTTATGCTTAGGCTCTGCACTGCAGATAACTCTTAATACTCCTTTGCGACGCACGATCTTACAGTTACGACACACTTTTTTTACGGAAGCACGAACTTTCATGTTTAAACCTCAAATATTAACGGGTATTCCCGCTACCATAATTTTTCAAATTAGCCTTTTTCATCACCGAATCATACTGATGAGACATCATATGAGACTGGAGCTGAGACATAAAATCCATTACTACGACAACCACAATCAGCAAAGACGTGCCGCCTAAGTAAACGGGTATATCTGCGTAAGCCACCAGAAACTGCGGTAGCAACGCCACACCGGCAATATAAATTGCACCGACAAGGGTCAAGCGCGTCAATACATTATCAATATACTTAGCCGACTGATCACCAGGGCGAATACCGGGGATATAGGCCCCGCCTTTTTTAAGGTTGTCCGCCACTTCTTTCGGGTTGTATATCATCGCAGTGTAGACAAAACAGAACAAAATAATCAGCCCGCCAAACAACACAAAGTTAAGCGGCTGGTTGGGCCCAATTGCCAGGGCAATATCTTGCAAAATTTCGCCCATTTTGCCTTCGCTAGAGTCACCAAACCACTGCGCGATGGAAGTGGGAAATAACAACAAGCTACTGGCAAAAATCACTGGGATAACACCGGCCATGTTCACTTTTAGCGGTAAGTGGCTTGTTTGCTGGGAGTACCCACCATGGCGCCCTTGCTGACGCTTCGCGTAGTTGATCGTAATACGGCGTTGGCCACGCTCCATACGAACAACAAACCAAACTATAGCCATCACACCCAAGGTAATTACCAGCAGCATAAGCATATGTAAATTACCTTGGCGGGCGCTTTCAATCATTTGACCAATCGCCCCCGGTAAGCCCGCAACAATACCTGCAAAAATTAGCATTGAAATACCGTTGCCTATCCCGCGCTCGGTGATCTGCTCGCCTAGCCACATCATAAACACCGCGCCAGTTACCACGGAAGATACCGCCACTACATAAAAGCTGACCGTATTTAGGCCGACATAGGCCATGCCTTGGCCAGCCATACCTGCGACCATGATGAATGCTTGGACAAGCGCTAAAGCTGCCGTTAAATACCGCGTGTATTGGCTTATCTTTCTACGCCCTGCTTCTCCTTCCTTTTTAATGGCCTCTAAAGTAGGAGAAACCGCGCTCATCATCTGCATAATGATGGACGCAGAGATATAAGGCATGATCCCAAGCGACAGGATACTCATTCGCTCCCACGCACCACCTGAAAACATGTTCAGCATGCCAAGGAACGTGCCTTCATTATCTTTAAAAAGCGCCTCCACCTGACCTGGGTCTATGCCCGGAACAGGAATATGAGTCCCGACGCGGTAAACCAAAATGGCCAAAAATAAAAACTTTAGGCGAACCCAAAGTTCGCCTAAGCCTTTCTGACCTGCAAAGGGTAATGCTCCAGGACCAGCCATGGATACCTCGCTTATTCTTCGATTTTACCGCCAGCAGCTTCAATGGCTGCTTTAGCGCCTTTAGTTACAGCGATACCTTTTAAGGTGACTGCCTTTGTAATTTCACCGGACAAAAACACTTTGGCGCGCTTCATATTCAAATTAATAAGATCAGCGCTTTTAAGTGCCTCTAAGTCGATCACGTCGGCATCGACTTTATTCAGCTCGCCAAGGCGTACCTCGGCAGTAACCATACCTATACGACTTGTAAAGCCGTACTTAGGAAGACGCTTCTGAAGTGGCATTTGACCACCCTCAAAACCCGGACGTACGCTACCACCTGAACGAGCCTTTTGACCTTTGTGGCCACGGCCACCGGTCTTACCTATACCAGAGCCAATACCACGCCCAACACGTTTACGTGTTTGGCTGCTACCAGGAGCAGGACTTAATGTATTCAAACGCATCTAATTAACCCTCGACCTGAAGCAAATAACTGACTTTGTTAATCATTCCGCGAGTTGAAGGGGTATCTTCTACTTCTACGCTATGACCGATGCGACGCAAGCCAAGGCCCGCTACACACGCCTGATGCGATTTAATACGCCCAGCAGTGCTTTTAATTTGTTTTACTTTTACTGTTTTCTTAGCCATGGTTCAATCCGTCTTGTTAACTACTAGACTTACCCAGCAATCTCTTCAACTGATTTGCCACGGCGAGCGGCTACAGTCTCAGGCGATTGCATTGCTTTTAATGCTTCAAAAGTGGCGCGAACAACGTTTACCGGGTTCGTAGAGCCGTAACATTTTGCCAATACGTTTTGTACACCCGCAATTTCTAACACAGAGCGCATTGCACCACCGGCGATAACGCCAGTACCTTGCGAGGCTGGCTGCATGTAAACCTTAGAGGCGCCATGTCGACCTTTAGTTGGGTATTGAATGGTATCGCCATTTAATTCCACAGAGATCATATTGCGTCGGGCAGATTCCATCGCTTTTTGAATCGCAATTGGCACTTCACGCGCCTTACCACGACCAAAACCCACTCGACCAGTGCCGTCACCTACAACTGTCAGTGCTGTGAAGGCAAATATACGCCCGCCTTTAACGGTTTTTGCTACGCGGTTAACTTGAACCAACTTTTCTTGCATACCTTCAGCGGCGTTTTTATCTTTTTCACTCATCGACATAACTAAAAACCTTTAGAATTGTAATCCTGCTTCACGCGCTGCATCAGCCAAAGCTTTCACACGACCATGGTATTTAAACCCACTACGGTCGAACGCTACACTTTCGATCCCGGCGTCTTTTGCACGAGAGGCGATTAATTTCCCAACCGCTTGTGCTGCAGAAACATTCCCGGTTTTGTCGCTACGCAAATCTTTGTCCAGCGTGGACGCGCAAGCGAGTACCTTGTCACCATCAACACCAATAACCTGGGCGTAGATGTGACGAGGAGTACGGTGAATACATAGACGGGTCGCGCCTAATTCACGAATCTTTGATCGAGCTCGGCGCGCACGGCGAATTCGAGAGTCTTTTTTATCGCTCATAACCCTATGCCCTACTTCTTCTTAGCTTCTTTTCTGCGAACATTTTCGTCAGCGTAACGAACACCCTTACCCTTGTATGGCTCTGGTGGTCTAAACGCACGAATTTCTGACGCTACCTGTCCAAGCAACTGCTTGCTTGCACTTTTTAAAACAATCTCTGTTTGAGTTGGTGTCTCTGCAGTCACGCCTTCAGGCAGTGTGTAGTCTACAGGGTGCGAAAAACCCAACGTAAGATTAATGCTCTTACCCGCTGCCTTTGCACGATAACCAACACCCAATAATTGAAGCTTACGCTCAAAGCCCTGGCTAACGCCTGTGACCATGTTGTTCAACAGTGATCGAGTGGTTCCTGCTAGGGCTCTTGACTGCTTTGCACCATCACGCGCAACAAACGTTAACACGTTATCGTCTTGCTTGACTTCAACACTATTGTGGATCGTAAATTGTAAAGTACCCTTCCCACCTTTAACGGTAACTTGCTGTCCGTCTAAAGCGACATCTACACCAGAAGGTACGTTGACCGGGCTATTTGCAACACGTGACATATTCTATTCCCGCCAAATCAAATTAAAATACTGTGCAGATGACTTCGCCACCAACACCAGCTTCACGAGCTGCGCGGTCGGTCATTACACCTTTACTGGTGGACACTATGGCCACACCCAAACCACTACGTACTGACGGTAAATCGTCTTTTCCTACATAGTTACGAAGGCCTGGGCGGCTGGCGCGGTCTAACTCCACGATTACCGGCTTACCTTCAAAATATTTAAGCTCTACGGTTAGCTCAGCTTTTGGGCCTTCACTCGTAGAATAAGCGCTAACAAAACCTTCTTCGCTCAAAACACGAGCGACGTTAGCTTTTAACTTTGATGCGGGCATTGTAACGTTGGTCTTTCCAACCATTTGGCCGTTACGGATACGGGTCAACATATCTGCGATTGGGTCTTGCATACTCATAATCTATCTGCTCCTGTATCCCGGAATTACCAGCTGGCTTTAACCAAACCGGGCACATCACCGCGCATGGCAGCTTCGCGTAACTTGTTTCGGCAAAGTCCAAACTTGCGGTAAACCGCGTGTGGACGACCGGTGATTCGACAACGACGTTGCCCACGACATGGACTAGAGTCACGAGGTAATTTTTGAAGCTTGATTGTTGCTTCCCAAACTTCCTCGTCGGATGACTCGGGGCCTGTGATAATCGCTTTAAGGGCTTCACGCTTGGCGCCGTGTCTTGCATTCAGTTTTGTGCGCTTAAGTTCGCGCTCAATCATTGATTTCTTAGCCATGTATCGTTAACCCATTAACCTTTAAACGGAAAGTTGAACGCCTTCAACAAAGCGCGTCCTTCGTCGTTGTTACGCGCTGTTGTTGAAACGCAAATGTCTAAACCCCGAAGCTTATCTACTTTGTCGTAGTCAATTTCCGGGAAGATGATCTGCTCATTCACGCCCATCGAAAAATTACCACGCCCATCAAATTGCTTCGGGCTAATGCCACGAAAATCTCGGATACGCGGGATAGCAATAGACACTAAGCGATCCAGGAATTCATACATCTTCTCTTTACGCAATGTAACTTTACATCCAATAGGCCAAGCTTCTCGTATTTTGAAGCCGGCGATGGACCTACGTGCACGAGTCACAACCACTTTTTGTCCAGCTATTTTTTCTAGATCAGCAACGGCGCTCTCTAAAACTTTTTTATCACCTACAGCTTCACCGACGCCCATATTTAGGGTGATTTTAGTGATCTTAGGGATCTCCATCTCGTTACCTAGATTCAGCTCGTCTTTCAACTTAGCGCGAATCTCAGTTTTGTATTTTTCTTGCAATCTGGCCATAAAACTCTCGCTACGCTCTAGGCGTCTACTTTCTCGCCGTTAGATTTAAACACACGTGCCTTGGTGCCATCTTCTAAAATCTTGAAGCCAACTCTGTCTGCTTTGGAAGTCGATGAGTTGAATATGGCAACGTTGGAAGCTTGGATAGGCGCTTCCTTTTCGATAATTCCGCCTGCGACGCCCAGCTGAGGGTTTGGTTTTTGGTGCTTCTTAACCATCTGGATGCCCGACACAATCAAGCGCCCATCAGGAAGAACACGGTTTACCTTTCCACGCTTACCTTTGTCACGCCCAGTAAGCACGACGACTTCGTCTTCTCGTTTAATTTTACGCATTATCCAAAACCCTCTTTACCAACGCCAACTAAAGTACTTCAGGCGCCAATGAAATAATTTTCATAAACTTTTCGCTGCGAAGCTCGCGTGTTACGGGGCCAAATATACGGGTACCCACCGGCGCATCTTGGTTATTCAATAACACTGCGGCGTTATCGTCGAACTTAATCAGTGAACCGTCGGTACGACGAACACCTTTTTTAGTGCGAACTACAACAGCCGTCATAACTTGGCCTTTTTTGACCTTACCGCGAGGTATCGCTTCTTTAACAGTCACTTTAATAATGTCACCAACTTCAGCGTATCGACGGTGAGACCCACCTAAAACTTTGATACACATTACTCGGCGCGCGCCACTGTTATCGGCCACTTCTAAATAAGATTGCACTTGAATCATTGTTTATCTCCAAAAGTGACGCGGCATTAAACCGTCGCGGCTTTTTCTTCTACTCTAACCAAAGCCCAAGACTTTGTTTTAGATAACGGGCGAGACTCTTCAATGGTGACTACATCACCAATTTGACAGACATTCTCTTCGTCGTGCGCTTTTAGCTTTGACGACTTGCTCAAATACTTACCGTAAACCGCATGTTTAACCCGGCGCTCTATCAGAACAACAACAGACTTATCCATCTTGTTGCTAACCACTTTACCAGTAAGCGTACGAATGAGTTTTTTCTCTGACATAATTAGGCACCTGCCTTCTGGTTGAGCACAGTTTTGATTCGCGCGATGTCACGACGCGTCTGCTTAAGCAAATGCGTTTGATTTAGTTGGCCAGTCGCGTTTTGCATGCGAAGCTTAAACTGATTTTGAACTTGCGTTAAAAGCTCTTCGTTTAACTGCTCAACGGTTTTGTCTTGTAAGTCTTTCGCGTTCATTACATCACCGTGCGCTTAACAAAAGTGGTTTCCAGTGGAAGCTTGGCGGCAGCTAGGGCGAAAGCTTCGCGCGCTAGTTCTTCGTCCACACCTTCCATTTCGTATAAAACTTTACCTGGTTGAATCTGGGCAACCCAATA
>CAYZQH010000028.1:0-19437 GCA_964480055.1 uncultured Cellvibrionaceae bacterium
TAATATATTGGTAACGTGACCGTTAAGCCAGAAAAGTTAAATGAATGAGATTGATGTTTGGAGTGATTGAAAATTTCAACGCTTGTATATATTTTTAATAGGTGTAAAGCCGCTATATTTTTTTAGCGATTTTTGCGGTAAATGTCGCAACCTGTAATTACTAACCATTTTAATAAATCGCATATGTATTTTAAGAGGCATAGGCTTAAAGCGATAATATTACGGGCTAAATTTTAAGACGCTCACTTTGTAACCTTTAAGTTATTTTCAGTGTTAGCATTGTTTAACGTGGGGACTGTAGTGCCGGGAAGCTCAATAAAAATGTCTGCACACGCACTATTGATTTTTATGTTAACCGGTGGTTCTCGGGATAATAGTGTCTTTGGTATTTAATATTTTCAATTGTTAGATCGTAGTGATTGCCCAGTAAATGGACTGCAACTGTCTGTTTTTTTTGTACGCACCACCTAGTCCGTGGATTGCCACCTAAATTTCATATCATTATTTTTAGTATGGGTATTTACGCTTTGCATACATCATGCTGAAAAATTGCTGACGAATGCCTTTATAAATATTCGATCAACTATGCCTTTTATCTAATAATTTGGTAATTGTATGATTTTAATTTAGGGCAGATGGAGGGCCAGTGTATGAGTTTTTGGAAAGTTTTATGACGGCTGGGAATTTATAGTATTTATATTTAGGAATACAGTCGAGGAGAAATAAGACTATTCGGGTGGTGCCTGATATTAACTGGGCGGTTATGAAGAGGCCCATTAAAGCATGATGAAAAGTGTGACCGGATTAATTGTTTTAGGTTGTTCTAACTCTCAGCTTGGAATGTAGGGCTCTGTTAGATTGCATCATTCTAGAAGCGTAATTTCTTAGGTTTTGAATGCTTATGACCAAGTTTTTACACCGATGTGGGCATACTGACTGAACACGCAAAAATAAATATCACGAAGGTTCATGTTAGATGAGAGCGAATATCAAATAATTGTTAGCCCTTCTTTTGGCTTTGGAGCCGCAAACATGAAAAAACCCAGTTTGAGCAGGCGTACTTTCCTAAGAGGGGTTGCCTATGGGGCGCCTACTGCTGTTGCGTTGCCGGTTCTAGATTGCATGTTGAATGATAACGGAACGGCTTTAGCGCAAAACGGAAAGTTGCCTCTTAGACTGGGCGTTTGGTATTGGGGTGCAGGGGTACATACAAATAAATTTTTCCCGTCTAGTACCGGTTCAAACTGGGGCATAACGTCACAATTACAGCCTCTTGCTGAAGTGCGGCAGCACATGAATGTACTTAGCGGGTACGACATTAAATCTGGCGGAATTGTTCACCACGTAGGTACGTGTGTGATGAAAACGGGCAAAAATTACATCAAAAACTCAGGTCGGTTCGATACGGATGTGGCTAAAGAGTCATTCGATGTTACTGCATCAAGAGAGTTAAGTAAGGGTTTGCCGTTTGAGCGCCTAGATTTGGGTGTATACAGTGACGGTAAGTTTAAAGGCGAAGGTTTAAACACTCGCGCTCTTTCTCACAATGGTAGAAACCAACCAAACTACGCAGAAACAAACCCTCAAGCGGTTTTTGACCGGCTTTTTGGAATGAATAATCAACCCGTTGTGTCGAGCCAAGCTGACGCTGAAGTACTGGCGCGCAAAAGTGTTTTGGATTCAGTACTTGAAGATATTAACGCGCTTAAGCCACGCCTTGGTGCGAGTGACCGGATGAAGGTAGAGCAACATTTTGAATCTATTAGAGCCATAGAAGGGCGCTTAGCGATTCCAACAGGTATGGCTTGTGAGCAGCCTTCTAGGCCTCCGGTGGGCAAGCCCGATCACAGTAACCCCGATATGGTTCGTAATAATGAATTGATGGTAGACCTTTTAGGATTTGCACTGGCGTGTGATTTAACTCGAGTGTTTACCTACCGTCATCATGGCTGGACAGATGACCCCGTATTTCGTCAATTTAACGCTAGGTCTACCCACCATACATTGACCCATAACGAAGGCGGTAGCCAACCAATTGTTGATAGAACCATTAAGTTTACTATGGGGCAGTTTGCTCATTTGATCAAACGCTTGGCCGCAACACCTGAAGGTGCAGGTTCTGTTTTGGACAACTGCGCAATTATGGCTTACTCCGAAGTGGCTCAAGGCAGTAATCATGGACGCTCCAATATTCCTTTAATGACTGCAGGTCGCGCTGGCGGTGCACTTCGTACGGGCCTTCACCATAAAGGGTCTAAAGAGACCGCAACTAAACTAAACCTTACCATGGCGCGCGCCGTGGGGCTTAATTGGAATAGTTTTGGCGAAGGTCAAGATAAGGCGGGCTCTTCTATTTCTCAAATTGAGGCATAAATAGAGGCGACTATGAATATCATTTGTTTGACGTTAAGTACCATTCATTGCAGCTGCAATGTCAAATAAAAATGGGAACTTTAATAAACACAGTTACTGAATAACTGACTTTATAAATTTTGAATTTATTAATTTGCTCTAGGCGGAGAAAAGTTATGGCCAACAAATTTAATGTGCGCAGCTTCTACCATCGTTTCACCGGTGGTGTTTTGCTAGCCGGATCGGTGGCCATGCTGGCCGCTTGCGGCGGCGCCGACGAGGAGCCCATGCCTGGCGCATCAAGCACCAGTTCAAGCTCTTCTAGCTCCTCCTCATCAAGTAGCTCTAGCTCTTCTTCCTCTGGTGTAACGGCGCAATTTGTTCCACCCGAAGCGCGTTTACGCCGTTTATCCTCACCAGAATATCGAAATTCTATTGTGGATATTTTAGGTGTAGAGCCCACGGGCCTTAAAGAGTTAAAAATTGACGACTCTCTCGGTGGATTTGTTTCTCTTGGGTCTCGTCGTTTAGGGTTTTCGTCTTCTGGCATTGAAAAGTTTGAAGAGAGTGCCTATGAAGTATCAAAGAAGGCGCTCATTGATAACCCGGGTATACGAGCAAACCTAGTGAATTGCCAACCCGCGCAAGCGAGTGACGCTTGTGTGCAAGGCTTTGTTCGTAAATACACGCGCCTTTTTTACAGACGCCCTGCGACCTCTGCGGAATTAACACGGATCACCTCGGTGGTTCAAGAGGTGGCTTCACTGACGGATATATGGAACGGTATGTCCTACGGTTTAGCCGCCATATTGCAATCGCCTAACTTTTTGTATCGCGTGGAGTTAGGGGAAGTACAAGACGGATCTGAATGGTTACGCCTCAATGGTTATGAGCGCGCCACCCGACTGTCGTTCCTATTGACCGGCTCAACCCCTGATGATGAATTATTGAAAGCGGCCGAGGCAGGGCGGTTAGATAGTTCTGCAGGCGTACTGGCTCAAGCAGACAGGTTAGCTCGATCCCCAAGGTTTGAAGATACGTTATCTGAATTTTTCTTTGAGCAATTGCATTTAAAGGACATTAGCAGCATGGTCAAGGACCCTGCGTTACTGAACTCGGCGTTGCCTGCGGCAATGCGTACAGAGGTTGAAATGATTGTTCGGGATTGGGTTTGGGCTCAGCAACGACCCATTTCAGGTTTGTTTCTAAGTGAAAAAACGTTTGTTAATCGCGAGTTAGCCCAGTTCTATGGGTTGTCAGCACCGCAAGGTAATAATTTTGAAGCTCGCACTCGTGACGGCAATGACCCACGCGTAGGCCTACTAGGGACGGCTGGGTTATTGGCCGCGCACTCTGGCTTCTCAGAAACCTCCGCAACTATGCGAGGTAGGTTTATTAAGCAACAACTCTTGTGTGAAGAGGTGCCAGAGCCACCACCAGGCGTTGATGTAACACTCGAGCCTCTGCCTGAAGGTAAGATTTTAACCATGCGAGAGCGTGTGAAGTTGCATTTAACCGAGCCTGTATGTGCAGCATGTCATTCCGCTATGGATCCGCTCGGCTTGCCACTAGAGCATTTTGACGCGGTTGGCCGTTACCGTGAAAAAGACCATGGCCTTGATATTGACGCCAGTGGAGACCTGGATGGCAAAATTTTTGAGGGTTTGCGAGGTCTAGCTGCTACTTTGGCTGGAGACGCTAGAGTAGACGCTTGTATGGTTAAGCGCTTTTATAGCTTTGCACTTGGTCATGAGTTAAGAGGCTCCGATGATAAGGCCATAGCCGAACTGAACGCGGCGTACAGTGGGGACTTTACTAGCCTTGTACGTGCGTTAGTACAAAATGACGCTTTCTTAATGGCCTCTGGTAAAGCCATAACAGCACCATCAACGGCTTCTACTGTACAAGCAGAAAATTTTAACGCTGATTCGCCCAGCAGCCCGTTTACAGTGCAGCAAGATGGCGGCAGAACTATTGTTGTATGGCCTGGTGAAGGCGGAGAACATACTACTGCGTCAGATAATGCTCAAGGCCAGCTTTACTATAACTTGGTGCCAGAATCGGCGAATGTAACAGTGTTTGTTACAGCAAACCTTAACGGTGCCGTTAACGATAGCTTTCACTATAAGCTAGATGGCGCCGATAGTGGTTGGGCTGTACAAAACCAAACGTCAACCAATGGCTATGAAGAAGTTCAGCTGGCGTCATGGAGCAACCTAAATGTAGGTCAAACTTACGTGCTAAAAGTTCAACGTCGTGAGGATGGGGCCAAATTAGACTCGTTCCGAGTTGACGGTGGTGGCTTTGCACAATAACCCTGGTCACGTACCAGAATATTTGAATAAAAAAGCAGAGCGCTGTAAGTATTTATCTTTACGCGCTCTAGATTTGACTCAACATATCTGTTTGTTTTTGGAGTTGCAAAATGAAAACTCATAAATTAAGCCGACGCACGTTTCTTCGCGGTGTCGCTTTTGGTGCACCCACTGTAGTGGCGCTTCCCATTTTAGATTGTATGTTAAATGAAAACGGCAATGCTTATGCGCAAGGCGGTCAAATGGCGCGGAGAATGGGGGTTTTTTATTGGGGGAGTGGTGTTCATACAAGAAATTTCTTCCCTTCTGGTGAGGGAACTAATTGGTCTATGCCCTCCCAACTTAAGCCAATGGAAGGCGTACGCGAGCACTTTAATGTTTTAAGTGGTTACGATATTAAATCCGCTGGGATAGTTCATCATATAGGCACTTGTGTGATGAAAACCGGTAAAAATTATATTAAAAATGCCGGCCGTTTTGATACGGATGTGGCTAAAGAGTCTTTTGATGTCACCGCAGGGCGTACCTTGTCTAGAGGTTTACCATTTGACAACTTGTCTATTGGGTTATACACGGATGGACGCGGTGCAGAGGGTTTAAATAGTCGGTCGTTATCTCATGGTGGCCGTAACCAACCAAACTTTGCTGAAATAAACCCGCAAAAAGTATTCGATCGTTTATTTGGTGTGCCTAGAGTTAACTCAAACGACGGGGCTGGGGCAGAAGTCATTGCGCGCAGAAGCGTGTTAGATTCAGTAATGGGCGATATCAAAGATTTAACGCGTCGCCTAGGGGCCGAAGATAAAATAAAAACGGAGCAGCACTTAGAGTCTATTCGCTCAATTGAAGAGCGCTTAGTTTTGCCTATGGGCGCGGCCTGTCAGCAACCGGAGCGTCCAAAAGTTGGCAGGGCAAATATTCGCAACCCCGATATTAATCTAGCCCATAGCTTAATGGTAGATTTATTAGCTTACGCTTTGGCGTGTGATTTGACCCGTGTCTTCACCTTTAGGCATTCTGGGTGGACGGATGAGTGGGTATTTAGAGATCAAGGCGCCAACGCGCGACATCATTCTATGACACACAATGAAGGCGGCAGTCAGCCAGTGGTTGATAGATCCATCAAATATACAATGGGCAACTTTGCCATTCTCATTAAGCGTTTGTCTGAAATGAAAGAAGGGGCGAGCACTGTTTTAGACAATTCAGCAATTATGGGCTATTCAGAGGTGGCGCAAGGGAACAACCATAGTCGTCAGGATATTCCTCTTATTGTTGCTGGCCGTGCTGGTGGAATGCTTCGTACAGGGGTGCATCACAAGGGGTCTAGGGAGAGTGCCACTAAGGTGCATTTGACCATGGCGCGTGCAGTTGGACTTGATTGGGATAGTTTTGGTGAAGATGAAAATAGGGTTACTTCTACTATTTCTCAGATAGAGGCTTGATCCGGTTAAGCCGAATAAACTAGCAAAAGGCAATTGTTTGGGGGCTTGTTCAGCCCCTAGGCTCATCTAGGGGTTGTTTGTGTAGCGCAAACGTTTAATCTAGAAGCGCAGGTGAGGTGACGGCAGCTACATTTCAATATCACCTTGAAACTGAGCACCATCTTCTATATTGATTCTATGAGCCTTCACATGGCCCACCACAAGGCTTTTGTCTTTAATGGATATTAACTCAGAGGCTTCCATATCTCCTTCGATCTTCCCTTCTACGGTAATGGCTTTGGCCGTTACACTTGCTTTTGTATTGCCATTGGGCCCGATCACTAAGTGGTGATCATTTAGGCTAATACTGCCTTCAAACTGACCTTGGACAGATAAGTCCTCGTCGCCGGTTAGCTCGCCTACAAGCTTAATCTTTGGGCCAATAACGCTCATGTCCGTAACGGGTTTTTGTTCTTCAGGGTTATTGCCCTTTAACTCGAAGCCGGGATTTGAAAGGGGAGGTGGGGTATATTCTTGAGGGGTTTTCTTGTTTAAGCGCATGTTTATACCTATTTATACCAGTAATGCTTGCCTTAATAGGGCGAGTGTATTAAGCGGACGTTAGAGGGCAGTGTGGCCCAAGTATCATATTACCCCCCTATAACGGTAGTAGATTATGAGCTATTCACAATAGGGTTCAACCTAATGTTTGAATGTGACTGTTTGATGTATTGCCGGCGTTGTATAGAAGGGCGATTAATTTGAATGAGTACGCTAACGCAGTTTGCACACTTAGCAATAATGCTAACGTGTGAAAGACTGATTTTAACAGTGACGGGTTAGATAGGCAACACAGTGGCCGGTCGTTAGGCCATTGTTAACTTATGTTTTTTTCTTGACGCCAGTGTCAATATTGCATCGAAAAGCACCCACAAAACGAATATGAGAATGGCCTTCAAGGCAAAGACAATTGAACAACTCTGCCCAAAAATTTTACTTACATTGGGTAGTAGTAAGATTAAAGTAATGGCGTAGTAAGCTGTCACCAGTATTCGTAAGGCCCATGGGAAGGGTTTTCATTCCTTGCAAAGTTAATCAATTACGTATTTGATTTTGGCGGTATTTCCGCATATTGCGCTAGCACCCACCCAAACGTACGCCTCTGGATGGAATATTTAGATGACTTTGGGTTAGATGATCTTAGAGTAACGTGGGATACTGGTGGCAATAACCTGTGTCGTATTTTTAAGGTATGCATCAAATACCATGCACACCCTGCGAACCAATAGCCTACCTGCCGTAAGCACTTCAATGCCTTGCTCTGTTCTTTTAAGCAAGCCATCAGTCATCATGGGCTCAAGCTCTGCCAGCTCTTGCTTGAAGTAGGTTTCAAACTCAATTGCCCAAGACTTTTCAAGCGCAGCAAAATTCAACGAAAAGTGACAGGCCAACTCTTTGATGACGGCGCGGCGAATTTGGTCGTCGGTATTTAGGGCATAACCCTTAAGTAGCGGTAGTTGGTTGTTTTCAATTTTGTCATAGTAGGCATCTAGGGTCTTTATATTTTGTGCGTAGGTATTATTAACGGAGTTAATTGACGATACACCAAACCCCAGTAAGTCACAGTCACCGTTGGTAGCATAACCTTGAAAGTTTCTATGTAGGTGTCCAGAATTTTGTGCTTGTGATAATTCATCCTCCGGTAATGCGAAGTGATCCATGCCTATGTACTGATAACCCTCGGACAATAATTGGTCTATTGCGCTATGCAAAATTTGCAATTTGATTGTGGCGGCAGGTAAATCTGCCTCATTGATTTGTTTTTGAACCTTAAATAAGTGTGGCATGTGGGCGTAATTAAAAAGTGATAGCCGGTCTGGTCGCATGGCAATCACTTGATTTAAGGTTTGCATAAAGCCCGTTAGGGTTTGCTTGGGTAACCCGTAAATTAAATCCACACTCACAGAGCGATAATTTAATTGTCGGGCAGCCGTTATAAGCGCGCTCACTTCCTCTTGGGTGTTAAAACGGTTAACCGCCTTTTGTACTTCGCTATTAAAATCTTGTATGCCGATGCTGAGGCGATTAAAGCCCAGTGCTCGCAATAGCTCTAGTCGCTCGGGGCTTGCACTTTGTGGGTGTATTTCAAGAGCATATTCGCCCTGGTCGTCATCAATTAGGTTAAAGGTGGATGCAGTGTGGCGCATGAGCGTTTGCATTTGCGCATCACTTAAATACGTGGGTGTACCGCCGCCCCAATGCAACTGCTTAACTGGGCGGTTGGTGTTGACGTATTGTGCCTGCAGGTCTATTTCTTTCAGTAGCGCTTGA
Source organism: uncultured Cellvibrionaceae bacterium (assembly GCA_964480055.1). GTDB lineage: Bacteria > Pseudomonadota > Gammaproteobacteria > Pseudomonadales > Cellvibrionaceae > CAYZQH01. Next base: position 8,423 of record CAYZQH010000028.1, read on the forward strand.
ACGTACCGTTCGGACTTGTTTTTGTCGGCGGTAATGATTTTGTTACAGCCGCAGTAGTAGCAAACCGTCTCACAAAAGGGGATATGAAAGTACAAAGAGAGAGGTTTGCCAACGCGGTTGCTGCTGGCTACGGCTTGCTGCCAATGCTCAATAGAGAATTGCTCGTTAAACTGTGGCGCCGTGGGATAAGAGGTGTATCTAGGCCCAGCCAAGTCATAACGCTGGATTAATGCGTCGCTCCATAGGGCGGCGGGTGCTGTATATGCCATAGACTGCTCTACTCTATATAAAAGGCTCAGCACGTCATGCTAGCGCTAAGTGCGTGCCAGCCCTTGATTCATATCAATCTTGCCTGTGAATGGGTATGATGCGCCAAAAACCTGTGAAGTATTGGACTCATTTAAAGATGACGGTAGATTTATCTGATGCGTTAAAAGCCGGAATGCGCCAGCTGGCTTCGGGTGTTTGCGTAATATCGGCCTGGGATAAAGACCAAACGCCATACGCCATGACCGCGTCCTCGGTCACTTCGGTCTCCGCGTCTCCTGCGTCATTGTTGGTGTGCGTCAACCAAAGCGCTCGAATGAAAGTTGTATTAAAGGAGGGAGTGTTGTTCGCAGTTAATGTGTTGTCGGATAAGCACGAAGAAGTAAGTACCATCTGCTCAAGCAGTGACCAGGCATCGACTCGGTTTGAAGTGGGTCAATGGCAGTTGGACCCAAAGGCACCACCAATGTTGAAAGATGCGCTAGCGGTTTTCGAATGTAAAGTGACAGAGGTTCACCCGTACGGCTCTCACAATATTGTTATAGGTGATGTGGTCGCTGTGAATACACCCGCTCGGGGCCGACCTCTGCTTTACCACGATGGCGGTTACGCAAGCTTACATGAAGCTTAGAGTAACGATAGTGCAACGCGGTATTTAGGTGCTTTGGTGGATGGAGCTACTCGTTAGAGCAGTAAAAAGAACTGCGCAGGCCCAACAAAACAGAGGCTTCAATTATTTAAACCTCTGTCATTGTCAGGCCAACCCGTCCGGGGGCTATTAAAGGCCCTTTTATAAAGAAATAACCTCTAACCCGAGTGCCTCTATGGCTTTGGCATTGTTGTAATCCGATATAACCGCCGTACTTGCCGCACTTGGCTCAAAATAGGTCTGTGCCACACGCTTCAAGTCATCGGCTGTAACCTTCAATAGACGGTCGCGGAAGGTTTGACGAATGTTTAACGTACGGCCGTGGATTTGCGCGTGAAATAACCGCTTGGCGCGCCCAGCAGGGGAGTCGGGTTTATCTATGCCGCTCACTACGCCCAAGATGGCCTCTTCTACCAACTGCCATTTGATATCAGAATCTATCACCCATTGAATGGCTTGCTCAAAATCGTCGAGTGTTTCCGCTAAGCGTGGGTCGCGGTACGAATAAAACCTAAAAGATGCTGAGTTGTTGTCTTGCCCCGCGCCACCGCCATAAGCGCCGCCTTGTTCACGTATCGCCCGATGCAAATACCCGTTGCGTAGCACGTTGCCCAATACAACCAATGTTGCAGCATCCGGGTGGGTCATAGGGACGGTAGGGTATGCCTTGGCGCAAAAGTTGACTTGGCTATTCGTGAGCCAACCTTGTTGTATTTTTGCGGTGTGTTTTTCTAAATCCCAGCTGGGCGTGGCTACTTCGGTGGTTGAACTAAATACTTGTTCAAAGGTGGCCTGCAGGGCTTCTTGCTCGTGTGGCTCGGCAATTAACAAATATTGGCGACTGGCGCTTTTTACTTGCTCGTGAATGGCTTGTAAATGTTCACAGAACTGTGGCGCTTCAGTTTTTAATGATTCATCCAAGGCTTTTATTTTTCTGATGCCTTCTAGCCCACCTAAATCATGGCTCAATTTTGATGCCGCACACATGCCAGAGGAGGCTGCACTCATAGCCAGTGAATGGCCGTTACTGGTGATGCTTTGCTCGCGTCCTGCACGCATTTGCGCTACCAGTTCTTGTAGTCTCTTAGGTTCATTAAATTTAGCCTGAGATAAGGTGGATTGTATTAATTCGCTGAGCTTGGCGTAGTTTTTCACCAAAGCTTTACCAGAAAACGTTATAAATCGGTTGGTCTGGTGTATGTCATCCACGCAGCTTCGTGTAGTGCTATAAGCACTAAAGGCGCCGGATACTTGAGACTGCCATTTTTGAACGGCTAAATAGTCACTATTACCCACGCCAACTTCAGTTACGCTGCTGGTGTAGTACGGCAACAACTGAGCCAGTTCGGGTTTTAGTTTAGGGGTATCAATAATAATTTGTTGGTACACCAAGCCGTTGGAGCCTACGTTATAGGTGCTGAGCTTGTAGTTTGTGTTGGTGCTTTGCGTGCCCGCTTGATGACTTTCATTGGGTGGAACATCTTCTAAAGTTACTTTGGGTAGAGCCTCTGCGTCGTCTTCTTGTGCTTGACGTGCAACCAACGTTTGAGCGTTTTTAACAATGTCTTGTTTTTCTTGGTCAGACAATTGTGCTTGAATTTCGGCCAATATTGCTTGTGTGTGTTCTTCTTTGCGCTCAGACATTTGGGTGTCAGGCACCAGCGCAAGGCGCACGCGATGTGGGTTATCTATGATCAAACTTTGAATTTGCTGTTTGATAAAGTCAGGGTTTTGTACAGCGGTGCGTAACGTATTGAGCGCGCCATCTATATCAAGCTGTGCCACCGGATCTCCGTGATGGGTCGCCGCTGTTAATGCATTTAAAATAATTTGCAAGCCATAGGGGTAGTGGTCTCCACCAATTTCGCGCTGGTGTAGTTCTAGCTGATGTAGGGCGGCCTCAATGTCTTCTTGAGGGACACCGTTGTTGGCTATAGCCGTTAACTTTTCTAGAATCAGTTGCTCAATGGCATCGGCATCTTCGCGTTTACACCCTTCTAAACCGCATAAAAACGTTAGTTCTTTTTGAGAATCATCTAGCCCGCACATGGGGGAGGGTGCATTGCCCAAGTCGCTGGTTTCTAATAAATGCATTAGCGGCGAGGCGCTATTGTCCATCAGCACACTTGAAAGAAGGTGCGCGGTTAAAGCTTGCTCTAAATCGGTACTTTTACCCAGTAGCCAACCTAATACCAGGTGGCATTTGTCTTCCTTGTATTCGCTTTCGGCCAGCGGGTAGCGTTCTTCCACGCGTATAGGCGCGAATAAACGCTTCTCATCGGGGACACTGATTTGATGATTGAGCTTTTCAAACTGACTGAGCGCTTGGCCCTCAAATTTGGATTGGTGCTCGGCAGCGGGTATGTCGCCGTAGGTCATGAATATGGCGTTGCTTGGGTGATAATGGGTTTGGTAAAACGCCAGTAGTTGCTCGTAAGTTAAGTCGGTAATGCACTCTGGGTCGCCGCCACTATTATGATGATATGTGCTGTTTGGGTGTAAATATTTATTCATGGTGTGCCATAAAACCGAGGATATGGAACTCATAGCACCTTTCATCTCGTTATACACTACGCCCTTGTATGTCAGCTCAGAGTTAGCGTTGTCTGGGTCACTAAACTCAAGGCGGTGCCCCTCTTGGGCAAAATCGAGCGGGTCCAACCTGGAAAAAAATACAGCATCTAAATACACATCCATAAGATTGTTAAAATCTTTACGGTTTACGCTGGCAAACGGGTAGGCTGTCCAGTCAGAACTGGTGAATGCGTTCATAAAGGTGTTTAGCGAGCGTCGCGTCATCATAAAAAATGGATCGCGTACAGGGTATTTCTTACTCCCGCATAGTGCGGTGTGTTCTAAAATATGAGCAACGCCGGTTGAATCTTCTGGTACGGTGCGTAGCGCCACCAAAAATACGTTTTCGGGGTTGTCTGCTTGAACGTGTATGTGCTGGGCGCCGGTGGCGGTGTGCTCATACTGTTCGACAATGATATTTAGAGACGGGATGGTCTGCGTACGTAGGTGAGAAAAAGCCGGGTGGGCGTCTGACATAACTGCCTCTTGCAACAAGATAGAATACGCGCACACTGTATGAAGTCGCTCCAGCAAATGCAAATAGAATGATGGCAGCTGACGATGAAAAAACTGCATTGATTAAATTTTGAACGAGGTGCCTGTGGATTTACTGCCGTTAGAGTTAGGGTTTGAGCTGGGTTGGAGAGATATTTTCTCCACCTTTTGGCTGTTTTTTTGCTGGGTGGGTTATACGGTATTTGCTCGGCGTAAGGCACGAAAAACCTTTTGTATTGCCTCGGTGCTTCACAATTATCGTAAACAGTGGATGCATACCATGGTTCGGCGGGATAACCGAATATCCGATGCTTCGTTGCTTTCTAACCTAGAGCGCAACGCGAGCTTTTTGGCGTCTACTGCCATATTGATCATAGCCGGTTTGGTGACCACTTTGGCCTCTATCGAGAAGGTTCACGCTATGATAATGACCGTGCCTTTTTCTAGCGACATTAGCCCGTTACAACTGCAGTTTAAGATTGTTGTGATGTTGGTTGTCTTTATTTATGCGTTTTTTACGTTTACTTGGGCCATGCGTCAGTATGGTTTTTGTGCGGTTTTAGTGGGCGCTGCGCCCATTCATGATGACGAATCAGTGCAAGAGACGGAGCGCGAACGCTTTGCCTATTACACTGCAAAAGTGATTGATCAAGCCGGTCACAGCTACAACTATGGCCTAAGGGCGTATTATTTCTCTTTGTCGGTGTTGGCTTGGTTACTTAACTCATGGGTATTTTTGGCCGCTGTAGCCGCTGTGGTAGTGGTACTCTATGGGCGAGAATTTCACTCACCAACCTTACGTGCCTTAACAAAAGCGGGCAATTTGACCCTAGGGGACATGAAACCTCCCAGGAGTTGGACACAATAAGCGATACGGGCTTGGCAACACTAATGGACGAAGATAACAATAAAACACGTATTGCGCCCAAAGGCGAAAACCCTGCAAGTGATAACAGTAGCAAGGTTCGCCCGAATAAAAGCGGTAGTAATAAAACGGATGCAACTCTCATGGCATCTAAAAATAATAAAAGTAAACAGACTGATGATGGAGACTCTACCAGCCTGCAGCCTAAACCGCCCCTAGAGGGCCGCTTAACCGATACACATTTAGATGCCACCATTGCAAACTCCAATGGCCAGGGTTTTTCCCCTTCAGCCGATAAAACCACGCGTAACATGTCGATTGCGCGCAAATTTGATGTAAGCCGCACCACAAACTTTGCCGATCGGTTTTTAGCTGACACCCCGGCCAATGCCGGTAGGGCAGTCGAGCGCACAGAAACCTATCAGTCGCCGTTTAAAAAAGACAGTACTAGCCACTATAGCGCGCCTGGTAAGACGGCCAGTACCAGCCATAGTATTTTTGCCAATTTAGATAAAAAAATTGCCGAGCAATACAAAGGTAAAAAGCTGTGGAATAAGCGTTTTGTCAATGTACGTACTTTGGGTACAGGGGGGATGGGTAACGTTTATCTTGCAAAAGATTTGCTGCGTGAGGAAATGGAAGATAGCGCGCCTTATGTGGCTATCAAAGAATTAAACGAGCAGTGTCGTAGTCTGCCCGGCGCTTTGCAGTCACTCCAGCGTGAAGCCAAAAAAGCTCAGGCACTCTCACATCCGAACATAGTCACTGTACATGATTTTGATCGTGATGGTGAAACTGCGTACATCACTATGGAGTATATGAATGGCAAGGAGCTTAAAGATGTAATTCGTGAAGCAGGCCGTTTGTCTCACAAGAAGGCAATGCATATTACAGATCAGGTGGCGCGTGGTTTGGCTTATGCGCACCAAAAGGGGTTTGCGCACTCTGATATTAAGCCGGCCAATATTTTTATTACCGAAAACGGCGACGTTAAAATCCTAGATTTTGGTATTGCCAAAGCCTTTAAAGATGCCGTCAAAGAAGAGCGTACTATGGCGGATGAATTGACCGAGGGCGCTTTGACGCCCAACTATGCCAGTGTTGAAATGTTGGAAGGAGAGCCTCCAGTCGCTGCCGACGATGTGTATGCCCTGGCGTGCATGGCGTATGAAATGTTGACAGGCCATCACCCCTTTGTTGGAGAAAACGGCAAACCTGTGCCAGCAAATATTGCGCGGGAAAGTGGCGCAAAAGTAGAGCCTATCTCCAATATTCCTAAACGCCATATGCGTGCCATTACAAAAGGATTGGCATTTGAGCGTGATAAACGATTTAAGGACGCTGGGCTTTTTATTGACGCCATTAAGCCGCGAAACCTTAAAAAGGATATGGCACTTTTAGCCTCTGCGGCAGTTGTTACTGGTATCTTGATATTTGTGGTAAGCCAAGGCTTAGAGCAGGTGGTGCCCAGAGTGTCCAGTTTAAAGCCAGAGCTTTCTGAAGTGGCAGAGGCAGTAATAGAGGCCGACGACTTTTTAAAAACCGGTGACATAGACCTAGCGCACCGACTATATTCACAGGCTTGGGAGCTGGCCAATGATCTCACTGCAGAGGATGTAGAAGAGCGTGAAAAAACTCATGCCATATTACAAGACCGCATGAGCAAAGTGGCAGAGTTTTTAATTGATGCATCTAAAGAGAAAGATATTGACGAATACCGACTGAGAGAGCTATATGTAGCCATTGAGTTTTTGCTAAAAGATGAAATAACTGATGATGATAAAAAGTTAAAAAAAGCGCTAAGAAAGATAGAGGGCAAGCTAGAGGCGATAAACTAGTTTGGTTCAATTATATGAATAAGCGGCTGATTGATTCTGACTACTTAAACTATAAAGATACAGCAATTTGGGGCCAAAAATGAAAACCATTTTATTATTTATCTCTGCCTTGGTGGTTGTAACTCTGGCAGGATGTAAATCTACAAATATAGTGGGCAGCGAGGGAACAGCTGCGACAGAAGGGTATATAGAAACAGGAGATTTATACATTGTAGATTGCCTATTACCCGGCCAATTACGCAACTTGGGCAATACGAAGTTCATGAGTGCACGTAGGCCTATTCGTACCACCGCAGTGGACTGTAGAATTCGCGGGGGAGAGTATGTAGCCTATGATCGTGCCGATTACCGCTCCGCTTTGGGAGTCTGGTTGCCGCAAGCGGAAGGCGGTAATGCACAAGCGCAAAATTATGTAGGTGAAATTTTTGAAAAAGGGCTAGGGCAACAGCCAGATTTTCAATCGGCCATTGCCTGGTACACCAAGGCTGCGGAGCAAGGGTACTCCCGTGCGCAAATTAATTTGGGTTATATGTATGAGAAAGGCATGGGCGTCCCTGCCAATGTAGCAGTGGCACTTAACTGGTACCGTAAAGCATCAGGTCTTGGTAACGATGAACTGGTTCTAAACAGCGAAGCCCAAAAAACTCTGGCAGATACTAAGAAAAAACTAACATCTCAACTCACAAGTGCCAAGGTACAAACAGATTTTTTACAGCAGCAAATTTCAGGGCTAAGAAAGGAGGTAGATAAACAGACGGCTTTAGTCAACCAAAAAGAAATAGACCCAGCGCAACTCGAACAAGCTCAGCAAAAAATAGACGCCTTAATGGCGCTTTATCAACAGGCCAGTAGTGAGCGGGATGCGTTAAATGGTGAGCTGAAAAGTATGGAGATAGCGTATCGCAATATGAGCTCTGGTGAGATTTTGACGCCTAAGAGTTTAGACGATAGTGAGCAGCGGGTATTTAAGGATATTAATTTTGGCCGATACTTTGCACTTATTATTGGTAATCAAGACTATTTGTTTTTAGATGATTTACGATCACCCAAAAGAGACGCCAAGCGCTTGCAAATGCTGTTAGAAGACAAGTACGGCTTTAGCACACTGTTACTGCCAGATGCCACTGAGAAAAATATTTTAAATACCATTAACGATTTTTATGAGCAAATTGGTGAAGATGATAATTTACTCATTTATTATGCAGGCCATGGAAATATCTCTCACAGTGATCAAAGTCGAACTGAGCGAGGCTACTGGTTACCCGTAGACGCAAGTAAGGAAAACATCAGTAATTGGATCAATAATTCTGTCATTAGTGACCATTTGGACCGCATAAAGGCGCGCAGTGTGTTGGTTATATCTGATAGCTGTTATGCCGGCCAGCTAGGGTCAGCCAAAAGTCCATTCTTATTTGGCGTAAGCAGTAAAACTGATAGCGAGAAGGCCATTCTTGCGGGCATTGCTAGGCGGGCTCGAGTGGTGATTTCTTCTGGCGGTGTAAAGCCCGTGTTAGATGGTTCTAATCAAACGCACTCGGTTTTTGCCAGTGCGTTAATAGATGCGCTAGAGCAAAATGGGTCTGCCATGCGTGACAGCGCTTTGTTTGCGCAGCTGTCTGTCAATGTGCGCAAGCGTAGTACCTTGGTGGAGTCTGAAAAACAAACACCAGAGATGAAGCCTGTACGAGAGGCGGGGCATGAGGGCGGCACTTTTTATTTTGTGCCTGTCCACTAGGTGTTTGGCCTTATTTTTGACTCACCCGGCGGCTTAATGCGTCTAATACCTGTGGCCAAACCGTACCCCAGCAGCAGCCGTGGTCAAAGTTGTTATGTACCGTCCACTTTGCATTTGGTTGCTTTTCTACGGTTGGCCAGATCACCTCTGGTGGTACGCGTTTATCTTTTCCGCCTGCTAAATGCCATTGCCAAACCTCAGCGGGCAGTATTATCTCAGCCGCATTCAAAGAGTGTTTCAGTGCACGGTAATTTAGCGCTTGTGTCCAGGCTTGATGATCAAGGTTAGCCGCTAGAGTAACCACTGCGGTGACATCGCTTTTAGCTTTTACTCTGCGATCGGCAAGCAGCATTGCTAAAGTACCTCCACCACTGTGGCCAATCAGTATGATATTTGTTTTTTTACTGAGCTTTTTAGCCTTGTCTATGGCTGTGTTGAGGCTTCCAACAATCGTCTCGCTGTAACGAGCGCTGGCCCAAAGAGTGTTTGAGCAGCCAGGTGGCATACGCCGGTATCCGTTGCATGGGCGGTTGATGTATATAGCCGGTGAAGAATCTTGGCTCATGAGTTTTAGCACGGTAAATTGTCGGCTGGTGGGGTTGAACGGGGGGATCATGCCACCAAACAACCAACTCCTGCCGTCGCCTTCTAGATAAACTCTCAGTGTTTGCGTGGTTGGGTTTGAATAAAATGAGGCGTTAGTAAATGCTTTTAGTGGGTGTTGGGTTTGGCGGTTGAGTATTAATGGCGCACACTCGATGCACGCGGTCTGACCGTCGTCAAATGGTGTAATGCTCGTGCAGGAGGAAATTAAGCAAATAATGGTAAAACAAACACTGAAACGCATAACCCATAACATTAAGGCAAATCAGTCGTCATCGTCAGGAAACAAAATGGAGCGCTCGTCTTCACTGATGGTAGACGGTTTTTCGGGTTGGATAACTTCTACGCATGCTCGATTTCGCCCTTGGTGTTTGGCTTTGTATAGCTGTTGGTCTGCGCGGTTAATTAAGTCTTCTACATTACTGTGTTGGTTGTGCGTATAGCAGCTAATCCCCAGGCTTACCGTAATGTTCAGATTGCAGTCGTCCAAGTTCAGCTGAAAGCCTTCGATGGTTTCTCTGACGCGTTCGGCTACATGAGTTGCAGTAACCAGGGGCGTAGAGGGTAAGATAATAGAGAATTCTTCCCCCCCGTACCGGCAAGCAACATCGATTTTCCTGATCGCGTTTTTAATAATTAAGCTCACATGGTGCAGCACTTTGTCACCGGCAATATGGCCGTGCTTGTCATTAAATGGCTTAAAATGGTCGACATCTAGCATGATTAGGCTGGTGGGTTGGTGACTACGGCAGGTACGTTCCATTTCGGTTTCTAATGTGGCTATTAGATGTCGTTTATTGAACAACCCTGTTAGTGAGTCTGTTAGAACTTGCTCAGATAATTTTTTAACCGACCGCTTTAGCTCAATAATTTCGTTGTAAATAGGGCAAATGTCTTCCCCGCGAGGGCAATGCTCGGAAACTGAATGTGGCGGTTTTGGCGGGGCCTTACTATCCAAAGTCGGTGAACTCATGTGTTGCTCTAAGGTTGAACCCAAAGCCTTAGTCGTATTTAGCTTTGGTGATTTTATTTACTGGGGTAGGCTTTAGGTTGAATATTATGACAGTCGGTTTTCAAAATCACTATAACTGAACGTTTTGACCACCTTTTTGGCACCTGTTTGTGAATTAAATTTCACAATACTCGGTAGTGGTATGCCATTAAATGTTGTGTTTTTCACCATGGTATAGATTGCCATGTCTTCAAACATTAACCGGTCACCTACCGCTAGAGGCCTGTCAAAACTATAGTCACCAATAACGTCTCCGGTTAAACAACTTGGGCCGCCTAACCGGTATGTGTAGGCTTTTATACTAGGTTTTGCGCTTCCTGTTATGTTGGGGCGATAGGGCATTTCTAATACGTCTGGCATATGGCAAGTGGCACTCGCATCTAGAATAGCAATGTCCATGCCGTTGTGAATAATATCTAAAACTTCTGCAACAATAATCCCGGTATTCAAGGCAATGGCTTCACCGGGCTCTAAATAAACCTGTACATCGTAAGACCGTTTAAAGTGAGTAATGCACGATATTAGTTCATCCCTTTGATAGTTTGCCCGCGTAATGTGGTGGCCACCCCCAAAATTTACCCATTTTAATTTATGTAATTGCTCTGAAAAATTTTGTTCAATCACATTTAGTGTTCTAGCGAGTGGCGCAAAATCTTGTTCACACAAGGTATGAAAATGTATGCCTTCCAACCCACTCCAGTCAAAGCCCGTTAACTGAGCGGCGGTGCAGCCCATTCGTGAGTAGGGTGCGCAGGGGTCGTAGATCGGGGTTGTACCTTCTGAGTGCTCGGGGTTGATTCTTAATCCAAAAGATAACTCGGGACGTTGTTGCTTTGCCTCCAAGCATTGTTGCTTAAATCGTTGCCATTGCGCTGGGCTGTTAAACACCACATGGTTTGATAGCGATAATATTTGCTCCAATTCTTCTGCGCGGTAAGCTGCGGCGTAAGTGTGAACTTCGCCACCAAAATATTTTT
>CAYZQH010000029.1:0-19214 GCA_964480055.1 uncultured Cellvibrionaceae bacterium
GCATGTGCCAGCCGGTCGATTCTCTAACACTGCAAGGCAATTTGAATGGTTTCACGAGGTGCTCAATTGTGTAGATAAGCAAAGCCCCGCCGCCGGAGCGGTGCATGAGGTGTTTTGGCAAGATTACGCCGTTGGGCTATTACACGACGGGCCTACCGGGTTGATGTGTGAGGTGGGGCAGCAGGCACACGAGCGGCTAAAAATATTAGAAAAAGACATTCAAAACGGTCGGGATGCTTTATTGGAGCAAAACAGTTGTCGCCAACCCAACGCGGCGGCGTTAAAGCAATCCATAGAGGCGTTCGAGCAAAATACCCCGTTGGAATTGGTAGAGACGGCAAGTGACCTATTAAACTTCCATTTTGAAGAAACGCAAACGGATGTATATTCACTGATGCCCGCAGACAATATGTTGATACCGGCATTACCAGGTATTGCGCTTGAAGGCCTAGAGGTGACGTTTAAGCGCGAAGTGGCCAATGCGCGTGAGGATGTACAGTTTTTGGCTTGGGATTCCCCATTTATTGTGGGTTTGTGGGATCTGTTACACCACTCGGATATTGGCTCTGCGGGTGTGGCGTTACTGCCTAGCAAGCAGCTGCCGGCGGGGCAGTGTTTGATCGAGGCGTGTTTTGACGTGTTAATACAAGCGCCCATCCGTGCTACGTGCTTGCCCTTTTTGGCGTTGTTGTCTATTCGCACCTTGATATTAGATGTTAGCGATAAAGATTTATCTGCGGCGTTACCCGAGCAAGCATTGCAAGCGGCTTTAACCAAAGTGGATAAAAAGCTGGCGCGCAAAATTATATTGTCCCGCAAAGAGCAAATGCCTGCGTGGTATCACAAGGCAGAGAGCTTCTCTGAAGTTAAAAAGGCAGGTTTAGTCGAGGCTGCTGTGAGCCAAGCGCAAAATTATTATGATCAAGAAGCTCAGCGTTTAACGCAATTGGCTAAACAAAACCCGAATGTGAGTGATAGCGAAATAGAGGCCTTAAGTGTCGAGTGCAAGCAGGTGTGTGAGGCGTTACAAAACAAAACTCAAATTCAGCTATCGGCTATTCGCTTAATTGTAACCACTGCCCCTGAGGGGTAGATGTAAACTGATGCGGTTAGGGCTTGGGCGGCAGTTGCTCAACAAAATGTTCGCAGCGCTTGATCCAGTCATGTAGACCAGTGTCTGTTTCCAGTGCTTCGGGCTCCACATAAAGGAAGCCACGTAAAGGCTTGCCGGTAAAATCCATAATCGTGGCATGAATGTCTTTTAGGGCCTCGTCGTACTCTTCAGGCCCTACGCGAGCCATTAAGCGCTCCCCTGTGGCGCCCACACACATGTGCCCACCTATCATAAACGCCAGCCCGCCAAACATCTCCTTTTCTACAATGCTGTCGTCTTTTAGGGTGGAAGTGCCAGAGAAGTAATCGCGGATACGTGTGGCCAGCTGCTCGTTGTACGCCATTTAGAAGCCTCCTAGGGCCACTATGGTTAAGCTTATGCTTAACACGGTATTTAAATTAATTATTCAGTGCTAAGTATAGTGCAAAGTGGGGAAATTTCTGGCTGAAAGCGCTTTATATTTTGCGCGGGCGTAAAGGCAACTCACGTCAGTGAGCTTCGTTGTGGTCGCAAGCGTGATGGCGCGAGTGCCGGTAAAAATGAGTAGGTAGATTGTAACTGCCCCAACGCGGTTACAAATTCAACGTGTCTTTCAGAGCTTGCACTCGGGATTTTTGCTCCTCTTTATCAAGCGGTGTGTGGGCGTTTTGGGGCAGGGCTTCTAGTTTTGGCGGGGCAAATACTTCTCCGGCTCTGTGGGCCTGTAAAAGCTGCGCATAATGTTTTTTAAATATTGGGTACGCAATGGCTTCACTGTTGGTTTGTAAAAAGTACCAATCGCTTTTTTTACCGGCGTAATACACCAGCGGGTGCGTCCAGCTGAATGCGTTTTTGGGGCTGGGGGCTCGACAGGCTTCAATATAGGCACTGTGAGCATCGGGAATGGGGTGTGTTTCACTGGCGCGTTCACAAGCGTAAATCATGGTGTGAAGCGTGGGCAAAAACTCGTTGTTTTCTATGACGGTTTTAGCCCCCCGTAAAATGGTTTCGGGTTTAAACCTGCCAAGCATCTCTAACCACAAGCGCTTCACCTCGTTTAGCTCTTGGGTATTGCCAAAAGCTTTAAGATATTGGTTGTGGTAGTTCAGGCGAAACAGCGTAAACACTTGGTTAATGGCGTCTACCAGGGCCACGTCGGGGCTGTGTGCTGAGCTGTTAGAGCGCCCAACTTCTGTCGGAGAGTTGTTCTGCAAGGCTTAGGTCTCGTGTGGCTTTTGAGTCGGCATAATTGCTGCCGGCGCTGTTGTTGAGTGTGTCGCGCCCGGCCCAACGCTTTTTAACATATTGTAAAAAGCGTGTATTCCAAGATGAGTGTACTTGGTTGGAATCGGTCCAGTATATGACAAACTCAGGGATTAGGTTTTGCGCAAAGGGTAAATCAATATTGGCCAAACGCAATACCTCGTATACCTCGGTGCTAGGTTGCCAACTGGCAGGGATACGTTTGGGTGCTGTGTCGTGCTCTAGGGCCGAGCGGTACCGTACCCACTGACGTTGAACATGGTCGCGAAATTTTTTGTTCCAGTTATCGGACGTTGTACCTTGTTCGCGCCAATATAAAACAAACTCTGGTACCGCGTCTTCAACAAAGCTATGGCTAATGCCAGCATGCTGTACCAGTACCGCCATGGCATCTTCGCTGGGTCGCCAATTTGGGTCCATAGGGTGGGTTTTACTGCGCTGATATTCTTGAGCTTCAAACTCACGCCATTTGCGAATGACTCTTTGAATAAACTTACTGCCCCAGGCGTGAGCAGGCTCTCCACGCTCGCGCCAATAATTAACAAACTCCGGGACTTGCGCCATGGCAAACTCGCTGGGAATACACAGCTGCGCCAACTGAGTGAGGGTGTCTTTGTCTGGGGTCCAACTACCTGCAATGGTGTTTTTACTGGCCGCGGGCTGCCCTGGGGGGGGGAATGCTGGCGTCGGTGAGCGTGCGCGCGAAGCGCTTTGGGTATGTGTACGCTGAACGTTGGCAGCAACTTGTTCATTGAAGGCAAATTTCAATTGGTGACAGGTGCTGTAGGGTGCGGAGGCTAACAGTATAAGCCCCTGTTCGCGTAAGTTGGTACATACACGCTGTACATCCACTGGCTGCCAAAAGGGCATGATGGCGTTGACTTGGTGTTGGTCTAGCTCAAACCAATGGTATCCATTCCGTTCTACCCCCCGGCCATGGCGTGCATGCGTGGTGAGTATGGATAACATGGTGGCTTCTTCCAAGCCAATGGTGGCCGCCAAAGTAGGGTAAACCAGCACTGGGGCTTCCGGTATTAGGGTGTTGTGGGTCAAAGGCAAACCTTGTGGCATTGATTCGTGTGTAGCGGTGATTTTAGCCGGGCGTTACAGGCTATTTACTTTGCCAGCGGTGTCCGCGGCGTTTGCTGCGCGATACTTGGCAATGTACCATCAAACCCCGTTGAAGTTTAGCCAAATACGCTGAGTGAACCACACCAATGTTTGAACATCCCACCAAATTTGAGAATGCTCTGCGCTTTTCTCGTTTTGACCCATCTCACTGGTTAGCGCCTTGTTCTGCCCACCCAATAGAGTTGGATGAACGCACCTGGCCTACGGCAGAGCACTATTATCAGGCGAACAAATTTACTAATCCTGAAAAGGTAAAGGCCATTGCCAAAGTGGCCAGTGCCGAGGAAGCATACCGGTTAGGAAACCGCTGGTTTCAGCGCAAGAGACCCAACTTTGAGTCGTTACGCCCCGTAATAATGACGCGCGCGCTGTACACAAAAGCCTGCATGTATGAGCCTTTAAGGCAATTTTTGCTCGATAGCGGTGATCAGCCAATTGTAGAGACCTCAGCATACGGTCACTATTGGGGGCTTGGCCGAGATCAGCGCGGAAGCAATCAGCTTGGCAAGATTTGGACAGATATTCGCTCCAAACTGCAAGATTTTTAGCAGATTGAAACCCCCTTTTAGGTTGCAGATTTCAATAAAACCAGAGCCAAACCCCAATGAATCAAAAGGTGGTATGTGAGTAAATCTAAAAATGCTTATGTGTGCAATGACTGCGGGGCGGACTATCGCAAGTGGCAAGGGCAGTGCACCGATTGCGGCGCTTGGAACACACTAAAGGAAGTGCGATTGGCTGCGCCGGCCCAGGCCACTGGCAACACTCGCCACGGTGGCTACGCGGGGCAGTTGAGTAATCAAGTGCAGGCATTAAAAGACGTTTCGCTTGCGGAGTTGCCGCGTATTAGCAGTGGCTTTGAGGAGTTAGACCGTGTGCTCGGCGGCGGCTTTGTACCGGGCTCGGTGATATTAATTGGCGGGCACCCTGGGGCAGGTAAGTCCACCATATTATTGCAAACCTTGTGCGGCTTGGCGCAGCAGCATAAGGCACTGTATATCACTGGCGAAGAGTCATTGCAGCAGGTGGCCTTAAGGGCAAAACGGCTTAATTTACCGGCAGACAACCTACAGGTTTTATCCGAAACCAATGTGGATAAAATTATTGACGCCGCCCAGGCGCAATCCCCTACGCTACTGGTGGTGGACTCTATCCAGGTGGTCCACTTACCGGATATAAGCTCGGCACCTGGGAGCGTATCTCAAGTGCGCGAAAGTGCCGCTAGCCTCACGCGCTTTGCAAAGCAAACCGGTACGGTTTTGATATTGGTGGGTCATGTCACCAAAGATGGCTCGCTCGCAGGCCCCAAAGTGTTAGAGCACATCATAGATTGCTCGATTATGTTAGAGGGCTCCCATGACTCGAGATTTCGCACTCTACGTGGCCATAAAAATCGTTTTGGTGCCGTGAATGAGCTGGGCGTGTTTGCCATGACAGAGGGCGGCCTGAAGGAGGTCTCTAACCCCTCGGCCATATTTTTACAGCGCGCAGAAGAAATAGCCGCTGGCTCTGTGGTCATGGTGGTATGGGAAGGCACGCGCCCTTTGTTGGTAGAGATACAAGCGTTAGTGGACGACAGCCACGGCAACCCAAAGCGTGTTGCCGTTGGCTTAGAAAGCAACCGTTTAGCCATGTTGTTGGCTGTTTTACATCGCCACGGTGGGGTGCAGCTAGGCGACCAAGATGTATTTGTAAACGCTGTGGGCGGCGTGAAAATTGTGGAGACCAGCGCAGATTTATCGTTGCTGTTTGCACTGGTGTCCAGTTTTCGTAATCAGCCCTTACCCAGAGATTTAGTGGTGTTTGGTGAAGTGGGTTTGGCGGGTGAAATTCGCCCGGTACCCAGCGGCCAAGAGCGTCTGAGAGAAGCGGCAAAGCACGGCTTCAAAAAAGCCATTGTTCCTGCTGGCAATGTAGTAAAAGAAGAATTGCCCGGTTTGGAAATGATCCCGGTGAAAAAATTAGAGGATGCTTTGGGGTATCTTTAAGCGCTGCCGCTTACCGACGTCACGTCCATGTGAGGCCTATTATTCAGCTTCTGTGGCAGAGGTTTGAACGTTGTATTTTTTCATTAAGTCATACAGCGTTGGGCGAGTAACACCCAGCAATTTTGAGGTTGCAGAAATGTTGTTTTCTGACATGGTTAACGCGCGTAAAATTGCATTTTTTTCTGCGTTTTGCCGCACTTGACGTAAGTTGATGGCTAAGTCTTTTTCTACGTTAATGCCTAAATCTTCTGAGCATATGAGTTTGTCATCTGCCATGACCACAGCGCGTTTTACGCGGTTTTCCATTTCGCGGATGTTGCCGGGCCACTCGTAGGCTTCGATGGCTTCAATCGCCTCTGGGTTAAAACCGGTAACATTCATTTGGTTTTGTTCGACGTACATTTTTAGGAAGTGCCTCGCAAGCAGGAGTTTATCTCCGTGGCGATCGCGTAATGGCGGAATGTGAATCTCCATTTCGCAGATTCGGTAGAATAGATCTTCGCGGAAGGTGCCTTCCTTAACCATGGCTTGAAGGTCTTTGTTGGTTGCGCACACCACCCGTACGTCCACGGGAATTTCTTCTCGGCCACCCACACGCTCAATGGTGCGCTCCTGTAAAAAACGCAATAGCTTGGCTTGCAGGGGCAATGGCATATCGCCAATTTCATCTAAAAACAGCGTGCCCTTGCTGGCAGTTTCCACCTTACCCAAAGTGCGTTTTGCCGCTCCGGTAAAAGCACCTTTCTCATATCCAAATAGCTCGCTTTCCATTAAGTTTTCTGGCACTGCGGCGCAGTTAATGGCTATTAAACGATGCTCAGCGCGCGGGCTAAAACGGTGTAGGGCCTTGGCAAATACCTCTTTACCTGTGCCGCTTTCTCCTGTGAGTGTACAAGTCACATTGCTGGGGGCAAGCTTTTCAATGGTGCGGCAAATTTTTAACATGCTGGGGTCGCATGCAATGATGCCTGTTAGCGGTGCGGCTTGTTGCTCTTGAAGTTTACGGTTTTGTTCTTCTAAGTTATAAATGTGGAAGGCGCGCTGTAAGATTAAGTCGAGTGTTTCTGCGTTCACAGGTTTTTGGTAAAAATCATAGGCGCCCATGGCAACGGCGCGAACGGCGTTTTCGTAGTCGGAGTTGCCTGTCATCACAATAATTTTTGCCAGTGGGCTGAGAGCAGCTATTTCTCGAATGCAACGAAAGCCTTCTTCAACGCCTTCATCGTCAGGCGGTAGCCCAAGGTCTTGCAAAATAATTGGAGGCTCGTGTAAGCGCACAGCGGCGAGGGCTTCCTCTCTGTTGAGTGCAGGGATAACTTCATATTGATCAAAATGCCAACGTAACTGGCTTTGGAGCCCTTGGTCATCTTCAACAATTAACAGCTTTTGCTTATCGGAGGCTTTGTTCATTCGTTGGCTAACTATTTGGTTGTTTGGAGGTTGTTCGCAGGGTTTGACGCAACACCTATGGTAAAGCATCTACCGAACTTTTTCAGGTCTTACGGTTATTGGGGCGTATCGTTCATTAAATTTGTAGTACCGGCAGTGTGATGGTAAAGGTGGTGCCCTCGCTGGGGGTACTTTCTACAGTGAGATTGCCACCCAAATTTTGGACGTTGTCCCGTACTTGGTAGACACCAATACCCATGCCCTTGCCAGTTTTAGTGGTATCAAAGGGTTTGAATAATCGGTCTCTTACAAATAACTCATCCATGCCGTCACCGTTATCTTCAATAGTGATGTTGACCATGCTGTTGTCTAGGGATACGTCAATATCAATAAACCCTGTATTGGGTGTTGCGTCTTGCGCATTGTGAATGATATGCACAAACACCATGACCAGGGCGTCCCAGTCAGCCTTAATGCGCAGGCTGTGCAGATCATTGCGCAACGTGGGAAGGGGCAAGGATTTTTGGCAACGCTTAACGGCCTCAAGCATGACTTCTTGAAGGTTCAATACTCTTACGCTTTCTGGTTCATTACGTTGGAGTTTACGCAGTAGCGTATTCATGCGCGCTACCGAGTTGGTGATGGTTTGAATGGCGTCATCAACAAATGCGGGGTTGTCTTTGTGTTTTTCCGCATTCTTTACCACCAAAGATTGTTGTGCGATTAAATTTTTTAAGTCATGCATCACGTAGGCGGCAAGCTTATTAAATGCGTCAAATTGTCTTGCCTCAGCTAGGCGCTCAGTTTGTTCATGACGAAGGAGGTAGTTTGCCACTTGGCGGCCAACGGTTTTTAGTAGGTCTAAATCCTCCCAATTTAGGGCGGTTTCTCCTTTTGGGCTGGTTAGCGCCATAAAGCCAATGAGGTGGGTTTCACTAATAAGCGGCAGTATGAGCCATATATCTTGAATATTCGCTGTCCACTCTGGAAGGTGCTCGTTATGCCGTGATAAAAGCCCGTCTTGCTTTTGGGACGAGGGCAAAAACACCCACTCGGATGTTTCTAGTGCATGAACAAAAGCGCTGGAATCTGGTTCAATGGCTTCGGCAATATTTACTGAAAGGTTGGATTGGTAGGCAGGCGCTAATACTTTGCCCTTTTTTAGCCACAAGGCGCCACCAGAGCATTTAAATATGCCTGCTATAGCGTCAAACGCACGTTTATTCACGTCTTCTGCTGAGGCAGGCTGAGAGAGTAAGTCAATCAGTTTGAGCCATTCGGAGCGGTAGTCATACTTGTGGCTAAACAAGTGTTTATTGATCAAGACCGTGAGCTTTTCTCGTACGCCTCTAAAAGCAAAAACAAACACGATACTCATTACCGCTGCAGTGAGCATCAGACCAAACAGTACGGAGCCCCAATGGCCACCATGGGCTTTAACGTAGTACCCGGCCATGCCGACGACGGCCAAAAGCGTACCGGCTAGGGTTAGGCTGGTGGTATAAAACACTACTGGGCGGGACAAAGAAAGGCGTGATGGCTGATCATGTTGAGTGGACGAAGTAATTGTTGCTATACCCATGAACAAACAAGCTACGATGCAGACGGCGGCACGAATCTGGAAAAAACCGGAGCCTAAATCGGGTTGAATTAAATACTGTGAGAAAAAATACACATCGTAGATAAAAATGGCCGCTAAGTTTAGGCTGATTAATTTCATCAGACGAAGGCTGGCTAAGTTTCTGTACAGTTGTTCAATGTTGAGTAGGCTCAAAATGGATAGAAATATACCTTGTGAGGTGAAGATGATTTGAGCGTGTTGTAGACCGTGCCCGGTTGCAAACAAAGCCAGTGGGAGCACCGTAAATATCACGCAAATAGAAATAATGCCCGCTTGAAAAGGCCGTGGCAGGCAGTTGTTGCATAGGGTGAGTGTGGTGATCAGTGTGGCCAGTAGCCAAGCGCAGTAGTGTGCGCTTTCAAACAGGATCAGCCAGCGCAGGTCCTGAGGCCAGACATGATGGAACGCAATGGCCAAGCACCAAATACTTTGGACGCCACTGGCCCCAGCAAGTACCCAGGGGATAAGTTGCTTGGCGGCTTTTTGTGCCAGGAGTGCGGTGAGAATGCTGCTGACAATACAGGCGCTCATGAACGCTACCTGAGTTACACTGCTGAACTCCATGGGCAGGCCTTACTGTGAAAGTTATTATCGTTAGTGAATGTTGTTAGTCATAGTGTAGACGTGCGCTACATTAATCAAGCGGCGGAGTTAACAACACGATTGTTTGTAGAGCGGATTACTGTGAGGTGGGCGATAGATTGGTGACCACTTTCCCCATCATGCGGTCGAAAAATGGGTCCGCGTCGATGGGTTTTGCGCGGTTAAACTGCATATCACAAGCAAATTGTTTTCGGGTGCGCTCTATCACTTTAAAGCCTAGGCGGTTAACAAATATGTAGGTTTCTGAGTCAATTTTGGACGCGAGCTTGCAGCGGTATGTCTTGGTGGCCTCTGAGTCGAAAAACTCAAACCAAGTACCCGACGGCATATTTTTTGCGGCTTCAAAATAGTGGCTAGATAGCTCTTCGTAGTGCGCTTGCTGTCTTTCTACGGCGGTCATTTCGTCCCATGCTTTGGGGTCGTTTTCGCCTTTGCCTAAGGCCTCTTTGTGTTCCTCGCTGAGCGGGTTAAGAGGCTCTTGATTCTCTTCATCATCGTAAATCGCAGCCTGCTGCAAAGCTTCAATGGCTTGTTCTACGCCTTTGACCAGTGTTTTGCAGTGATCTTTGTCATTAATGGCAAGATTTAAGCCTGTCTCGACTCGGTCCATCAACTCTGGAAGCAGTCGCTCGACGCGCTGCACTGAGCGGGTATCATCATGCGGAGTTCCGATCCATACCAGGTCGGTAATGGTTTGTTCGTGCCCTAACCACTCGTGGCTTTCATAGCCCTGGCGCAAGTAGCTAAATACCATCACTTGTAGCCAATGCTTAGAGAGAAACGTATGCATGGAATCGGGTAGGTGCGCATCTTTGAGCTTTTGATAAATGATGTTTTGAGAGGCAGAGCGCGCTTGCTTAATTTTTGATTTGCCAGCTTCGGCCTGTGTGGTGCGCGCCTCAACCGTTGTGGACTTCTTCCGGTCGCGTTCAATGGCTATGTCTAGCTCGGCTTTGAGCTCAGCAAAGATTCGGTCGTCAGCTCGATAAAGGCGATTAATGCGCTGTACCACATCTGCCATTTTCGTGTAGAGCGGCTCTTTTTCAATCGGCTTGGTTTCATCAAAACCAACACTGGCTTCAGTGATAGTATTTACAAGCTCACGAGCCGGGTGCTGGGGGTTGTCAAAGAAAGAGCGATCTCGCAAGGCGACTTTTAGTATGGGGATTTGCAACCGGCAAATTAGCCCCTGCACGGCGGTTGGAAGGCTCTCGTCAGAGAGTATCTGGTCGAAAAACAGGGCGACCAGGTTAATGACGTTTTCATCTTCTTGTTCAACAGCACTAGGCTTTTCCGGGTCTTTTTCAGCGAGTATATGTTGAACGGCACTGGCCACGATATTTTGCCGCGGCTGCGTGTCTAACGCGGATTCAAAATGACTTTGAGATTGTGTCAGTTGTGACGTCAGCTCCGGGGAGGCCATGAGCGGCCCAGGGTTAGAGCTAAATACATAGTAGCCGCCAGCGACAGGTTGCTGCACCATGCCGCCGGCGGATATCGTATTGTTTATACCTGTGGGTGCGCTGACATTCCCAGTAAAGGCCATGTTTCTAGCGGTTGCCATTAGCATGGTTAAGGCATCAAAGCCCATACGGAACTCTACCGGTTGTGGTAGAGCGGCCTGAGCCTGCGCTGTGCTGTGTTCATTTTGAGTGGATTCAGTATTCTCCTTGCTTTCCACACCGCCATGTTGAACCGGGCGCTTACTCATGGCCTTGGGTATTTGCGGTAAAATTCCGGCGTCTAGCAATATTTGGTTGGTATCTGCGTATATGTGGCCAAGTTGCTTAAGTACGTGTTTTTCGTACAATTTGTAGAGAATGAGCTTCGCTTTGATGTCTATTTCTAAGTTTGCGTGGCACGCGCCTAAAAAAGCATCTGCAAGTTGCTGCGGGTCTACTGGGTTATTGTCTTCGTTGACTTCAATTTGCAACAGCAGGTGGTCTAGTCTTAACCCAAGCTCGTGAAGCTCGATATGAAACATGTCGCGAGACCGGCTGATCATATTTGAACGAGCCAAATCGACCTCTAAGTCGTCGCCTTCAACAATAGAAAGGTTGTTCTCTTCGTCATTATCTGAGGGGATGTCGAATGCGGAGTCGACCAATCGGGAAAAGAGCGCACTGATGTCCCGTAGAAACTGATTGGCAATGCCTTCGCGCTTTACGCGAATTTCACGCATAGCCTCGAAGTATAAATTCTGTTCGTTGTTACTGCTGGCGCGCTTGGATAGGTCGTAAAATAAGTCGTCAGTGGCTGAAAAGAGGTGCGCCAACAATTGCTCACAGTTTGAGAGCGTAGATTTACGTATGTGCTCCAGTAGCTTGGGAGGCTGAATAGGGTCGCGCCCTTTTTGATTAATCAGCTCTAAGTGACTGGGTTTAGACGTTTTGTATGACATTGGTCAACTCTAAATACACCAGGCGCCCGGTTAGATAAGGCTGGCATGGCAGTTAATTCAACGAAACTACGTTTTTTTACGCAATTTTTATACCTTTATTATGTTTACGTTGACTATTTTCTGACGAACCAAAAACGAGGTGTTAATAATTGAACGACATGAGCAAGTTTCGACCTTGGGAGGCTGGCGTCAGCTGCGGGTTTCCCGCTTATAATACAACCCTACATTGAGTTTAATCGCTAAATCGGCTCTTCGCGAGATTATTCGGGCAAAATAGCGAGAAAAACCGAATGTGTAAATAAAACCGACTATTTTGCAGCGGATTTTTTTCTACGAGGTAATTACCGAAGCCTTATAATACGGATAACCCAATATTGGCAGGCTTTCTATGTTATTGATGATCGACAACTATGATTCATTCACCTACAACGTGGTTCAGTATTTGGCTGAGCTGGGTGCAGACGTCAAGGTGGTTAGGAACGATGAGGTGTCTTTAGAGGATATCAAAGCCTTTGGCCCGGAGCGAATCGTGGTTTCACCTGGGCCCTGCTCTCCCGAAGAGGCCGGCATCAGCGTGGCCGCTATCCAAGAATTTGCGGGTAAGCTGCCCATTTTAGGGGTTTGTCTTGGGCATCAAAGCATAGGGCAAGCGTTTGGCGGTAAAATTGTGCGTGCCAAGGCTGTCATGCATGGCAAGGTGTCGTCTATGTATCATGCGGGCGCTGGTGTCTTTAATGGTTTGCAAAGCCCGTTTACCGCAACCCGCTATCACTCATTGGTGATAGATAAACAAAGCCTGCCTGCCGAGCTAGAAGTGACCGCCTGGACTCAAAATGTCGATGGAGAGGTTGATGAAATTATGGGCGTGCGACACAAAACCCTACCCATTGAAGGTGTTCAATTTCATCCAGAATCTATATTGAGCGAGCAAGGCCATGCGTTGCTTAAAAATTTCTTGACGTTATAAGGCATCACACTTCGAAAATTAAGAGGAAGGCAATGAATATACAGCAGGCTTTGGCAGCGGTTATAGGCGGGCAATCGCTCAATCAGGAGCAAATGGCTGACGTGATGCAGCAAATTATGACGGGCCAGGCCACTGACGCTCAAATTGGCGGCTTTTTAGTGGCCTTGAGAATAAAAGGCGAGACAATTGATGAAATAGCCGGCGCCGCTTCAGTGATGCGCAGCCTGGCGTCTAAGGTAGAGGTAGGGGAGCCAGATTTGGTAGACACCTGTGGCACAGGTGGTGATGGTGCAAACCTGTTTAATGTTTCTACCGCTTGTGCCTTTGTGGCTGCGGCCAGTGGCGTAAAGGTGGCAAAGCACGGTAACCGCTCTATTTCTAGCTCTACCGGCAGCGCAGATGTACTTGAAGCTGCGGGTGTGAATTTATCACTGTCGCCAGAGCAAGTGGCTTTGGCCGTGCGTGAAGTGGGTGTTGGTTTTATGTTTGCTCCTGCCCACCACAGCGCTATGAAGCATGCTATTGGCCCCAGAAAACAACTGGGTTTGCGCACTATCTTTAATGTGCTTGGGCCGCTCACCAATCCCGCTGGTGCCAAGCGTCAAGTTATCGGTGTTTTTGATGCTGGCCTATGCAGACCGTTGGCCGAAGTGTTAGGACGCTTAGGAAGCGAGCATGTATTGGTGGTTCATGCAGATGATGGACTGGATGAAATCTCCCTAGCTGGCAAGACCCAAGTGGCAGAGTTAAAGGGAGGCAAGGTGACAGAATATAGTATTGCTCCGGAGGATTTTAATATTCCAGCGCAAACGCTGGATGGCTTGGCGGTTGACTCTGCGGAACAATCACTGGCGCTGATTACAGACGCGTTTTCTCAGCCTTCCAGTGCCAAAGGAAAAAAAGCCGCAGCGATTATTGCCTTAAACTCTGGGGCCGCGCTTTACGTCAGTGGTGTGGCCGCTTCGTTAAAAGAGGGCGTGGCAATGGCCGAGGATACCTTGGCTGCGGGGCTTGCGGGCGAAAAACTAAAGCAGTTAGCAGAATTTACAGCCTGTTTATAGTGTGAAAATAGCTGCCAGTTTGCAGCGCAAAAATTAAAATATTTAGTTGTTGATTTATGAGTACACCCACCATATTGCGAACCATTATTGAGCGCAAAAAAGAAGAAGTTGCTGAGCGAAAAAATCAAAAAAGTATGGGCCTGCTCATGGCAGAGGCAAGACAAGCCAGCCCGGTGCGAGGTTTTGCTAAGACGTTGATCAGTCGGGCTCAAGCGCACAGTAGTGCTGTTATTGCAGAAATCAAAAAAGCGTCTCCGAGTAAGGGGGTTATCCGTGAAGATTTTGTCCCCAAAGAAATTGCTCTCAGTTATGAAAAGGCTGGTGCCGCGTGTTTGTCGGTGTTAACAGACGTAGATTTTTTTCAAGGCGCAGATGCATACCTTCAACAAGCCAGAGTCGCCACGGGTCTGCCTGTGATTCGTAAAGATTTTGTGGTGGATGAATACCAAGTGGCAGAATCGCGTGCTTTAGAGGCTGACTGTATTTTATTGATTGTTTCTGCCTTAGAGCGTGTGCAACTGATTGATTTACATCAGCAAGCCATGGAGTTGGGCCTAGATGTTTTGATTGAGGTGCATGATGAAGCAGAGCTTGATTTAGCGTTGGATATAGAAAACCCCATGGTGGGCATTAACAACAGAAATTTGCACACCTTTGATGTGAGCTTAGATACCACTTTTTCTTTGTTGCCACGTATTCCCAGTGACCGGCTGGTGATTACCGAGAGTGGCATTGGTCAGCCAGAAGATGTGCAAACCATGTTGGGCAAAGGCGTGTATGGGTTTTTGGTGGGAGAGTCATTTATGAAGGCGTCAGACCCAGGTGAAAAATTACAGGCGCTATTTGGTTTTGAGGGCTAAATAGACACATAAAAAAGGCCGCAGTAGCGGCCTTTTTTATGTTGGTGTTAAACAAAGAGGCTAACGCGTTCCGTAAACCACCATAGTTTTACCCTTTACAGATACTAGGCCTTGGTCCTCTAAGGTTTTGAGTACTCGACCAACCATCTCCCGTGAGCAGCCAACAATACGCCCTATCTCTTGGCGTGTTATCTTAATTTGCATGCCATCTGGATGGGTCATGGCGTCGGGCTCTTTGCACAAATCTAGAAGAGTGCGTGCCACTCGGCCGGTTACATCCAAAAAGGCTAAGTCACCCACCTTGCGAGTGGTGGCACGTAAGCGGCGTGCCATTTGTGTGCCCAAGGCGAATAAAAACTCTGGGAATTCGCCGGAGAGCTCTTGAAACTTGCTGTAGCTAATTTCGGCTATTTCACATTCTGATTTTGCGCGCACCCATGCGCTGCGCGCGTCTTTTTCGTCGAAAAGCCCCATTTCACCGAAAAAATCACCATCGTTAAGGTAGGCCACAATCATTTCTCGGCCTTCTTCATCCTCAATTAAAACAGTAACTGAGCCCTTAATGATGTAATACAGCGAATCACTTTTGTCGCCTGCATAAATAATGGTGCTTTTTGCAGGGTAGCGCCTGCGGTGACAGTGCGTTAAAAAGCTTTCTAGGTTCTTGACGTGAGGAGATAACGTGACGGAAACCAATATAGCAACCCTCGATTCTTCGTTAATAAAAAAGTGCCGGTTATTGTTATACTGCTTTTGGCCAACCGAGCGTGGCTTGGGCTAGGAGTATAACGTGCCTGCGGGTAATTTCGAAACCCGAGTCGTGTCATCTGTAAGTATAGTCAGCAATTGGCGTTCCGAAAGTGCCGATTAGAGCGCACTTTAGTAAAGAATTTTGCGGTATTTCCCAACTTTGGTTTTAGCGATGAATGACGGTTACACAATTTAGCCGTATTTGTTTGGTTTTTTTGGGTCCGCTGTTAGAGGGTGATTGAGGTGTGTAAACAATGCAAGCGACAGTGAAGTGGGTGGATGGTGCCATGTTTTTGGGCGAGTCTGGCAGCGGCCATAGTGTTGTTATGGATGGCCCAGAAGATCATGGCGGACGAAATATGGGGGTGCGCCCGATGGAGATGATCCTTTTGGGGTTGGGGGGGTGCGCGTCATTTGATGTGGTTAGTATTTTGAAAAAGTCGCGTCAAAAAGTGCACGACTGCAAAGTGGAGTTAAGTGCGGAACGTGCCGACGGCGTGCCGTCACCATTCACAAAAATTCATTTGCACTTCGTAGTCAGTGGAGTGAATTTAAAGCCGGTTCAGGTAGAAAGGGCCGTGAACTTGTCCGCTGAGAAATACTGCTCTGCTTCCATTATGTTAGAGGCTGCAGGCGTGGCATTAACCCATGATTGCGAAATTGTTGAGGCCACAACAGCATAATACCGTGGCCTGGGTTTCGTTCGTTAGACCTTTTTAAGGGCGCCTGTAGGCTTGACCGCCGTTATTGGTGCAGTTTCCACAAAAGCGATAAAGCTCCTGCACTGCGCGCTATAACGTTGTGATGGCCGATGGCGATGTTGCCCTGCCCGTTAAATGCGGTAACTCACGAAGGTCATGGCTTTGGAGGTGGCACGCATTATTCTTTTTACCCAAAAAGGAAAGTCGTAGCCTCCAGCCTGAAGCGCAGATTGGCCGTGTTTATATTCGTCCTCCAGCATCTGACCAACGATGGCTCTGGATTTAGCGTCCTCTTCAGGTAAGGATGTTTGGTGTGCCTTTAAGTGTTGGCAGACTTGGTCTTCTGTGGCGGCAACAAACCCCAGGCTGACTTTATCGCTAACGGCACCGGCGGCGGCGCCGAGCCCAAAAGACAAGCCGTACCAAAATGGGTTGAGCACACTGGTGCGCCCACCCAGCTCCTTAACGCGTTGCTCACACCAGGCTAGGTGGTCAACTTCTTCAGCGGCGGCGTGCTCCATTTCTTTACGTACCCTGGGGAGTTTGGCGGTAAGGGCTTGCCCTTGGTACAGTGCTTGTGCGCAGACTTCTCCGGTGTGATTGACACGCATTAGCCCAAGGCTGTGTTGGTTTTGAGTAGAGCTTAATGAGGCATATGGCTGCTTGTTGGCTGGTGTTGTGCGCGTGGCGGCTTGCGTATTCGGCGTTAGCGTGTGTACTGCGCTGTCGAGTTGCGCAATGAGCCTATCTACCGGGCTGAGCCGTCGCGTAACTGGCTGTATTGGTAGGGTGGACGCGGGCGGCGAGGTCAAAATTTGGCCTTTGTTTGAGCTGTGATTGGGCATATCAGGCACTACTATTCATGGGTGGGCGTTTTATAGATGGGTTGGTGTGTCATAGGCAGTTATTAACGAGCTGGGAAGAATAATAATGAATCAAACTGATTTGCAAATTTTGCTGGAGTCAAAAATATCATTAATGGTTGTGGAGACCTTTGATGAATCCCGCGCGCTGGGCTTGCTGAATAAATACTTCAGGGCCGAGGGGTTGCCCGCGTGGGTGTGGACAGCCAGCGACTATCTATCACCTTTGGGGTTTAGTATACAGCCTGAGGAAGATGAAAGCCTGGCTAAGCCCGAGGCAATTTTGCGCTATATCAAAAAGCAGCAAACCGCTGGCGCCTTTGTTTTATGTGATTTTCATCCGTATTTAGACGAGCCTGTGATTGTAAGGCTGCTGAAGGATATTGCGCTTAACCGTTTGGCCGCTCCCCACAAGGTGGTTCTGTTGAGTTATCAGGTGAAGCTGCCGCCAGAGGTTCAGCGCTACAGCGCTACGTTGGCAATGAGTTTGCCGACGGAGGAAGAGATCTTGGTGCTGGTGCGCGAGCAAGCCAAGCAGTGGTCCAAACGCAACGGTGATGTGAAAATTAAGACCGACAACGTGACATTGCAAAAGCTGGTGAATAATTTGAAGGGGCTGCCGCATCAGGATGTGAAACGTTTGGCCATGGGCGCCATTGCCGACGATGGCGTTATCTGTGATAGCGACTTGCCTGAGGTGACCAAGGCTAAATTTACGTTAATGGATATGGATGGCGTATTGCACTTTGAATATGCCACGGTTGCCATGGAAGATGTGGCGGGCCTTTCACGTTTAAAGCAATGGTTGTCTGATCGCAGAGGCATAATGCTTGGCGAAAGCGCCGAGCTAGATACCCCAAAAGGTGTATTGCTGCTGGGGGTACAAGGCGGTGGTAAGAGTTTGGCTGCCAAGTCAATTGCCGGTGCTTGGGGGCTACCTTTGCTGCGTCTGGATATGGCGGCGCTTTTTAACAAGTACGTGGGGGAGACCGAGCGTAACTTACGTGAAGCGTTGAAGTTGGCAGACACCATGGAGCCGTGTGTGCTCTGGTTGGATGAAATTGAAAAAGGCTTAGCGCAAGGGGATTCTGATAGCGCCATGGCGAAACGCCTGATTGGTACGTTGCTGACTTGGATGGCAGAGCGAAAAACCAAGGTTTTTATGGTAGCCACCAGTAATGATATTAGCGAGCTGCCACCAGAGCTGATGCGCAAAGGTAGGTTTGATGAAATCTTTTTTGTTGACTTGCCATCAGCCGAAGTGCGTAAAGTGATTTTTGAGATTCACTTGAAAAAGCGTGGCTTTGAGCCCAGCAACTTTGCGTTAGATCGCCTAGTGGTCGGGTCTGAAGGGTTTACCGGGGCGGAGATTGAGCAGGCGGTGGTGTCTGGTACTTATGCGGCCACGGCTCAAGAAACGGTTATGAGCGAGACGCATATAGAATATGCGGTGGTTAACACCCAGCCGTTGTCAGTGGTGATGGCAGAGAAGGTAGCTTGGTTGCGTGCGTGGGCTGCAGAGCGAGCAGTCAGCGCAGATTACCCTGAAGAGCCGGGACTGGGTGACTCAAAGGTGGGGGAGTGATGAGCTTGCCTGCAGTGTTAATTGTGAGCCTTGTTTGGGTTTAGAGGTTGGAGCACCTATGCCAAAACTGTACGAAGAAGATCAAGCCAAAGTGGATGCGGTATTGAATGAGGGTGTATATCGCGTGAATAGGCGTCCCTTCCGCCCCTGGGTTTTACTCGCGGTAATATTTGCGGTGTTGGGGGGGATAACCTTAGTGAGCTATTTAATTGCCGCCTATCATGGGTTTGTGTAATACGACGTTTCAGTGCATTCCGGCGCCCGTCGCAGTCTCTTGTTCTCAGCTTTGACTTTTCAGTTTGCCTCTCCTGGGCTGCCCTCTGTTTGAGCGGCCGGTGCGCTAGCGGCACCTCATACGCGGCTTTGGTTGATTGTGGCGCCATATTTTCAAAATTATTACTTATTGTCATAAAACTTTAACACTTATGTGTTTTTGCGCTGTTACTCTGTATGTCAAGGGTAGGTGTTTGTGTGCGTGCGCACACGTAGGCCAAAGGCTGTTGGTTGTATGAGGGCTGGTTGAGAGTGATTCCAACTATGAGCCGCAATGCCAAAGATATAAACAGTAAGCGGCCAGACACCCAAGTGAATGAATGAGCCGTAGGTTTAAAGTGTAGAGCGGCTCGATAAGGCTCTCAGGAGGCAAATACAATGAAAATAATCTCCATGATCAGTATTTTCGCAGCGGCGCTCGGCGCTACGGTTAGTGTTAATGCGACCACTTTGCAACATGCAGAGTTTGCGTTTGATGGCAAGGCCATAGCTAAAGATATAAAGTCTATGGGTGTTCAGCATTCCGGTGTGGTGACCACCGTGTATTGTCAGTCGGTGGTGCGTGCCATTGGTTCTACTGCAGATACTACTTGTTACAACAAAGAGGGTAATCAAGCGCTTGCTAAAGCGGTGGCAGACTCTGTCGCAGAGCAAGATTTTTGGCC
>CAYZQH010000030.1:0-14816 GCA_964480055.1 uncultured Cellvibrionaceae bacterium
AAATCGACAATTTAAATATTTACAACTTCTTTAAACACTCAGATTGTCAACCCGAATGGTTAGAGTGGCTGAATTCAAAAACGAATGACTTTCTTGAACTTAAGTTACTCGAAGAACAAACATTTTTGTGCACTCATACTACAACTGCTACTGAGCTTGAGCCTCTTGAGCAACACATTATTTTATTCAGCAATATATCTACACTTAAAAAAGCTCAACAAGATAAGCTTGATAC
This sequence comes from uncultured Cellvibrionaceae bacterium, assembly GCA_964480055.1. Lineage (GTDB taxonomy): Bacteria > Pseudomonadota > Gammaproteobacteria > Pseudomonadales > Cellvibrionaceae > CAYZQH01. Next base: position 236 of record CAYZQH010000030.1, read on the forward strand.
TTTGCATTTTCTGTCACATGACTTGCGCGCGCCCTTAACCTCTATTCTGGCCATCGTGGAATCACTAAAACCATTGTCTCAATTTAAAACCCTAGGCCCTAAAATTTCTCGCATTCAAACTTATGCCAAAAAAAACTTAGAACTGTCTGAAAACTTACTTCAACTGGGCAGAGCTGAAGCAGTCACTCGCAGTGAATTTCAGTTAATTGATGCACAATCTATCCTAGACAATGCGTACTATGTCTCTATTGACTTAGCCACCGCCAAAAATATCTCGTTAGTCCTGGAGACCAGCCACCCAGACGCCTGGATAAAAGGGAGTCAATCTTTGCTTGAACGCGCCTTGCTCAACCTTGTCAGCAATGCCATAAAATATTGCGATGCTAAGGCGACGATTACTCTATCGCTCACTGCTGAACAAAATAATGTAACCTTCACTATAAAAGACAATGGCCCAGGCGTTCTTATTGAAGATCAACAATCGCTGTTTACTCGCTATAAACAAGGTGTGAATAAAAAGCCTCATAGCGGCGGCGCAGGTTTAGGCTTGTATTTTGTAAAAACTGTTACTGACACCCACGCAGGGGAGGTTTTTTTCACCACGCCTGCAGGTGGAGGCAGCTGCTTTAGCATGACATTCCCAAAAATGAGCCTAGAGCAACCCAGCACTTAGAGTGATTGCAGCGACTCAGTAATTTCATATGCTTGTGGTAGAGAAAAACAATACAACAATAAAATCTAAATCGCTGACCTAATTTTTACAGCATTTTACACAACCCTTGTTAATTTTATGTCAAAATGGCCGCCATTCGAATAACCCATTAACTACAAAATTTAAGCTTATTGACCAACTGTTAATTCTTTTGGCCAACCATTGGAAACATAGGAGTTATTATGACCGCCAACAAAATTTTTATTCCTCTGCTATTTCTATCCAGCGCTGTGTGGGCTGAACAAGAGCCTTTCTCTGCTGACGCTGAACTTGGGGTAATTCTTACCTCTGGTAACACAGAGTCCACAGCACTCTTTGGTAAACTTGATGTAAAGCAAGATTTGAAGCAATGGAGAACCAACTACATCTTAGACGCGCTGTATAAGAAAGATGAAGTTGAAGTCACTGAAGACGGTGCCACGCACAAAGAAGACCGCTTAACCGCAGAGAAATACTATGCTTCAGCCCAAGGAGACTACAAGCTCAATGATGAGCATCGAGCCCTATTTATCTATGGCAGTGCAGAAGAAGACAAATTTAGCGGTTATAAATACCAAGCCACTGTGGCAGCAGGTTTCTCAGATCTCATTTTCAAATCAGACACTTCACTGCTGACATACAGTATTGGCCCAGGTTACGCTTTCTATGAAGAAGAAGACACTTTAGATGATCAAGGCAACGTGTCTCAGCCAGGAGAGTCATTCGACTCTATGATTGTCCGCGCGTCCCTTGATTTTGAACATCATTTTAGTGAGAACGCAAAGTTCACTCAAAAACTCAGTACAGATTATGCGGTAGATTCTGAGAGAAACACAAAATCAAGATCAGAAACTGCTTTGACGGCAAAAATTAGTACTGCATTTGCTTTAAAAGCTTCTATCACGGCCACTCATAACTCTGAAGTTTTAGACGACAAGGAATCGACAGACACTAAAACCGCTGTCACCTTAGTTTATAGCTTCTAGTGGTACATATTTGGGGGCAACCGCCCCTTTTTTGTCCTATTTAAGCGACCTATTTGGAGCCATGCTATCTCTTTGTCATGTATCCGTTTAACTATTCATCTACAATTAGGTAGTGCTAAACAAAATTTCACGCCAAAGAGAATATAATGGATTTTAAAAGCCACGTACTGCCCGCTCAAAAGCGCATAGTGCTCATCGCCCATGACAATAAAAAGCAAGAATTGATTGATTGGACCCAAAAAAACTTAGACGTACTGGCCCACCATACACTTTATGCCACCGGCACAACGGGCTACAAATTAGAAGCCGCGCTTCAAACCCCCATTCAAAAGTTTACCAGCGGCCCACTTGGCGGTGATCAACAAGTAGGGGCAAAGATCGCAGAGGGTGCAATGGATATTTTAATATTCTTTTGGGACCCCTTTGAGCCCATGCCTCACGACCCAGACGTTAAAGCACTGTTGCGCGTGGCTGCTGTTTGGAACATCCCAGTTGCCTGTAACCCGGCATCTGCTGACTTTATACTGCACTCAAAATTATTGGCCGAAACCTATGAGCGCCTCATTCCTGATTATGAAAAATATATTCAGGCACGTACCCAATAACACTTACCCAAAATTGGGGCGCGGCCCACGCCCCAATTAGCATTACAAAGTTTGCCGCCATTGAATAACCAGTGCCATCCAGAAACGCACGTTTTTGGTGGATGCGAGTGCGGCATAAGGAAATACCGCCAAAATCAAACAAGTAAGAGATTGATTCTGACTCCTGAAACGCCGTGAATGGCGTTTCAGGAGAAGAGCTTACTAGTACTTGTATCCAGACTCTTCGTGCAAACTTATATCTAAGCCCACAGATTCTTGCTCTGCATCCACGCGCAAGCCTTTGGTGAGCAACCCGGTCAATTTTGCAAGAATCCAGGTTAAAACCGCAGTGTAAGCCGCCGTTGCCAATACGCCAATGGTTTGGGTGCTCAACTGATCTCCAATGGATTGATTGTCTCCTCCAAACCCATAACCAGAGAAAAGGCCTAAGGCTTCAGAGCAAAAAATTCCTGCCATTAAGGTACCCAATATACCGCCAACACCATGCACGGGAAATACATCCAGCGAGTCGTCTATTTCAAGCTTGCGCTTAATAAATTGTGTGGCGTAAAAACACACAACGCCCGCACTAAGGCCAATCAACAAACCAGCGGCAGGCCCTACAGAGCCAGAGGCTGGAGTGATAGTCCCAAGCCCTGCCACCATACCCGTAACAATACCAAGCACACTGGGCTTACCAAATTTTAACCACTCCACTGTCATCCATGCCAAAGATCCTGCCGCTGCAGAAAGGTGCGTTACCAACATGGCCATGGCCGCATCTTCACCAGCGGCCAACGCACTGCCACCATTAAAACCAAACCAACCGACCCATAGCATCCCTGCACCAGTCACGGTCATGGTCATATTATGGGGAGGCATGGGCGTTTTTGGAAAACCTTCTCTCTTGCCTAGGGTTAAAGCTAAAACAAGCGCAGCAACACCGGCAGTAATATGAACAACCGTACCGCCGGCAAAATCTAACAGCCCCATTTGAGCCAACCAACCACCGCCCCACACCCAATGACAAACCGGCGTATATACAAACACCAACCACAATGCGCTAAAAATGAGTACGGCAGAGAACTTCATCCGCTCTGCAAAGCCACCCACAACCAATGCGGGGGTAATAATGGCAAAGGTCATTTGAAATAGCGCGAACAACGGCTCTGGAATGTCTCCAGATACAGCGTCTTTAGGCATGGAGGCAAAAAACATCTGACTTAAATCACCTATCCAAGCCGTACCTTCGGTAAAACTTAAACTATAACCTACGACAAACCACACAATTGACGCCAAGCAGGTAATAGCAAAACATTGCATCAGCACAGAAAGTACATTTTTTGTACGCACCAAACCGCCGTAAAATAACGACAATCCAGGCAGCGTCATAAACAAAACTAAAGCCGTGGCCGTCAAGATCCAAGCGGTATTCGCCCCGCTTAAGGCATCTGTCTGTGCCATTACCCATGAGGGCATTAATAGACCCACCACCAGTAAAGCGCGAGTTAAAGATTTCATAGTATCCCCCAATAGACTCGCACTACCTTGGAGCCAAAAGCTCAAATTTAGCGCGCTCAAAATTAACATTTTTATTATCAATACTTTACTGATCCTTTAAGCTATTTTCACAGAATCAGCCATCGCCGCGCACAATAAAGGATCAAAAATGCGAAGGCAAATAACCGCTGCACACTATAGTATTTTGGGGGGATTTTCAGCGCCTACGACGACGAAACCTTCGCTAAAACGTTTTTACCGCACCTTTAAACCGAGAAAGGGCAGCGTCTGAAGCAGTGTGAGTGCGATAGCTAGTGGCATAATAAGTTTGGACAATACGTTTCATCTTGGTTTGATATGCCGGTTTGGCTTGCCCTACGCGTTGGCCAAATTGCGCCAAGGTCTCAGAGGGTGCGCGAGTAAACCCTTCGCGAGCCAAACGGTCTAGCACCTTTGCTAACAACCGGTCTTGTAAGTAACGGTAGATTGGTCTTCTTACCCACCAAAATCCAGCACTCACCGCTAGCACCACCAACACACAAACCGCAATAAACGCCATCGCTAGCCGCCAAGGGCTCACACCGCCTAACCACTCACTTAGAAATGCGTTCTTTTGACGGTTGTCATAGTTCAACACCCACCGCTGCCACGAATACCCCATCGCTTCCCATTGAGCGCTTAACTGATTAAACCAACGCTTCTGCCAATGGGCCGCCTGCAGTGATCGACGATCCTCTTCGCCCAACGCGTGCTCTACGCCCGATAAGATTCTGTCTGGCGCAACGGCTGCGGTCGGGTCTACTCGCACCCACCCTTTATTTGCCAACCAAACCTCGGCCCACGCATGAGCATCAGATTGTCGCACCGTCATAAAACCATTGGGGTGAGCCCGCCCGCCTTGATAGCCCAACACTACGCGCGCGGGCACTCCACCCATTCTCATAAGCAACACAAAGCTACTGGCAAAATGCTCGCAAAACCCTTGCTGCGTGTTAAACATGAAATCATCGACGCTGTTGGAGCCCAATACTGGAGGCGCCAAAGTGTAATAAAACTGATCTTTGTACTGTTTCAGTAAGCGCGCCATAACCTCTTCTGACGAAAGGCCTTCGCGCTGCCACTGGGCGATTAACGCTTGGGATTTTGGATTCAGCTGAGAAGGGTAAGCCAATAAACGTCGCCGTTGGGCAGTCGCTAAAGGGCGAGCGTCGGAGCCGCGATTTAAAACCGCATTCACGGAATACTGAGCTTTTTGAGTCACCGGCTTTTGCGACTCTAATAAACCTTTCCCTGTTTGATGAACCTTGAGTTGTGACGACCGAAATTTTACCGCATACCCCAATAAAAATAGCCGCGTACTATAGTGTGGCTCCATAATAATGCTGTATTGGATCGGGTCGACCCCAGCAAATAATCGCCTTTGTGCATCATTTTCAAACCGATTAAACACACTGATTTGGGAATCCCGCCATTGGCGTCCGTCGAACTCGTCAAGCACCATCGCTCGCCAATAGAGCATTCGCTCTCGTGGCGGCACGCTTTCAAACTCAACACGAAACGCCACGTCATAAGACCTTACCAACTGGCCAATATCCCCCATGGTTAGGCTTTCTGAAAACCCCGTCTTTCCGTGCCCTTGGGGTAAGGGTACATTCCACAATGGGCCCAAACGCGGCATAACCACAAACAACACAATCAGCATGGGAGCGCTTTGCAAAAGCATTACCCCAGAGCGTTTAAAACCATAACGCCACGGCATAGTACGTTTTGCTATGACCGCTCGCCATGCGGCAATTAACACCCAAAATGCAAATATTGCATACAACCCAGCCGTCAGACTTTGTGCAAATAAAAACTGCGCTGCAATGGCAACAAACCCAATGAATAAAATAATCAGCGCATCTTTTTTACTGTGCATCTCCACTAATTTTAAAATAAAAGAGCAAACCAAAAACCCAACCATGGGCTCTACACCCGCTACACCTGCATATGAACTAAGAATAAGCCCAATACACAGCACACCCAATACAACTTTTATTACTGTATTAGGAAACCCCAAGCGCCCTCTAAATATTTGAACTCGCCATATCAGTGCAGCCCACCATACAATCGCAACCCATAAAGGCAATTTAAACAATAACGGAAAAATAGACACCGCTTGAGCCACTAAAACCCATATTAGGGTCGAGCGCGAAACATGATCACTCTGGCGTGTTAAAAACTTCATGGCATATTGCCAAATAATGCCAAGCTTTGTAGCACAGCACTTAAATGAGCTTGCCCCAAATTCGGCACTAATTGAACGCCCGGCAGGTTAAGCCCAAAAGGCACACCAGACTTATCCAGCTTCAGCGCCCAATAGCATAAATTGGATAATGCAACCTCCGTCTCTGCCTTGCTGAAGTCTTGCCAATCAAGCCACACCTCTGCCGATGAGGAGGAAGAGGCAAACTGCTGAGTAACCAACCCCCTCCCCCGTGCATAGTGCTTCCAGCCAATGGATTTAAGCGGGTCACCCGGCTGGTATGGCCGGAACCCATAAAACTCATCGCCAGAGATTTTAAGGGCTACCTCCTCTGTGTTACCACCCCCTTGTGCCACCTCCGGCCATGCACATTCGATAGGCGCTGGGTACACCACGCCTACCGCCGAAAACGACAACCAACTCCAACAGCGAATTAAACCCAACGGATAAGTACTCTCTACCAGCAAACGCTTTGGTGAAAACTCACCTCTATTAGAGGTAACACAAGGTACCTCCGCAAGAATACTGGTCTGATCATAACTATTAACCACCGCTTCCTTGCCGGTCGTATTTTCTTCCTTGCGCCAACGCAAAATAATACCATCACACCCGACTGTAGACTTGCACTGAACTCTAAAACGAAATTGTAAATACTCTTTTGAAAAACACGGCTCCACCGATTTAAATTCAATAATTAAACCCGCCAAATTAAAATAAGAGTGCAATATGACAACCACAAACAAACTCAGCATCAAATAAGACAAACTGAGAATGAGGTTGTTTTGGTAATTAGTGCCTAGAAGCCAAATTAGTAGTCCTAACAAAAGGTAGGCAAAACCCATTGGCGTTGGGAAGGTATATAAATTTTTTCGGTTTAACCCGTGAGACGAGCCTGGCGGAACACGCTTGTCCACAAAATTAAAAAAGCGCTGATCGGCCCAGCCTTTAATCTTGTGCTTTAACGCATTCATTCAATTGAGCACATCCACAGATTTCAATAAATACTCACACAAATCGATTGCGCCACCCGCATTGTTTGACGATACATCGCCGTGCACACGATGCCCCACAACCGATGGCAATACCGCCTGAATATCTTCCGGAATAACATAATCACGCTGATGAATAAGCGCCCAAGCCTTAGCAGCCTTTAGCCACGCCAAAGCTCCCCGAGGCGACAACCCATAACTAAAAACACCACCTTCACGGGTCACGCTAACCAATCTCTGTAAATAATCTAATATGGCCGAGCTTGCCGTGATTTGACCCACCTGGTTTTGCAATGCTTCCAATTGTGGCTTAGTGACCAGAGACTGCATATCAGCCAATACATCCCTTGGGTTTTTGCCTTCAAAAAGCGCCCGTTCAGCACTGACACTTGGGTAACCCAAAGTGATGCGCATCAAAAACCGATCGAGCTGAGATTCAGGTAGCGGGAAGGTACCCGACTGGTGCAACGGGTTTTGAGTGGCAATGACAAAAAATGGTGATGGTAAATCTCGTGTTTGCCCCTCAACCGACACTTGCCCTTCTTCCATGGCCTCTAACAACGCACTTTGTGTCTTGGGTGTTGTACGATTTATTTCGTCGGCCAATAATATTTCTGTAAATACTGGCCCCGGGTGAAATACAAAAGCACTGGCCTCTCGGTCAAATACCGAAACCCCAAGAATATCGGCCGGTAGCAGGTCACTGGTAAACTGTAGACGGTCGTACTTCAACCCCAAAACCACGGCTAACCCATGCGCCAAGGTGGTTTTCCCCATACCGGGTAAATCTTCTATCAGTAAATGTCCCTTTGCTAATAAACACGCCAACGCCAAACGAATTTGATTTTGCTTACCCAAGACCACTTGCCCTAGCTCTGCAAGTATTTGATCAACAATTGATTGCATTGGACCCCTTATAGTTAACGTCAAAAGTGTAGGTACGGTCATCTCGCGTCCAAACCACCGCGGCCAGTTACAGACAGTGGATCTACCTAGACGTGGAAATGGTGAGAAGTAACATACAAAGTCAAAGTCGACTTTCAGTACCGATGCCTACAGCCTTAAAGTCTAGCACTCGACAAGCCGCACCGCTTTGCTGGATAACACGAAAAGAAGGGATAAAGGGTGCATGAACTGCCGCCTTCAATCTTAAGGTAAGGCCACCCTATAGGGCATTGAATCCAAGTTTTAGATCTTGGATAAGGTCTTTGGTGTGTTCTAGGCCTACCGCCACCCTAATTAAGTTTTCTTTGATGCCCGCCGCCAGTTTTTGTTCATCATTTAAACGGCCATGGGTGGTGGTGGCCGGGTGGACAATCGTAGTCTTAGCATCGCCCAAGTTGGCAGTAAGCGACATTAATTTTACTGCATCAATAAATCGCCAGGCCGCAGCCTGATTGCCTTTTACAACAAATGACAGTACACCGCCAAACGCCTTCTGTTGTACTTTGGCCGTCTCATGCCCCTTGTGAGTGGGCAGCCCTGCATAGTACACCTGCTCCACTTGCGAATGCTCCGTTAGCCACTGGGCAATGGTTTGCGCATTTTCTGAGTGAGCTTCCATCCGCAGACGCAGCGTCTCTAGCCCTTTGGTAAACACCCACGCGTTAAACGGGCTCATGGTTGGCCCACACGTCCTGACAAACCCTAGGACTTGATCCATAAGGTCTTCATTGCCAACCACAGCGCCACCCAAACAACGCCCCTGTCCGTCTAGGTACTTGGTTGCCGAGTGAATAACAATATCAGCCCCCAAAGCCAAAGGCTGCTGCAATACCGGGGTACAAAAGCAGTTGTCCACAATTAATAATGCGTCCGCGTCTTTGGCCAGGCGTGCTAATGCTGGAACATCCGCCACATCGCATAACGGGTTAGATGGGGTCTCCAAAAAAAGCGCCCGCGTCTTTGGTGTGATACAACTGCGCCATGCGTCCAGGTCCGTCAAGGAGACAAAATCTACCTGCACACCAAATTTTTGTAAATACTTGGTAAACAACATGCTAGTTGTACCAAATACACTTAAAGAGCACACCACATGGTCGCCAACTTCCAATAACGACAATAATGTACTCAATATTGCCGCCATGCCCGAGGATGTGGCCACAGCGGCCTCGGCCCCTTCTAAGGCTGCAATACGTTGCTCAAAAGTTCGAACGGTTGGGTTGGTATAACGCGAATACACGTTCCCAGGAGAGTCTCCAGAAAAACGCGCTGCCGCTTCAGCAGCTGAGCCAAAAACATAACTAGACGTTGTAAAAATTGGCTCGCAGTGCTCACCTTCTGCGGTACGGGTAATACCTGCGCGCACGGCTAGGGTATCCAGTTCGTATTCAAAATTATTATCCATCATTCAACCATCTATCAATTTCAAACACGTAACAATTTAGACTCACCGCTTTTAAGCGTTGTGAATACCTACGATGGCACTTTGACCCGTAGTCTCCGAAGATGCATCTCGGGCCGCTTTAGCTCCGTCGTTTCTGGCCGCTTCCAACTTGGTCAGGTAGGCTTCATCAACATCACCGGTCACATAATTACCGTCAAATACGGCACAATCAAACTGAGCAATATTGGCGTTACCTTCGGCAGAAGCCGCGATCAAATCATTGATATCTTGATACAAAAGCCAGTCCGCGCCGATGGCATCGGCCACCTCTTGCGTTGTTCTTCCGTGTGCGATTAACTCTTGCGCCGTTGGCATATCAATGCCATACACATTAGGGAACTGCACTGCCGGCGCCGCGGAGGCGAAATACACTTTATTGGCGCCAGAATCGCGCGCCATTTGAATGATTTGTTGGCAAGTGGTGCCGCGCACTATGGAGTCATCCACCAACATTACGTTCTTCCCGCGAAACTCTAAATCAATGGGGTTGAGCTTTTGTCGCACCGATTTTTTTCTTAGTTGCTGGCCCAGCATAATAAAAGTACGCCCGATATATCGGTTTTTTACCAGCCCTTCGCGAAATTTGACACCCAATCCGTGCGCCAGCGCCTGCCCGGCAACCCTGCTGCTGTCGGGAATTGGGATCACCACGTCAATATCGTGTTGAGGGCGCAAAGCCAATATTTTTTCGGCCAGTTTTTCCCCTTGCCTTAAACGCGCCTTATAAACAGAAACGCCATCCATAATGGAATCTGGGCGCGCGAAGTAAACGTGCTCGAAAATACAAGGGCGCAGATTAGTCTCTTTTGCACAGACCTTAGTATGCAATTGCCCCTCTGTGGTGATATAAACCGCCTCGCCCGGCGCCACATCTCGAATAAGTTTAAAACCCAACACGTCTAAAGCGACGCTCTCCGAGGCAATCATATACTCGGTGCCGTTGGTTCCTTGGCGCTCGCCAAATACCAATGGTCGAATGCCGTTTGGGTCTCTAAAGGCCACAACGCCGTAATTGGCAATCAGTGCCACCGCCGCATACCCACCGCGTACCCGCTGGTGAACACGCTCTACCGTGGTGAAGATGTCTTCAGGCAAGGGCTGTAATTTACCCTGTAATTGCAACTCATGGGCAAACACGTTGAGCAATACTTCTGAGTCTGAATCTGTATTCACGTGACGTAAGTCAGCTTTGAATAGATTGCGCGATAATTGCTCGGTATTGGTCAAATTACCATTGTGCGCCAACGCAATACCGTAAGGTGAATTAACGTAAAAGGGTTGAGCCAACGCAGGGCCAGAGCTTCCCGCCGTGGGGTAACGGACATGTCCAATCCCGATATTGCCAACCAACCGCTGCATATGGCGAGTACGAAATACGTCTTTAACCAAGCCTACCGCTTTCTGCTGCGCCATTTTGCCGTTGTCGCATGTCATGATGCCTGCAGCGTCCTGCCCACGGTGTTGAAGCATGGTTAATGCATCGTACAGCGCAACGTTTACGTCGCTTCTACCCACAATTCCAACAATGCCGCACATAAACTACTACCTCAATTCACTTGACTAAATATGCCAACAACCCAAGCTGCGATGGCGCCAGCAGACGCACGCGCCCAACCTTCAAACGCCATAAAGTACGGAATCAGCGATGACTGCACCCACCATTGATCTTTGTTTATCGAAATAAGGGGCGGTATCAGTAACAGTACAGCCATCACCACCACAAACCCGCGCGCCAAACCAAACACCATTCCAACGGCACGATCCGTAGAAGACAGCCCGGTGATCTTAACAAGCTGACCAATAACATAGTTCACTAGCGCACCGACCAGTAACGTTAAAAGAAATAATGTACTAAAGGCAACCATCTCTCGGACAGAGGGGGTTTCTATTTGGTTTTGAAGCAGTATTGCAAACCGGCCCTTAAATACCGCCGCAACAAAAAGCGCAATGGCCCAATTCGCCATAGATAGCGCTTCTTTAATAAAACCGCGTATTACGCCAAAACCGCACGACACCATCATGACGGCGATTATTGCCCAATCTGCCCAATTCAAAGACACAACTTTTTAACCTTTGAGAGAATAAACCAGTGAAACACCCCATACCGTGCGACGGGCGCAGTCCAATGCAACCTCACTGCTACAACGCGCAATAGTAACAAAGACCGCACCCCCACGGGGCTTCTTTCAACACACACCGCTGATTTCAGCTAAAACCCTACTTTGCTTTAAATTCCACAAGCATAGACGTGACGTCATACGCTTTATCAATTTTGCTCTGAATACGTATTAACTCTGCCTTATCGAGCTTGGGGCCCACGTAAACGCGCTCCACCGAGCTGTTTTTGTAGTGCGACTTGCGGGTATAGGCCATGTACCCAGATTTGAGCAGCTTTTTCGCCAGCGCTTTGGCATGCTGCGCGTCACGAAAGCTGGCCACCTGCAACACCCAAGATTTAACCCTTCCAGAGCTATCTAACCCAATTGGTTCGGATTTGTCAGACACAGAAGGCTTATTAGACGTAGCGTCCTTAGGCACATACATAACCTCAGGCTCTGGCGCCAAATCAATGTTGTTGGGGCGAGTGGGCGGATCAATAGAAACGGTTTTTATTTTTGGCTCAGGGGGGATCTCTGTTGTGCTATTAATCGGCTCTAAATGCTCTCGGTTAAACAACGCTGGCAGAAAGATCACTGCCAGAGCCAGCAATACCACGGCCCCGATGAGGCGCTGCTTTAATCCGTCATCAGTAGGTTTCATACGGGTCTGATCATCGCTTTCTGGTTAACTGCATTTACAACCCCATAACAGCGTCAATTGCGCCAACAGTATAAAAAGAGCCTGTAACAACAATATTAACGGTACTGCTGCCAGCGGGTTCACCTTCTGAATGGGTCAAAACCGCCTTTTGGCAGGCCAAGCTCAAGGCCTGGCTAGGCGTTACCGCCTTGATAACACTCGCTGCTGGGGTGGCTTGTTTAACGGCCACTTCTAACTGATCGGTAGACGCTGCGCGTTCAATCCCCTCAAGAGGCATTAATACCCATGAACGAACAACCGGCGCTAAAGCTTTTACGCTAGCGGCCAAATCCTTATCCGCCATCATACCAAGGATAACTACATTTGTTTTTTCTTGCCCTAACCATTGGACCAAATACTCTAACGCCGGTGGGTTATGGGCCACATCTAGCACGCAATCAAACGTTTTATACCGTTTGCGTTGAAGGCGGCCAGGCAACGCCTTTTTTAAGGTGCCGTGCCAGGCGTTATTTGGCTCTACCCCAATTAGGGCAAGTGTTTGTACTGCGGCAGCGACACTGTGCGGCGCCAATGCTACGGCACCAAAAAGTAACTGGCTTGATTGCGCACCAGCTTGAGTATTAGTTGCCCACCAAAACTGGAAGTCACCACATTTATCCCGATAACCAAATGCGCCATTCAAGCTAAACACAGGGCAACCCAGTTTGGCAGCATGATCTTGAACAGATAACGGCAGTACTTCCATTGCACAGACCAAGGGTTTATTTGGCCTGCAAATACCTGCTTTTTCAAACCCTATTTTTTCTATGCTGTCACCGAGCCAATCACAGTGATCCAACCCAATTGAGGTAATCACAGCCACATCTGCATCTACCACGTTGACCGCATCTAAACGCCCGCCAAGCCCAACTTCAAGTAACCAATACTTGCTGCCACTGGCTTTAAGAATATACAGCGCAGCCAGCGTGCCAAATTCAAAATAAGTTAAAGAGATGTCTTTTCGGGCAACATCAATGGCTTCAAATGCTTCAATAAAAACATCATCGTTTGCACAGTGGCCGTTCAAGCGCACACGCTCATTGTAGGTATGAATATGAGGAGAGGTATAGGCACCAACGCTGTGCCCACTGGCCAACAATAATAACTCTAAAGCCCGGACACATGAGCCTTTGCCGTTGGTACCAGCAACGCTGATAACTGTGGCATCGCTACTTAGCAAGCCTAACCTGTCAGCCACGATCTGAACACGACTGAGACCGAGATCAATGGCACTAGGATGGCAAGTTTGCTGCCACGCTAGCCATTGTGATAACGAGTGGAAACGAGACAAATTTATGCGTTAGATAGGGCGGGCTGATTTAAGAACTTTGCCAATATTGACGAGAGCCTCGTTTTTATTTGATTGCGATGAACAATCATATCAATAGCACCGTGCTCTAATAAAAATTCCGAACGCTGAAACCCTTTAGGTAATTTTTGGCGAATGGTTTGCTCAATAATTGCCGGGCCAGCAAAACCCGCTCTTGCCCCAGGTTCTGCCACGTTAATATCCCCCAGCAAAGCTAAACTGGCCGACACACCACCATAGACAGGGTCAGTCATTACCGAGACGTAAGGAACACCGGCCTGTTTTAGCTTCTCTATAATGGCGCTGGTTTTAGCCATTTGCATAAGAGAAATTAAAGCCTCTTGCATACGTGCACCACCCGTGGCAGAAAAGCACACAAGCGGGATCTTTTTTTCTAGCGCTACTTTTGCCGCGCGTGTAAACCGCTCGCCCACCACGTACCCCATAGAGCCACCATGAAATGCAAACTCAAATGCAACCGCAACCACAGGCATACCGTTTAACGTACCCTCCATTGCGACTAAGGCATCCTTTTCGCCGGTGCTTTTTTGCGCAGAGCTTAAACGGTCTTTATACTTTTTAACATCTTTAAACTTTAGGCGGTCAATGGGCAGCACGTCGGTGGCTAGCTCTTCTCTACCCTGTTCATCCAAAAAAATATCTAACCGTCTGCGCGCACCAATGCGCATATGGTGGTCGCACTTTGGGCAAACATCTTGGTTTTTTTCTAGTTCTGGACGATATAAAACAGCCTCGCACCTTGAGCACTTCTTCCAAAGCCCCTCGGGTACTTTACTGGGGCCTTGTCTACTTTTCGAACGAACCGTACTGGGAACTATTTTATCTAGCCAACTCATTACCAAAAACCTTAGTCATTTTTTAAGGCGGTACACCACCTTCACACTCGTTTAAACAATACGGTTGCGCTATGCGTCTAAAGCCGTACGAATTTCAGAAACTTTGACACCCAGCTCTGACAAAGCCTGTTCTGACGACGAAGCTTTCCCCATAATATCAACCAAGGCGCTTCCAACAACAACGCCATCGCCAAACCCAGCCACGGCTCGGGCAGAAGCCGCATCCTTAATCCCA
>CAYZQH010000030.1:14826-19031 GCA_964480055.1 uncultured Cellvibrionaceae bacterium
AGCTAACATCCAGGTGCCCAGCACCGGTGACACCTTTTAAAGAGACGTAGTATAAAAAACCACTAGCTAAAGCAGACACTTTTTTAATGCGCTCATCACTGGATGTTGGCGCTAATAGATATATAGTATCCAACTGCTGCGCTTTAAAAATTTTACCTTGCTCTGTGGCTTCTTCTGGCGGTAAATCTACGGTTAATACACCATCGACGCCCGCTGCATTTGCCGTCTTGGCAAATGCCTCGTAACCCATTTTTTCTATGGGGTTAGCGTAGCCCATTAAAATAATAGGCGTTTCGTTATTGGTCTCTCTAAACCGTTTAACCACAGCCAGCGTAGAGGTCAAACTGACATTGTGCTCTAATGCGCGTTCGTGGCCTTTTTGAATCACCGGCCCTTCTGCCATAGGGTCTGAAAAAGGCACACCTAACTCAAGTACGTCTGCACCTTTGGCGACCAACTGATTGAGTGCGTCCAGTGTAATTTCCGGACTCGGGTCACCACAGACAATGTAGGTGGCCAACGCTTTCTTATTTTGTTCTTTCAGCTTTAAAAAGCATTGCTGCATTCTGTTCATACTAAACGCTAATTCCATCAATTTTGGCCACAGTAAGAATGTCTTTATCGCCCCGGCCAGACAAGTTCACTATTACAGTTTCATCCTGACTCATATCTGCGGCTAGCTTTTCTGCATAGGCAACTGCGTGACTAGACTCTAGAGCCGGCATAATACCTTCTACTTGTGTCAGCATTCTAAACGCGTCCATTGCCTCATCGTCATTGATTGCAACGTAATTAACGCGCCCCATGTCTTTTAACCAGGCATGCTCAGGCCCTACACCTGGGTAATCCAAACCCGCAGATACCGAATGAGTTTCTATAATTTGACCGTTTTCATCTTCCATTAAATACGTACGATTACCATGAAGAACACCTGGGACGCCATCGTTTAACGGCGCTGCATGCTTGCCGGTATCAACACCCAAACCACCAGCTTCCACACCATACATAGCCACAGCATCATCCCCCAAAAACGGATGAAATAGGCCTATCGCGTTTGAGCCACCACCGACACAAGCGACTAAGGCATCGGGCAGGCGTCCGGTTTGCTCCAAGCATTGATTACGCGCCTCACGCCCAATCACACACTGAAAATCCCGTACCAATTGCGGATATGGGTGCGGCCCAGCCGCGGTGCCAATAATATAAAACGTGTCATCTACATTAGTTACCCAGTCACGCATGGCTTCATTCATGGCGTCTTTTAGGGTTTTAGAGCCGGAGGTCACCGGCACCACTGTAGCACCTAGCAACTTCATACGATAAACGTTCAATGCCTGGCGTTGAACATCTTCAGCGCCCATATAGACCACGCACTCAAGCCCCAACCTTGCAGCAACAGTTGCACTGGCAACACCGTGCTGACCGGCGCCTGTTTCGGCAATCACACGCTTCTTACCGGAGTGTTTAGCCAGCAACGCTTGACCGATGGTATTGTTAACCTTGTGCGCGCCGGTATGATTCAGGTCTTCTCGCTTTAAAAATAATTTCGCCCCGCCGACGTTTCGCGTCCAGTGCTCGGCATAATACAGCGGCGATGGACGACCCACGTAATCGGCTAAATCCTTGTCTATTTCCGCCAAAAATTCTGGGTCGTTCTTCAAACGCTGATACATGACATTGAGTTCATCCAATGCGTAAATCAAAGTCTCTGATACAAACCGACCGCCGAACTGACCAAAATGGCCTTGCTCGTCTGGCATTTGCGTAAAACTACTATTGGAACTACTCACACAGCTCTCTCTTTAAATTCAAGCGGTCTGTGACCGCACTTTTGCATTTTTGATAAAGTCAGCAACTTTGGTTGTACACTTCTTGCCGGGGGATAACTCTACGCCACCACTGACATCCACTGCCCAGGGCTTAACTTGTTCCACTGCCCGCTTCACATTTTGTGGCGTCAAGCCGCCCGCTAATACAATGGGTTTTAACGTCGTACTTACCGCAGGGCCCGGAACTCTAGACCAATCAAAGACCTCACCGGTTCCGCCTGGCACACCAGGACGGTAGGCATCCAGCAATACGCCTTGCGCACTTGGGAAGGCGGCCATAGATTCACACACATCCAACTGGGGCTTCATGCGTATGGCTTTCATGTAAGGGCGTCCAACCCCTTTACAAAAACCTTCTGTTTCATCGCCATGAAACTGAATTAACCCAAGCGGCACAGTTGCTAAGACCTGGTTTATATACTCCGGCGCAGGGCTTACAAACAAACCAACGACAGTAGTAAACGGCCCCACACTTAAGGCGATATCCCGCGCCAACCCCAAATCTTCTACATGGCGCTTACTTGGAGGGTAGAACACAACACCAATGGCATCAGCACCGGCGTGTTCGCACATTTGAGCATCGCCTGGCGAGGTAATGCCACATATCTTCACTCGAACGTATGGCTGCATGAGGGTATAGGCGTAAAAAGGAGGCGATATTACCAGAAAGTCGGCCTAGACAACAGACACGCCAACACCGCTACCTGCATCTGAATGTTGAAGAAACACTGGCCCTAACGGGGTTGTAGCAAAGCCATATTCAGGCGGGTAACGCACATTGACAAAAAACAGCCCATAAGGCGGGGCTGTTGCTGCATTTTGTGTTCTATCACGCACACTCAACAAATGCGCCGCCCAAGAGACAGGCTTGGCGCCACGCCCTACTTCTAGCAACATACCAACAATATTGCGCACCATATGATGTAAAAATGCACTGGCCGTCACCTCCAATACGATAAACGCGCCCGCGCGAAACAACCGCAACGACTCTAGCCTGCGAACAGGGGTAGCAGCCTGACATTGACTGGCTCTAAAAGAAGAAAAGTCGTGCTCTCCAATGAGACCTGCTGCAGCGCTTTGCATCATTTCTACATTTAATTCATGGGGCACCCAAGTGACAAAACCCTCCAATATGGCCGGACGTGTTCGGTTAGGATAGATCACGTAGCGGTAGGTTCTAGCCTCGGCTGAAAACCGAGCATGAAACTGCAGAGGAACTGAATGGTGCTTAATAACGCGGGTGTGGTCAGGTAACTGTGTATTCACCCCTTCTACCCAAGCTGTATTTGGGCGTTTAGCAAACGTATCAAAGTGCACAACTTGGGCGCTGGCATGTACGCCGGCATCAGTTCTACCGGCACATACCAATGTCACCGGCTCATTTGCAATACGGCTAATGGCTCGCTCTAAATGTGCTTGAACAGTGTGTGGTGTTGAAGCTTGCTTCTGAAAACCATGCAAATTACGCCCGTTATACTCAATAGTTAACGCTTGGCGAGTCAACCCGTCGGGCAGTGTCATCCCATCAAGAATTTCGCAATTGGGCGTGTAGTTTTTCATACGGGCTAACTTAAAAGGAGTTTTCCAAGCAAAAGAAAAAGCCTTGCTGTTGCAGCAAGGCTTTTTAGTAGTGTCTTTGGCAATAAACGGGGCTACACAGTTAGAACTGCCTAGTTCTAACCTAACTTAGCCAATAGCGACTCAGCGTCTTGTTTTTGCTTATTGTCGCCCTCTTCCACAATTTCATCTAAGATATCTTTGGCGCCGTCTGAATCTCCCATATCGATGTAAGCACGCGCCAAATCTAATTTAGTCGCCGTTTCATCACTGTCAGACAAAAACCCTAAATTACTGTCGTCGTCCTCTTCGGGGTCAAAATCAGGGATTTCGATATCCATGGAGGATACAGCGGCATCCAGAGACTGTTCGCCAATGTCTACCTCTTGCTCCAATTGATCTCTAGATAACGTTGTCTCAGCCGCAGCAACCACCGGTGTATCTTCCGAGCTCGAAGGCGTCGTATCAGGCGATGCGGGGGTAAGGTTTTCAGCATCGGTCACTTCTGCTAGATCGTCGTCTGTGAGCGCTCGCGAAGAGCTACCAGCATCTTCCGTTTCTTCGGCAATCGTTACATTTTCTAAATCATCGCCAAAATCTGAGGCTAACGCGTCAAGCTCTTCGTCCAACGCACCTAAGTTGATATCTCCCTCAAGGTTAACCTCGGATTCAAATTCACCGACCTCTGAGCTCCGTTGTTCAGGTGCATCATCTAGCCCATCGAAAGATAAATCCGGCTCTTCCATATTTTTATTGGAAGCCGCCGTAGATAAGCTCTCATCAAAGTCACTAAAATCTAAGTCACCACCATCAGCAGCA
>CAYZQH010000031.1:0-18877 GCA_964480055.1 uncultured Cellvibrionaceae bacterium
GCGTGAATGCCCTGAGCCTCACCTCCCTACTCTTTGTAATCTGGTTTACAGCCAATAGAATAATCTGATTTTTGCGATAGGGTACATGGTTAATTCGACTAGAACCAACACGAGCTAAAACTCGCCTAGGTGGACTCACTTATCAAATTTAGCACAACGGGGCGAACAAGGCATTTACTGCAGCACTTCTTCCCAAAACAAAATGCGGTCATGCCCACGGTAGCTGCCAAATGAAAATTCCGCATCTGGCAAACTTGTCTCTGCATAGTTGCCGTCCCCGTCCCAGTCAAAGGCCAACCAGGGGTAATTAGCAATATCCACACTCACACTAAACGTGCCTGTATTAGCTTCTCCAGGCGCAGAAAAAAATTGACCGGCGCTGCCTTGACTGAAATTAATATGCGTAGCGTCCACATCGGCATAGCTTCCTGTGGTGGCTCCTCCACCTATGGTAACGGTACGGTTACCCACTGCGTCAATGGTTCCGTCTGGGTAGGTAACGTCAGCCAAAGCAATGGCCGTACAACTGTCTGCGTCGTTAGTTAACCACTGTGAGCCATTCCAATGTTGCGTTAAAAAATCTACTGGGATATTTGCGGTTTCTGGGCCGTAAGCATTTTTTAAAATTAACCTACCGTAGCGTAACCATGCCTCGCCTAACTCTACACTGTCGTTGGTGGAATCACCATTGGCGTCTAGATCTAAGGCACCGGTTAACACTGCCACGCCGTCTGTATCCTCTGGGTTAACGCCGATTTTCGCGGATAAGAATGGTCCATCTGGCGAACTGGCCCTAGCAATACTTATGTTAAAGTCACTGGCGGTAAGAACACCGCTGGCCCAGCTATAACTTGGGGCCGAGGTAGTTAGACGGCCAGTCAATGCGGTAGATGATGTGGTGTCGTAGGCCACCACGCCCGATAAAAAATCGGCTTCAGGCAGTTTTGCAAAATTGCCTTCGTAATTCTCGCAAGCCGTACCACTGGTATTAACTGCAGTTAACAACAAAGAGTAATTAAAGTTTTGATCTAAATAGGAATGATCCACATCCACCGTACATGCCTGGGTCACGCTGGCTGCACCAACAATAAAATGCGAGGGGTAAAACCTGCCCACTGGGCCACTGCTGCTTTCTGACTTAGCCGTGGCAGCGTAACCGGCACTTAAATAATTACCACTTGTCACACTGGCTTTTAATTCAATAATCCCCACATCATCAAACGCAATACTTGTGCTTCCAACCCCAGAGCTGAAACTTGAAATAGCCGTTGTACCACTCACAATTCCTGCACCACCGGCAGGAAGATAAACAGAGTGATGCAAAGTAACCCCTTGTGCACTGGGCTCTTGACCAAAACTGATTAACGCAGTGTTATCTGTTAAATCCGCATTGTTCGTTGGATCATTGTCATCATGGTTATCAGGTAGGCCGTCGTCATCAGCGTCATCCGCTTGCGCCCAACTCACGGCAGTGGCACTCGCCGTAAAGGTCTCTCCTGCTTTAACGTATAAACTGCCATTGTGATCTACGCCACCTGGGTTACTTACCGCCGCCACAGCAAAACCAAATGGCCTGGCCGTAACCGTTGCACTGCTACCAACAATATCGCCGTCGGCAAACGCTGCGCTAGAATCAGTCACATTCACCGCATAACGCCCAACATCTAAAGCGGTCAAGTCAAATTGTGCAGTCCCTGAAGAAAAGCTTAAGGTCATGTTGGCACTGCCTGGGTCGGCATTGGGCAGAGACTCAGTATCGGTGGCAGCAATATTGGTGGCCGTTGGTGCCACGCCGCCAGGGTCATCACCATCACGCGTAATGTACATTTTTACATCTGCCACACTGTAGCCACTGGCCACTTGGCACTCGCCGGTACTTGGGTCTTTTTGATACATGTCTATTTGCATACGGTGAGCGCGCCCTGCCACTAGATCTGTGCCTAGGCTATCTACAATGGATACCACAAAAGCGTTGTCGCCAAAGGCCAAATTGCTGGAGGTATTGCTCACACTTTCACTGGTATCTGCAGCAATCACCGTTAAAGTCTCTGCATGAGTATTGGCAAGGTTTAAAGCAATCACACCAAAATCAGAACTATCGAATGTGTAAAACGCATCACCACTATCAGCGCCACCTGTGGTTAATGTGCCATAAGCGTCTGACGCCGTGGTGGTTTTACTCCAATCGCCATTGCCCGTGGCGGTAGATAGATTAATGGTGCCGGTATAATCCACCATGGTATTACCCTCAACGTCTACAGCAGTGATCGTAATCGAAAACTCAGAACAGGTACTGGCACTGCCGCCACCTACATCAATATCAAAGTGATCCAACGGAGCTACGCAGGCGCCAGTTGCCCCAATGCCACTGGTAATACTACTGTTGTAGGTTACCTCCGAGTAAGGGTCGAGATTAATACTGGTTGCAGAGGCCAGGCCGCCTTCGACTTTCGCCACATCATCAACCAAAATAGAGCCTTCAGCATATGCCGTTAACTGAGCGTTAGCGTAGCTCGAAAACACCATGTTACCTGTTGAATAAACAAAAATGTTTTGACTTGATGTAGCAGACGTATTAAAGACTAAACTGCTTCCTAAGCCGAAATCTCCGTTAACGTAAATTAATACCGCACCCGCACCAGAAACACTCACGTTAGAAGATGAACCAATATTGACGTCTCCATTAAAGGTATAGGTGCCTGGCTCAAAGGTAAGGGTGGTATATGTACTGGTCGTTAAACTCCCATAATCACCGGGAGTAAAATTATAAGTCGCCGCATAGTTTACGACTACGTCTGTACCCCCTGGGAAAGTAGAATAATAAATGGGTGAGCTTAACGTGCCTGATTCTGAGCACGAATCAGCACCACATGAGGGTGGCGTAACTTCCGTTAAATTTTGGGTGGTTATTACATCCCCAGGAGAATCGACTATATTGGCTAAATAACCGATATTGACTGATGCGGTGCTGGCCGAAGTTGACGCACCACTTGGAAATACATTCGAACAGCTAGACCCAGCAGAAGGTGATGAACCGGAGCTGCCAGAAGACCCACTGCTAGAACTATCAACAAATACCCCTCCTTCCGCACGAAAACTATCTAACTTGACACCGTCTTCGCGCTTTTGCACTTTAAAGGTATAGGTTTGACCCACCGTCAAGCCTGTCCACGTGTTGACCGTCAACTCGGTATACCCGCCAGTACTGCCTGACCCCAGCGATTGAGACCAACTGCCATCGTTGGTTTCTAACTTGTAATAAAAACTATCATCGTTACCTGAACCAAAATTCACCGTAGCATAAATGGTCATAGTGGTAGACGTAGCTATCACGGGGTAATGCAACTGCCCACCTTTTGTATCTGAAGGGCTGGTGTCAAAATCGCCAGTGGTTGGCCACACCATAATAGTTCGCCCATCTTCGGTTTGCTCTTCAAACGGGCTTACCAATGTTGTATTGCTGTGTTCTTCCGCCTCGACTGTGTCACTAAGGAACGCACAATCACCGGCAGAAATACCATAACCTGCAAACTCGGCGTAATCTATATTTGGTAAGCCACCGGCCGTGGTTGCCACCAATTCAACTTGGTTAACCCCTGCTGCCAAAGGAATGCTTATCTGCTCTGTAGTCCATGTGTTAGCCCAACCCGTATATGGAAATGTCATGGCGCCCTGATTACTACTGTTAATATTTACACTTGCATTGCGTGAACCCCAACTCTCATTCGCATAACGCACAGTTAATATCGCCGTTTGCGCAGTATCTGATCGCACATCCCATAAGATGGTTTGGTCTACAGCATCCGGCGTATTCACAAACCCACTACCGGTATACCCGCTCCCTTCAGAACTTATCCAATCTGTACTCGAGCAATACGCTGTTGTGTCCTCGTCTATTAATTGTGGCGGACCGGCATAACTACAATCACCCGATGAAATCCCGGAGCCTGTAAATTCAATATAATCAATAATAGGTAAACCACTGCCGGTACTTGCCACCATTTCTATATGGTTAACGCCCGCCTCCAGCGTGACACTCACATCTGCGGTAGTCCATGTGGTCCAACCTCCAGTATCCACTATAGTGAACGTACCTTCATTGGCGTTATTCACTTCTACATATGTACCCCGCGGACTACCGGCGTTTGCATAACGTGTTGTCATAGTCACCGTTTGTGCAATGGTAGATCGAATATCCCAATCGATGGCGACGCCAAGAGTGTTGGGCGTATTGACAAAACCTCTACCGGTATAACCCGCAACGGAGGCTTGCACCCAAGTCGAGTTGGAACAATAGCTTGCTGAATCTTCATCCATTAAAGTGGTACCGGAAGACGAGCTAGAGCTGCTGGATGAACTGGAACTACTGCTTGAAGAACTGGAGCTACTGCTTGAAGAGCTAGAAGAGCTAGACGTAGTATAACCACAATAGACCGCGCTGGCCCCACCATCCACCTCCATATAATCTATTAACGGTCTAGGGGATGAACCCGTATTTTGTAGCCAAATGGTATTATCCCCACTGGCAAGTGTCACACTGCTGGTGGTGGTATCCCAATCCGAGTAAGACGATGTATTATGGAATGGAAAGCTAAAAGAGCTGCCACCATTGATGCGCATTTTCATGCCAGTGGCATCAGCTGCAGAGAACCTAAAGGTAATATTGTAAGAGCCTGCAGAAGGTACGCTCACGCGGTATTCAATACCCGCAGCCCCAGAATCATCCGTATTAATATACCCCGCGCCGGTATAGCCAGAATAAGCGCTTTCCACATTACCTACTGTAGAACAAAAGCCGGTGGCGTTTTCTTGAATTTGCACGGCAAATACAAAAGCAGAGAAAAAACAAAATACCATAGCCAGAAATAACTGGCTCAATGTCACTAACGGCCTAGTTTTTACAACATTTGTATACAGGCTATTCATAAATAGCTCTCACAGCAACAGTACGTTCGGTTTCAAAATCGCCACCCCCGCAGCTGCCCACCGAGCGAATATCATAAACTCGCGCAGTGCCGCCGGCATTATTGCTTGGCGTGCAGGTAATATCACTAGAGCAATTATTCAGCCCATCAGCGGTAAAATTTAACGATGCACCATTCACGGTTGTGCAGTTTGCATCTGCAGTGGTTTTTGAACTCACATCAAACGATAATTGATTCATTGCATACTGGGCGCCACTTTCTGCGGCGTTAAGCGCCTGTATTGACACCGCAGCTTGCACTGCGGCAGTCGTGCTGTGAGATGATAACTGTGAAATAGCCACACCCAACGCTGCCAAGGCCACAATAATAAATATGGCCACGGGTATTAAAAATCCATCTTGATATTTGGGTAGTCGTAAATAATTCATATAACTTGATAAGCTTCTATCGTTTTAGCTCACACTCCAGATTAAACCGTAAAAACACCAAAACCCGTTTAAGGCACATTCTTAATAAGTACTTCATGATTAAACCTCAAGGTGTTAGAGCCACTACTTAGTGATAAATCCATCATGACGGCGGTATTTCGGTTTTCCGCCCCCGGAGATAACTGAAACAATTGGCTTTGGGTACTGATGTCATGTGACACAATATGAGAGTTGCCACCTGGATCTGTATCAATCAATGCCGTTGTCTCAAGCCCATAATTACGGTAGTTGTATAAAATGCTGCCATCTAAGCAAAACCGCTCTGGGTCACCCGCTAAATACAAACGACTTGAGCGCGAGTTTCGTAAAAAGCGGTGTGCACTGGCAAAAGGCACACTGATAATTGGCTCACTGCCAAGCGTACCTATATCCACACGCGCGGCAGTCGATGCGGATGTATACACTTCTGTAGAACTCATCGGCGCCACAAGCACATGCTCGGGCTGCCACAAACCTAAAGTGAACGCGCCAGTTGCCACAGAGGAGACTGCACTCATGCCATTATTCGCATCTGGCAAAGTAACTTGGTAATTAGCCCCTGCCACCGTTGGCATAAACTCGATGCACAGCCCTGAAGTACTCACCCGCACCGAGTGAGGTGCCGCCATACGTAAATGCCGTGAGATTTGCTCTATCACCAATCGCCCACGCTGAACCAACACACTGCGGGCTTGAGTAGAGCGATACGCCCCCAAGGTATCCACAAGAAAGCTACTGCCAATGCTGGTTACTATTCCTAATATCAACACCACAAAAATCACCTCTACCAGCGTAAACCCTGCGTGACTTTTTACTGAGACCGTTAAAGCGCCCATTAGAAATTTACCTTGTACGCGCTTAAGGTAACCGAATTACCGTCGGGCATACTGGTTTGAATGGTTACACGCCGCGCTAAAGCATTGGCAATACCCAGTTCACTACCGGCAACAACAATACTCACAGAGATTTCATACCCAGCCTCTGAGGTATCTGTAAAACCGTTGTAATCACCCACATCATCATAATCGGTATCTACGGAGATCCCCGCACACGCAATGCCATCAGTACTGTCACAGGCCGGTATACCGCCCGTTGGCGTATTTTCATCAAACCGGCGAGCTAGTATTCTATCCATTAACCCCTGGCTTTTTTGTAGGGCTTTAATGCGCATGGCAGGGTCAACACTGCTACGAACCGCTTGAGAGTGAACTTGCACCACAACTGTTAACGCAACCCCAACCACCACCATAAAGACAATGGTTTCAATTAGCGTTAACCCACGCTGCAATAAAAATTTAGGCGGAGACGACTGGGGCAATTTAATAGGCATACCCCACCCCAGTAATTGTCACAGTGACAGTCGCGCCAGCCTTCGATAAAACAACGCTACTGGCCGCAGTACGCCCCAACTGGTCAAACGTAATTTGACTGGTTGACACGGTGACGCCACCAGGCAAACTCAAGGGGTATTGAGACCCGGCATACCGAATACTTTCAGAAACGTCAAAAGTATCATCGTCATCCGCATCTACACGAATATCCACACTGGCGGTAGATGATGAAAACTGCACGCTGTCACTTTGTGCCATGGCTTTTTGTTGCGCAGAAAATAGCGAGGCTATCACCACGTCTCTAGCGGCCATCAGCTGAAAAGGTGTTTTTGAGGTATTTCGTGACGTTACAACGGCGCCAATCACGCCTAAAACCACCAAGACAGCCAGTAACTCCACCAATGAAAAACCACGTTGCGAATTCACCACAGTAGAACCAAATTGAATAACCAAATTATTAGTATAGTAGATGCGCCTAAACCACAAAAAAAGCCGACATTGTTTGTCGGCTTTATAGTAATACACTAAACCATGGCGCTAGCCATGTTGATATTTATGGGGTAGGCGTAGGTGTCGAGGCGCCATCTGCGGCGGCAGAGCCAAGAACAACAAAATTACGTGTCCCTGCCGGTCCGGTTAAGACACACGTCGCAGCTGCATGATCAGCAATCGCTGAATCGTTAATGGTGTACCCAGCGGGCAATGCATTCGTCGCCAATAGCGCATACGACTCATTACAATTGGTGATTGCGAAAAACGGATCTGTTGCAGCATCTGTTAAGCCCGCTTCGATGGCTATGTCTACAGCGTGATTAAGTGCAGCACCACTTTCTAGACTCCCTGCAATACTCCGTAAAGCTGCCTCTTCTGCAGAATCTTGTAGATTCACAAACCGAGGTACCGCCGTGGCGGCCAAGATTCCTAAAATCACTAAAACAGCGATCAACTCTATTAATGTAAAACCAGATTGTTGTTTACCCATTGCAATTACTCCAACATCTAAAAATTTGCAACGTGAGCCTTACTCAGTTAACAGAACCAATGTAATTACTTGGTACTACCACTTATACAAGTCTCTTGTTAGCTGTGACAATAATCAGATATTCCCTCCTGTAAAGATCAGTCACTTGTAAAGCTCAAAAGCCGTTACTCGTTTTAACCTTGAATCACAATAGCTAACTTGCTTAGAGCAGAATACTTAGCCTTAATTGGATGCGTTCCTATATTTAAAGATAAAATATACGGCGCCAAGCATAAGATTGTTTTTATCTAGAAATCTCAATGCTATTAGTTTTTGATCTAATTGCTTTCAATTATGCTTAAAGCGTAGGGAAACAGCATTTATATTTCTAATAATCGGTAAAAGGCGCCGTATATCGGCAAATAACCCTTCCACTCGGCCTAATGTCCAGTCAAACCATTCATTTTATGACCAGTGGCGATCTTCAAGTACGCGATGATTAAAAAAAATGAATAGTGTGAAGCTACAAAAGGCAGGCGTAGGGCCAAAGATGGTCAGATCTAGCCGATACTTTTGCGCTGCAGTAAAAATCCAGGGAAGAGTGTTTAATTGTTACGTTCATTTTTGCTGTATCACAGCACTGCTTTATGCCGAATACAAACCCCAATGCGCGTCGAATTAACCGTTTTGTACGTTGTACATGTCCCACATGGGCAAAAATATACCCAGCGCCAATATCGCAACAAACGCTGCCATTATAACAATCAAGATTGGTTCAATGCGGTCGCTTAGCTTTTTAAGGTCGTAGTCTACTTCTCGTTCGTAGAAGTCGGCCACTTCTGAGAGCAGCTCTTCTATTTGCCCACTTTCTTCGCCTACAGCGATCATTTGAATCACCAAAGGCGTTAACATTTGAGATTGAACATGTGTGTGCAGTAAATTTTCTCCGCGCTCTATCCCCTTTCGTATATCTTCTATCTTGGTAAATAAATAGGGGTTGTCGATGGCCCGTGCACACAAATTCAGCGCCTGATTTAATGGCACGCCCGCACGTAACATTAAGCTAAAGCTTCGGCAGTACCGTGCCATTGAGGCACGATGTATTATCTCGCCAACGATAGGCATTTTAAGCTGCTGCTTCCCCCACTTGATAGCGCCGTTTTCTGAACGCACAAATGTTATAAATCCCACCACAAGAGCAGTAATCCCAAGCAGCAACGCCCACCAGTAATGTACAAATAGATTGGATGTGCCAATTAAAATTTTTGTAACAATTGGAAGCTCCGCACCAAACTTCTCAAACATGCGGGCAAACTCAGGTATAACAAAAATATTCACTACCGATATTGCAATGGCAAGTGCAATCATTACAAACATTGGGTAACGGGTGGCAGACTTAATGCTTTTACGTGTTTGATCATCACGCTCCATGTAAAACGCCATTTGACTAAATATGGCATCCAAACTACCAGAGCTTTCCCCCACACTAATCATACTCACAAACAGCCGTGAAAATACCCTTGGATGCCGCGCACAGGCTACGTTTAAGCTAGAGCCTGCTTCTAATCTTCCGGCCACTTCATTGACCACAGTTCGAAAATAAGGATGTTTCATGCCCGCGGCCAAACCACGCAAGCCTCTAACCAACGGGATCCCCGCTTTTGTAATGGTATACATTTGCCGGCAAAACATAATTAGATCTACGCTGGTAACCTTTGGCGGACCAAACAGCTGAGTTAAGTCAACCTCCCTGTTCGCCGCTAATTTTGCCTCTTTAATTGAAACTGGGGTAATTCCACGGTTCAGCAGTTGGTTGGCCACCGCGTCAATGCTGGCGCCCTCCAAAACCCCCTGCGTGGACTGTCCCTGTGATGATCGTGCGGTATATTCAAAATGAGGCAAGCTACACCTCACCAACTAAGACGTACAATAGGCGTAAATGAATAGGGGCTGTCAGTAAGCCTGGATACTTATTCACCTAAATTCACCGGCGATTCAACCGTTTCCAACCCATCTTCTTCAATCTCTGCAGTTACGCGCATGACCTCATCCATTGTGGTGACGCCTTGCAAAGCATAGTTCAGCGCACCTTGACTTAATGGGCGATAATTGGGGTGTGCATGTGCCGCGGTATTAAACGCCAATACGTCATTGTCGCGTAAGGCATCTGCCATGCGTCCATCTATTTCTAAAATTTCAAAGACCCCCAGCCGCCCACGATAGCCCGTATTAAAGCAAAGGGAACAACCACTGCCCTTACGCATAGCCGTTAAATCGCAGGCCTCACCTTTACGCATTTTACGAATCCACATTAGCTCTTGTTCATTCGGCGTGTAAGGCTCACTACAACTTACGCAGATTTTTCTTACCAAGCGCTGCGCCACAACGGCCTTTAAGCTGGACGCAACCAAATAGGTATCTACCCCCATATCGACCAAGCGCAACGCAGAAGTAACCGCGTCATTGGTATGCAACGTAGAAAGCACCATGTGCCCGGTCATTGCCGCACGTAACGCAATTTCTGCAGATTCGGCGTCTCTAATTTCACCGATCAATAAAACATCTGGATCTTGCCTTAAGGTTGCTCTCAGTATTGTGCTAAAGTTCAAGCCAATTTTTTCATGAATCTGTACTTGAGATATACGTGGTAAGCGATATTCAACCGGGTCTTCTACCGTAATGATTTTTGTCTCTGAGGTATTTAGCTCTGTTAATGCGCCGTAGAGCGTCGTTGTTTTACCACTACCGGTTGGTCCAGTCACCAACACCAGTCCGTGTGGGCGGGTAATGGCATGACGAAAAATATGCACATAGCTTTCGGGCATGCCCACTTCGCCTAATGGCCGCACGCCGCCAGAGTGATCTAAAATACGCATTACCACTGACTCGCCAAACTGCACAGGCATGGTGGATAAACGCACGTCGATACTATGCGTTCCTACTTTTAAATTGAACCTACCGTCTTGCGGCAATCGCTTTTCTGAAATATCCAAACTCGACATGAGCTTTAAGCGCACTACCAAGGCATTCGCAATACGCTTTTCGTTCATCACTTGCTCTACCAAAGAGCCATCAATACGTTGACGAATGCGTAATACCGTTTCGTCCGGTTCGATATGAACATCAGAGGCACCGGCATGTATGGCCTCTTCAAAGATTTTTTGCAGCAGTTTAATAACCGGTGTATCCGACTCTTCGGCATCCCCAACAATATTGGCTATGTCTATTTGATCACTCTCTAGCTCTTCATCTAACTGCTCAGCCAACGAGGCAATTTCACTGGCGCGGCTATAAGCCACATCCAAAATGTCTAACAATTCGTCTTCACGTACCACCGCCGGTTTAATTGGGCGGTTCATCAAATTTTGGATTTCATCCAAGCCAAAAATATCTGTGGGGTCAGACATGCCCAACAAAATTCCATCGGGTTCGTCTTTGAGTACAATCACTCTATACCTTCGTGCAACCGTCTCAGGAAGCGTTTGCACTAAATCTCGGTTATACCGATAGTGTTTTAACTCTATAAATGGGTAATTCAACTGCTCTGACAGAATATTGAGCAGTGTATTTTCATCCACTAGCCCCAAAGCAATTAATTGGCGCCCCAGCTTAAATCCAGTATTTTTTTGTTCTGCCAGAGCTTCCATCAGTTGGTCTTGGGTAATAATCTGCTGGGCGACAAGAATATCGCCAATTCGAATACGCTTAGAAGCAAAAGAGTTTGTCACAGACACCTCAATTTAACAGACGGCTAAAGCGCCCTAAGGCGCGATTGCACATAGCGAGAAATATTTTCATCGTAATGCCCTATTTTTCTTACCTTTTGGTAAGCAATTAGAGCGTACCTTGACTGGCCTTGAGCCTCATAGGTGACTGCCAACCCTAGCCAATCGTCCACAGTTGAAAAGTGAGAGGCGGTCAGTTGACGATACAAAAAATTGGCATTTTTATGCTGCTTTAACGCCTGGTAAAACCCAGCTAACTGCCGCACTCGTTCGTGCTCTAGCTCAAAAGGTAAATTAATTGCTTCCAGCAAGACAACACTCCGCTCAACACCTTGTTCAATACCGTAACGATGTGCCTTAACAAATTTTTGAAGCGGTAAATTGCTGCTTAATACGCGCTCGAGAGCTTTCAATTTATTAACGTTTTCATTGGCGAAATATTGCTTTGCCAGAACAATGACACTGTTCGCAGTAGGCTTGCCATCTTTTAGTCGGTCAAATACTTGTGCTTGATAGTCTTCTGGGCCAAAGCGCGATATCTTGGCTGCCAATTCTTGGTCTTTGATCTCTTTAGATGCTCTAATCAATTGTGAAGCAGGCGCCGGTTGTGTAGACGTTGGTGCTTTTAATGTGTTCACAGATGCGGTAAACATATCCAGATTATCTTTGGAAACATTAACCGCACGAGCCAAGTTCAACGTCTCCTCTAGCGCTGAAGTATTTTTTTCCCGCTCCAATACGTGCAAACGATCAATAACTGCATTTTTAATATTCTCAACACCTTGCAAAGCCAACGTATTGTTCGCATCAAGTGCTAGCGCACTCCTGAACAAACCAAAAGCACGACGAGCGTTTTCTAGTTCAAACGACCCTTCAGACATTAAGGTAGATGCCCGCTTCAAATACGATTGTAGGTCGTTAACATATGAATTTTGAGCATCTAGCTCTGCGGTTGTTTCAGTGAGTGTTTCTTCATTTGTGTCGAGTACTGCACTAACAGATTGCTTACTCTCTCTCGCTTGTTTAGCCTTTTCTTCTGCCAAACGAGCGTTCAATCGGGTTGACCATTCGTTGGCAGCCTTTGATGTATCAGGCGAAACATCTTTGGCAGGCTCAGGCATTACTCCTAAGACGTTCCACTCTACTATCAAAAAATATCCCAAAGCTAACAACGCAACGGCAGGAAATACCCAGCCAGTTTTACGGCTTTTTTCCAGCGTTCGCTTTTCTCCGTGGTTAACTTGAGTCTTGCCGCTACGCTGCTTCACTTCGTCTAAATCTTTTAACATGTCATTGAGTAAGCTCATCGCATCGCCTCAAATGAGCGTGGCAAAAATAACCGTCCGTTTATTCTCCACACAATAGATAAAATTCTACCCATGTTTTTTATTTCTTCTGTATCAGCTATGGCTTTGGCTACATGCCACCCACCAATATAGCTGTCTCCCTTACCATATCCGCACAATAACGCCTTATGCGCCAATACGTTGATAATCCTAGGAATGCCACCAGAGGCCAAATACAGTAGCCATATTGCGCCACCGCTAAAAAGCTTCAGTTCTCGCCCAGACGCAGCTACTCTGTGCTCCATATAACTACGCACTTGCGCACCATTGAGTGGCTTTATCCGCTCTGCAAAAACAATACGTTGCGCCAACTGTCGCAAATCATTGCGCTTAAGTAAGATGTCTAGTTCTGGCTGACCAAACATCACCACTTGCACCAATTTGGTTTTTTCTGTCTCTAGATTAGTAATCAAGCGTAGGGCTTCAAGTGTATCCCTAGGCATTGCCTGGGCTTCATCCATAATGACCACCACCTGCTTACCCTGTTTTGCAAGTTCAATCAGTTGATGAAAAATACTTGAGGTTAACTCGTGAGACAGCATCGACTTATCGTAGGGCGCGCCTATTTCTTGGGCAATCAACCCTTTTAACTCTTCAGGGGTTATCCACGGGTTGGGAATGTACGCACAAATATAGTGCTGGCTTGACAAATGAGAGAGTAAAACTCGGCACAACAAGGTTTTACCGGTTCCAACTTCGCCCACAACTTTAATAAAACCCTGCCCAGATTCAAGCGAAAAAAACAGCGTATTTAGCGCGTCTTTATGGGGCTGTTGCTGGCTAAAAAATTGCGTGTCCGGTGTGAGCGAAAAGGGGTACTCTTGTAAATCAAAGTGCTGTAAATACATAATGAATTCACCGGTCAACCAAACGCATCAAGGGTAATCTCCAATGCCTTTAGAAAACTCGCTAAACTGGTCGATTTGGTCTTCCCACACATTGTTATCCACTACAACAGGGCGCAACAAAATCACCAATTCCGTTTTTTGAGTACTTTTATTTTTTGTTTTAAATAGCAGGTTTAAGCCAGGAATATCGCCTAAGCCCGGTCGCTTTCCATCTAAATGACGCACCGACTCCTGCATCAACCCGCCTAACACAACGACCTGTCCACTTTTGGCTCTGACAATACTGTCACTCTCCCTTATTTCTCGCAGCGCCAGCGGTAAGGATATTTTTTGGCCAGCCACTTCAATTTCCTTTTGTTGGTCCGTTACAGAACTAATGATCGGATGAATATGTAAAAGCACATCCCCTTCTTCGGATATCTGAGGCGTGACATCTAAAGAAATACCGCTAAAAAATGACGCCAACTCCACTTCGGGCGATGTTGTTGTGGCCCCTGCGCTAGAAGTAGTATCGTTTGATAGCCCAGTAACAAAGAAGGCGTCTTCACCTACACGAATCACGGCTTTTTGGTTATTCACAGTGCTAACTCGCGGGCTGGAAAGCACCTGAACTTTCCCTTGGGTTTCCAGTAACGACAATAACTGAGTAATATCACTCACCTGCAATACCCCTGCAACCGTCCCTCCAATGGCTTCTCTCCCGGGCACCTGCACTACCCTCAGATTATCTGACGGTCCGGTTAATATACTCTCCGTAAGCGATCTAAATTCATTGACGGGTAGGCCACTTGCGCCCATGGCAAAGCCATCCGCCACATTTTTTGTGGCCACTATTTGACCACTAATAGCGTTCCAATTAACGCCGGCCTCAAACCCTTTACTTAAACTCACCTCCAGTATTTGAGCTTCCAATACCACTTGGCGCTTAGCGCTTAGCTCTGAATACTCTAAAAATTCTCGTATCTTTGTTATTTCAGAAGGCATTGCACGCACCATCACCACACCGGCCTGCGGGTTAATCATTACAGCGCGCCCTTCTTTATCACCTAAAATGCCCACCAAGGTAGTTTTAAGCATGCCCCAAAAATCGGTTTTATTGACCGTCTGAACACGTGAGCCAGGACTAATACCTTGCGACTGCCCTCCTCCGTCTTTGGAAAGTAAATTCAATAAATTGGCTGAGCTTTCAGACCCGCCTCCGCCAGAAGATCCACCACTTCCACCACCTGACGACTCAATTTCTCCAATAGAAACACTGGTGTCGGTAACGCCAACACGCTTGATGTCAATGTAATTTACGGGGAATATTTCAGTCCTTAGCTTGCGTGGGTAAATGGTGTAAATCCCACTTTTCTTGCTGTACTCATAACCGTAAACATCTCGAGTTACATTTAAGACTTGACGTATGGATACGTTGGTCAAATTAAGGGTTACCGTACCGTTAAGCTCCGGGTGCGCCACCACATTCACGTCTGCGTCTTGCACTAAACTTGTAAAAAATTCTTTTGCGGGCATTTCGTTTACTGCCACGTCAAACCGCTCCACGTTAGATTTTTTGCTCTTTTTACTACCGGCTAACAATGCCTGGCTTACAAAATCTGGAACGGGCTCGGTGGGCTTATCTTCAGTTGTTGCACTTTCGTAAAACGGCGTGGCCAAATCCTTTTTTGTATCCACGTTACTGCAGCTAAGTAACGAAATAACCAACACTATAGCGCTCAAGCTTCGTACTATTAAAACCACTGTGCTTGTAGTACCTGCTGTTAATACCTGTGTAGCTTGCAACATACTATTTTGCCCGTTTACCGGTAGACTGAAGTACGCTAGGAAATAAAACCATTTCTCCTTCCCGTGCGCCACGAAAAGCCACACGATTTTTATCAACTCGTGTAATCTCGATACCATTTAATACACTGCCTTGCCTCACTATTTGGCCATTAATGACTGCAACGTACTGTTGGTTGCGCCAATATATACCCTGAAGCGCAAAGTCTTCAGGTTGCTTGTCTTCCACTATAGAGGTGGCTTGAACGCCACCTAGTGGCCGGGTTGGGTCTTTTATTATTTTAGGCGCTTCTCCTGCATTCACTGAGGCAGTTAAAAGAAATGCCAGCACGCACGACGCAAAGGTGCTCGCATACCACTTACCCATTAAACACCCCTCGTTCCGGAGACAAGGTATACACCTTCAAAATTGCTGAAGCCTCCGGGTGATCCTTGACTTCGTATTCAATACTCTCCCAATAAAATTGCCATTTAGACTGCTCTATCTCAACTAAGTAATTGTAAATGGTTTGATAATTCCCAATAACTTCAACCTGAACACCGTGGCGATATACACGAATTTGTTCGGGTTTATCGTTAAGGTCTGCCGCATCTAAATCTATGGCGATTTTTTCTTCGGTATCTAATAACACCTCAGATATAGGCAGGGTTTCTATTTGCACTAGCTCGATCGGGTCAATATCATGCACCAACTTTCCAAGTACCACAGGTAACTCAGCTGCGCTTACCAGTCCTTGTTGCAGTTGGGCCAAATCTTTATCTAGAGTTGCTAGCGTTCCTATAAGCTCCTCGCGCTCTTTTTTTAGTTGAATATTTGGATCTTTCGCCACCAATTTTTTCAGCACGTCTATTTCTTTTTCGGCGCCAAAAATAGATGTGTTGAGGGTTTTTTCACGAACTTGCACGCTCTTAGATTCTTTGGTCAATGGTGCATTAAGCAGCAACTCAAACATCATGTAAAAACTTGCCATTAGAGCGCCAAGTAAAAGTAGCCTTTCTCTAGGTTCAAATGCCTCATACTTTGTCTTTACAGCAATCCAATGAGCCTTCATATTTCTTCCAATATAGAGACCGATTTCTTGTCTTTCACTCTACCGATTGCAAACTTCTGATACCCATTACTCTGCCAAATGATCATCTTTCCAAACGTCGTTTTGGAAAAAGACTGGGTAGCTTGCAATCGATTGACCAAAAGAGGAATATCACTGGCACTTGAACTGACGCCATTTATTCCAGCTCGCGCACCAGATTCAAAAATCGACACTCTCCTAATGCTAACGCTGTCGGGTGTTTGCTGGCTTAAGTCAAAAAAGTATGGTGCAAACCCTTTGGTATTCCCCATATTTTTGCCTGTGAGTAAGTCCTCAATTTGCAGGCGATTCTTTATAGATTTTCGCGTAGCGGCTATTTCTTGTTCTAAATTTATTTTTAGATCTGCAGCGGGCTTCTTCTTTAGCTTACTAGCTTCTACTTTCAGCCCTGACAACTTTGCCTCTAAGCGGTCCAGTTTTTCTTTTTGGTCTTTTAATGCCGATGATTCAAAACCATACAATCCAAGGATCATCACGATTAATACGAGTACTCCAGCAACACTGTACTCAGCACAAAGCGGGTCTTTTTTGGGCCTCAACTCTGGTACATATAGGTTAACCGACTGCATTTAAGTCACCTGCACTCGCATAGCACAACCAACCGCTGAAAGACCTTTTTGCAGCAACGACTGATCCACATTGTTCTCGCCTTCAATATCGGCATGAGCACCCAAGCTCAAATACTCAACCGGTACGGCAAAACTTGAGCGTAAAACTTCACCCACTTTATCTTCTAATACGTTTTCTCCGCATACATAAATCACACTTGGTGGAGCCTGTCCCATTTGACGTTCGTAATAATCCACTGAACGCTGTAGCTCTAGCGCCAGCGCCTCTTGTGGTACCTCATCCAATAATCCGCCTTTGTAATCTAAGCTAAACGTTCTAGCTAAATATAAGTTCCCTTGCCGGTACAGCAGAACATTGCCACTGCCTACCCCCAATTTGGCTACGGCCACACCACGCTCTTTTTGATCTTCTGGCAAAGACGCGTAAGTAACATTGCGTATCGCCAGCTCAGAAATATCAATGGCGTTTAAAT
Source organism: uncultured Cellvibrionaceae bacterium (assembly GCA_964480055.1). Taxonomy (GTDB): domain Bacteria; phylum Pseudomonadota; class Gammaproteobacteria; order Pseudomonadales; family Cellvibrionaceae; genus CAYZQH01. The sequence goes on from CAYZQH010000031.1 coordinate 17,522, forward strand.
GTAAGTTCGCTTGTTTTACATGCGCGATAATATTAGTAATTACTTGTTGATCAGCGGCAACCACATACACCATTTTTTTATTACCGCGCGTCCCATCCTCGGGCAACGCAAACACATCTATCACTACCTGCTCGACAGGTAGTTGAATCAAATCTTTTAGGCGCCAACGAATAGCACTTCGCAATTCATCATCGGGCACATCGGGTGGTTCCACCAGCAGGGTTTGATAGCTTTCGGAATTTAAAACCACATTTGTTATTGCGTTTGTGAATTTGTTTTTGTGGACCCAAGCTTTTAGTAGGTTAGGCTGCTCTTGTTCATCCTTTGATGGCAACCACTCCAAATACGGGGGTTTTTGGGGGCCTGTTGGGTCGAATACAGCTATCGCTATACCATCAGATAAAAATTCTACACCAATGGTTTCCGACTTTTTTTGCCTAAAAAATTTTGAAAACACCCTACCACCTCGGGCGGAATAGCAAAAAAGACAACGTGAAATAACCGAAGCTTATAAATCCACGCAATACAATAACTATGAGTATAGACGGTGCTATGAAAAGTGTCGTGCGAAGCGTTTACTCCGCTGACAAAAGAGAATTATTACGATTAAGGAGATCGGAAAGAAAATATTTTGAAACTAAAGCGCACGTAACAGTACTGGCATTGTCACGTATTGGGAACTTAACACGTTCATATTGAGGTCAATACCCCCATAAAAGTCAGGCTATTGGGCGTTATAGCTTTCCCTTATAACCTAGCTGCCGCCAGGCCTCGTAACTCACAATGGCAACTGCGTTTGATAAATTCAAACTTCGACTATTGGGCTGCATAGGAATGCGAATACGTAGGCTAGGCGCAAAACTTTCAAGAACATCGTCAGGCAAGCCGGCAGTCTCTGAGCCAAACAGTAATACATCGCCGCCATTAAACACAATTTGATCGGGGGGAGAGTCACCTTTGGTCGTCACGGGGAATATTCGCCTACCTATAACGGCTTGCAAAAAGCTGGAGTAATCCTTATGGCGACTGACTCGGTCTAAATCAGAGTAATCTAAACCCGCGCGACGAAGCTTTTTGTCCTCTAAGTCAAACCCTAAGGGCTCAATAAGATGCAAATAACACCCATTATTGGCAATTAGGCGAAGGATATTCCCAGTATTTGGGGCAATTTGTGGCTGATATAAAGCAATATGAAACATATTAACGTTTAGCGCCACCCATACAATTTGGAGAAGTCGGGGATTGACCCAAGTCTTCCCATTCTTGCGGGGTATAAGTATGTAACGCTAAAGCATGCACCCCACCGGCTAACTCTTCGGATAGAATTTGGTAAATTTTTTGGTGTCTAGCGACTTT
>CAYZQH010000032.1:0-18651 GCA_964480055.1 uncultured Cellvibrionaceae bacterium
TGCCCACGGAGCATGATCTTGATAAGGGTAATTTCATCAGTTAACACCGTACACGTTGCAACCTCCTTTATAATTGAAGTCAATAACACAAGCGCACATACCCGAAAAAACGGTTGAGTTAGAGTTCAACAATCATTGGGATGCAACGCTTTCTGCCATGGTTTATCAATTTGACACAACCGCCGCTACGCTATACTTACCCTCATCGCCCATACAGAAATAACAACAGAGGCACTCCTTGACGGACCCAGCAGATACTAAATGCCAAGGTAATTACCACCACGGAAACTTAAAACAAGCACTGGTAGACGCCTATATATGCCTTTTGGAAGATAACGCTCCAGAGACCATTTCACTGAGGAAACTGGCTTCGTATGTTAATGTGGCGCCAACGGCCGTCTACAACCACTTTGCAGACAAAGATGCGCTCACTTCTGCGGTGCGCACACGCTGCTTGCATCACTTTGGTAACTATTTAGAGTCCAACTATGTGGAGGGCGCTACCCCTGAGGCAAACTTGGCAAGCTTAGGCAAATCTTACTTCGAGTACTCACAGGAGTTTGCCGAGTATTTTAAAATCATCTTTCAACACACCACAAAGCAAGAGCACGTTACTGAAGAGCTATTAGCCGCAGGCATGTATGCAGAAGAGCGCCTTCGTAAAACCATTATTGACTTGCTTGCGTACCACAATATACCTATTACCCAATACAACGAAGGCCTAGGTGCCTTTGCTTGCTGGGCCATGGCCCACGGCATTACCACCCTGGCCGCCACACATATGAACCGTGCTGCATGTGTATCCGAACGCTGGCCCAAAGAGTTTATGCTTAACGATGCCAACACCATTAACCTTGCTTTTGAAGCGCTCAACAAGGTTTTGATCGCAGGTATCCTTCAAACGGCGCGCAAGTAGCCATTCACGTCACAAATCCTACCTAAACTGCCGCTCGTCACCTTTGGCCGCAGCAGACACTTACAATGTGATCTACGCTCAATAAATATACCCCGCTGAGCCTGCGCTCTTCCCAGCATATCTGGCGTGCTCTACGTCAATAGATCAGAGCCGCTGGCGAGTTGTGTAGCGCTCACACGTAAGGTGAACCACGATTTTATGAGCTCCACGCAACAACAAAAACCTAACAATAGTACGCTGTATGAGGCGTACCTAGAGCTATTGCAAACAGACCACCTGTGGCAATCCGATAGCCACCAGGCATTAAGCTTAATTGTGCAGCAATGCGCCAGCGCCATGGGTGTAGACCGTGTTGGCATATGGGTTCTGAACCCAGAAAACAACTTGTTTCAGTGCCAAGTGTTTGGCGATGCCGAGCAATGCCAACAAGCGCCCGAGCTAAAGGTACAGCGCAGCGCCCACCCCAAGTATTTTGCAGAAATAGAACAAGCGCGCGTTCTTGCAGTAGAAAACACCTTCACACACCCAATTACACACTCTTTTATAGAAAGCTACCTACTGCCTGAAAATGTCCACGCCATACTCGACGCCAGCGTTCTTCGCGAAGGGAAAGTTATTGGTGCGCTGAGTGTAGAACACACTCGCACCCCAAGAAAATGGAGTGATGCTGAAAAAAATTACGTCTCTGCCCTTGCGGATATTGTGTCGCAAGTACTGGCAGTCAGCTCATTATGCGAAAAGCAGGAGCGTTATCAAAAAATGTTTAATGCCACCAGTGACGCCGTGTTGCTCATGCGCAATAAACAGCTGGTAGATTGCAACGAAGCCACATTAGAAATGTTTGGCTGCACGCGCGAACAATACTTCAGTCAGCCCGCCATGCATTTTTGGGCCGAGACACAAATTTCGGGTGAACCCTCCAGAGAGTTAGCCATACATTACTTCGAACGCAGCATTAAATCTGCTCGAATGTTGCGTTTTGAATGGCGTCACCGCAAATGGAACGGTATAGAATTTGACACCGAGGTAGACCTAAACCGCGTTAATATTCAAGGCAAAGAGCACTTTGTGGTTGCCATTCGAAACATATCTGAACGCAAAGCATTTGAACGACACATTCATGACTTGTTAACACTGCAGCAAGCCGTCTTTAACGGCGCGGCCTACAGTATTATTTCTACCGATGAGCACGGTAAAATTTTAAGCTTTAATCGAACGTCTGAAACGCTGCTAGGTTACACTGCCCATCAAGTTATACGCAAAGCCAGCCCCACAAAATTCTTGAAGCAAAGCGAGTTGACAGCAAAAGCAAAAAGATTGAACCTCCCTATACTAATCGACCAACCCTATGACTTTGAGGTGCTTGCAAGCTTAGCCGAACAGCGGATAGATTCCGAATGGACATTTGTGAGTCAGCAAGGCAAAGAAACCCCAATTCAAATGACCATCACGCCATTGATGGAGCAACAAGCGCTCACCGGATACCTCATTTTTGCAATCGATATTTCTGAAAGGAAAGAAACTTTAGAAGCCCTGCAAAAATCTAGGCACGAAATGGAATATCGCACAATGCACGATACATTAACAGGGCTCCCCAATCGCACCCGCTTACACGAAGAGGCCCAATCCGCCATTGAAGCGGCAAACATCAATAACTACCAACTGGCATTATTGTTGGTGGACCTAGACCATTTTAAAGAAGTCAACGACACGCTTGGCCACTCCACAGGTGATGAAGTGCTGAAACACATTGGCGAGCGCTTAAACACACAAATGAAAAAATACAGCGCGCGCCTGTATCGCTTAGGCGGCGATGAATTTGCCATTCTCCTCCCTGAAGTGGATAAAGTGAGTGGCGTAGATACGCTTGCAGCCGTATTGCAACAAACGCTCAAAGAGGCTATCTCTATTAACAACATCCACGTGGAAATGGAGGGCAGTATTGGCATCGCCCTTTACCCCAAACACGGTGACAACAGTCATTCATTATTACGCTGCGCCGATGTGGCCATGTATAAAGCCAAAAAATCCTCTGCAAGTTCGATGCATTACCAACCGCAATCAGACAGTCATTCGCCACGGCGGTTGGCCATGATGGCAGAAATTGGCCATGCCATTCGTAATGATCAGCTCATACTGCATTACCAACCCCGCGTTGCCATAAACAACCAACACTGCTTGGGTTGCGAGGCCTTAGTGCGCTGGCAACACCCCACCATGGGTATGATACCGCCTAACGATTTTATACCCCTGGCTGAATTATCCAACCAAATTACGGCCTTGGGTTACTGGGTAATGCGCACCGCGCTGAAGCAAGCCAAGCAATGGATGGATGAAGGCATCAATCAAGTAGTGTCTGTGAATTTATCCACGCACAGCCTAATTGACATTACCTTCCCCGAGCGTTTACGGCTTATGCTGCATGAAAGCGGCGTTCCGCCAAATTTACTAGAAATAGAAATTACTGAAAGTACATTAATTGACGACCCAGAAAGAACACTGCAAATTATCGACCGCATTCACAACATGGGCGTGCGCTTTGCCATTGATGATTTTGGTACAGGCTATTCTTCGTTAAGCTACCTAAAACGCCTACCCATAGACACTTTAAAAATTGACCAGTCTTTTATTAAAGATATGCTCACAGACGAGCAAGATGCAGTCATCGTAAAATCTACCCTTAACCTAGCGCACGACTTTGGCTTAACAGTGGTAGCAGAAGGCGTAGAAGACGAGCCCACATTAACTGCATTAAAAAATTTAGACTGCGAGCAAGTACAAGGGTATTTTTACAGCAAGCCACTGCCACCTAAAGAGTTTAAGCAGTGGTTAACTGAGTTTTCTGCTGTTGATTAAAACACACAATAAAGCGTAAGCAAATGAAAAATGGGAGCAGGCCTGTTTGATTTTTCTACTTTTGAAAAACGCGTAGTTATTAAGTATTTAACCAGTAAGTCAACTTGAAATAGCAATTTGAAATATACCCATAAGATATACTGCTCATTTTTATAGCCCTACCCTTTCTGCACTTTTCTTACCCTGCCTGATTAATGTCCTCCCCATAAACAACGCTCGATTCAGTATTAAATTAAAGATCACATAGCACCCTATTTTGTCATAAAAAAACTCGGCCGCTTGCGGCCGAGTTTTTTATTTATTAACATAAGAGCTTTAAGCCCCTTCTACGGGTTAGATTAAAGAGAAAATCATCAGCTACCAAGCATTCCAATGTTCATTCAAGCCTGACGGCCAGCTATTTCAACACCTACAAGCTCTATCTTCTTATATGCTCTACTCTTGTAAACTTGATGTATGACATCATGAATTTAAGTAGCATTTTCGGCCTAACTCATTCTCTAAGCTGTCTTTTAATTTGTAAAATAGATCGGTTCCTAACACCCAATGACAAAACCTAGGTAGTTTCGGCTGACGATATCCATAACCCACACAAAATATAGAACAAATTCCGCCATTACCCCACTTTAAGGCGTGCAGCGCGGCAAATAACGCCAACGACTAGCCGCGTGCTACAACCGCAACCTCTTGCGGTGAAAGCAGCCTGCTCTGCCCCACCGCCAAACCTTTTAGTGCAATATTACCCACCGCGGTCCTATGCAACGCCAAAACTTCGTTTTGAAAATGGCCAAACATTCTTTTAACTTGATGATACTTACCTTCGGTTAACGTGAGCCTAGCGGTAGTTTGGGAGAGTATTTCTAGGTGTGCGGGCTGGGTGGTAATGTTCTCGTAGGTAAAATATATCCCTTTACTAAATGCAGCTACATACATATCGGTTAATGGCTTAGATACGGTAACCTCGTAAGTTTTTTCTAGCTTTGTACTGGGCAGGCTAATTTTGCGCGACCACTGCCCATCATTAGTTATTAACACCAGCCCCGTTGTATTAAAATCTAACCGGCCAACCAGATGAAGCTCACTCTTTTGTGGGTGATTAATTAAATCTAGCACGGTAGTGTGATGCTTATCTTTAGTGGCGCTGACAACGCCCTTTGGCTTATTCAGCATGATATAAACCGGCTTACTGTCATTTAAACAGCGGCCATCTAGCACCACATGCGTAAATTGAGTTACTGTTTGTTGGGCAGAATGAGCCAAAATTCCATTTAAAAAAATACGCTTTTGAGCAATAAGAAAACGCGTATCCGATATTGAAAAAGCGCTATTTTTACTGATGAATCGATCTAACCGATTGGTTCTAGATTTCATGAAATAACTGTCATTTTTTGGGCGGATTGTTGAGGCGGCACCCTTTTTACGCTCAGTGGGGCTTCAATCACATGAATAATAAGATTAAGAATAATTATAATTTACCAAGCGTTTAACCGCGTTAATGCTGCTATAAAACCATACTCTATAGATGGAATAATTCTTTTAGCGGTGTTTTAGATAAAAAGCTGCAACAAACTTGCCCAATCACATATACTGGCTAGTGACTGACCCACAACCAGCATTTACAAAGCAAAATAGGTACCCCCCATGAAAGGTAACCCCGCAATTATCGACAGCTTAAACAAACAGCTTACGCTAGAGCTAACCTCCATGGATCAGTATCTTGCGCACAGTAAAATGTATGAAGATTTTGGCTTGAGCCACCTACACGAGCAACTGGCGCACGAATATGATGAAGAGCTGGGTCATGCCCAACGCATTATAGAGCGCATCCTGTTTTTAGAAGGCACACCCGATACGGCCAGCCGTACCTCTATCCATGTGGGTAGCGATGTAAAGGGCATGCTAGAAAATGACTTAAAGGCAGAACGCACCGTGGCCGCCAGTTTGCGCGATTTAATTGCGCAATGTGAAAGTGCACAAGATTTTGTCAGCCGCGATATGCTGCTACCGCTATTGAATGATACCGAGGAAGACCACATCTACTTACTAGAGAAACAACTGGGCCTAATAGATAAAATGGGCATACAGAATTTTATTCAAAGCAAGATGTAACCCCAGGGGGATCACACCTGGCTGCAAGTGTGGGCTTTAGCCCACACGCTCAAACAATTGATAATTCTTCTTACCTAATTTCACCATGTAAAACCTGCCGTACAATGCAGCACCTTTGGCAAAGCATTCCTGAACGCGCACGTTATCTTCATTGCTTTTGGCCACATTGTTCACCCACACGGCGTTGCGGCTTAAGGCATCTTTAACTTGCTTGCCAGATTTAACCATGCCCGCTTCAACCAGTAGTTGCGTCAGCACTGTATTGGATAACGCCTCATCAGTTAACGCTTTATAGGGCAAACCATCTAACTTAAGTTGCGCTAAATCTTGCTCGCTCAGCGCATCTACAGAGCCAGAAAACAACACCTCGGTAATGCGCTTGGCCGCTTGTAAACCTTCTTCCCCATGCACCAAACTAGTCACCTCATCGGCCAAAATGGCTTGGCCCTGTGGGCGGCCAGTGGCGGCTTGGTCTTGCGCTTCTATTTGGGCAATGCGCTCTACGCTCAAGAAGGTAAAGTAACGTAAGAACTTATATACATCGGCATCTGCTGTATTTAGCCAAAATTGATAAAATGCATAAGGTGAGGTTTTAGCTGCGTCTAGCCAAATGGTGCCAGATTCGGTCTTACCAAACTTGGTGCCGTCTGCCTTAGTCACCAAGGGTAAGGTTAAACCAAACACTTGCCCGCCATGCATACGGCGGGTTAAATCTGTACCGCCGGTGATATTACCCCACTGGTCGGAGCCGCCAATTTGAACCGTACACTGGTGCCGCTTATAAAGCTCTGCAAAATCATAGGATTGCAACAGCATGTACGTAAACTCTGTATACGAAATGCCCGCCCCTTCACGATCAATACGCTGCTTTACAGACTCTTTATTGATCATATTGTTAACAGAAAAGTGCTTGCCCACATCACGCAAAAAGTCCAACACATTCATGTTGGCTGTCCAATCCAAATTATTGGTCACCTCGGCACTGTTGCTGCCACAATCAAACGACACAAACCGGGCAACTTGCGCTTTTAACTTGTCTACCCAATTGGCCACTACCTCTGCAGTGTTCAGTTGGCGCTCTTGTGCTTTAAAGCTTGGGTCCCCAATTAGCCCCGTTGCGCCGCCCACCAAAGGAATAGGCTTATGGCCCGCCATCTGAAAGCGCTTAAGTGTTAGCAAAGGCACCAAAGACCCAATGTGTAAGCTGTCCGCTGTGGGGTCAAACCCGCAATACACAGACCGCGGCACAGATAAGTGCGCCTCCAGTTGGTTATCACCCGTCATTTGTGCCACCAGGCCACGCTGCTTTAACTCATTCACTAACTGTGTATCCACTTGGGACATGGGCATTACCTTATTACTACATTCATCAAGAAAGCTAAGCCGTCATCCGCCGACACCGTTAAAGCGCCACACTTGCAGAAGGCCTGATTATTTTTTATTCAAAATAAGTTGGAGCTTAGGCGTTTATACAACCAATACGAAAATAAAAACCAGATCGGAAAAAACCAACGCGGAATATTAACAGCACAACGGTGAACCACTCATAACAAATACGCCTAAGCGGCGGCAAAGATACCGAATACCGCAATAAAAACAAAGTTTGAATCGCCTTGGTGATTGCGCTCGTCGCATCTTTTGTGGCCAATGGGTGATAAACCCAAAAATTTCTGTTATAAATAATAACGTTACGTTCGTTTTCTCCACTGCTGTTTAAGTACTTAATGGAACCCATTGATCTCAAACAAAAATTCGTTGCGTCTCAGAAAAAAGAGCCAGTGAAGATTTTACCGCATACCCATGTATGGTTGGCGGGCGCCCTGGTATTGGTATTGGCAATCGTTGCGGCCCTACCCAGCGACAACGCAGAGGCCTCCCGCAAGACTCACGCTCTGGCGCTACCAACCCTAGAAGAACCCCCAACTCTGGCGGAGGAGATAGCGCCCACTGCCCCCCTTACACATCTACGTAATATTAATGAGCAGGTCAAAAGTGGTGATTCGCTGTCGGCGCTGTTTCATCGCGCTGGGCTTTCAGATAAAGCCATGTTTGAGGTAGTGAACTCCTCTAAAGCGGGCAAAGCATTAGCACGGCTGTACCCCGGCCACACGTTTGAATTTGAATTAAACGAGCAAGGCGAGCTACAAAAGCTAACCCATAGGTTAGATCACCTCAGCAGCCAAAGCTTTACTCGCAAAGACGGCAGTTTTGATCACAAAACACACACCCGCACCCCAGATATAAAAACTGCCATACGCAGTGGCGTTATTGAATCATCATTATATGTGGCAGGTAAAAAAGCACAGCTTGATGAAGAGCTGATTATGGAGCTGGCCTCTATTTTTGGTTGGGATATTGATTTTGCCCTAGACCTGCGCGGCGGCGACACGTTCAAACTGGTATTTGAAGAATCCTTTTTGGATGGCGAGCGTATAGGCGCGGGCAACATTATGGCCGCAGAGTTTGTTAACCAAAACACCATATTTAAAGCAGTACGCTATGAGGATGCAAACGGCAAGGCGCAATACTACTCGCCAGATGGCAAGGCCATGCGCAAAGCCTTTTTGCGGGCGCCCTTAGACTTTCGTAGGATAAGCTCCAACTTTAACCCGCGGCGCTTACACCCCATTAGTAAACGCGTAAAGCCCCATCGTGGCACCGATTACGCCGCCAACCGCGGCACCCCTGTATGGGCCGCTGGCGAAGGCCGAGTCATTGCTTCGTCCTACACCAAAGCCAATGGCAATTACGTGGTTATTCAGCACGGCGGGGAAATTCGCACCAAATACCTCCATTTGCATAAGCGTAAGGTTCGAAAAGGTCAACGCGTCAGGCAAAAACAAATTATTGGTACTGTAGGCAGCACGGGGTATTCAACAGCCCCGCATTTGCATTACGAATTTTTACTCAATGGCGTGCACAGAAACCCGCGGACCATCGTAAAAAAACTGCCTAAAGCTCGCTCTGTTCCCAAAAAAGAGCTGCCTCGCTTTTTTGCCCAAACCCAACCATTGCTGGCAGCGTTAGAGCGTAAAACACGCTTCGCCACAGTTTCATCACCCTCTGACCCAACGCTGTGACCTGCCCTCCGTGAGCCGTTACATTGGCTTGATGTCTGGCACCAGTGCCGACGGCGTAGACGCGGCTTTGGTCAATTTCACGCACGCGCCAACCCTAGAAGCAACCCAGTTTACCCCCTACCCTACTGCCTTAAAAACTGCCATTACCGAGTTATACACACCCGGCAACAACGAAATAGACCGCATGGGTGCCTTAGACAAACAATTAGGGGCCTTCTACTCAGTATGCGTACAAACCCTGTTGGCCCAACACAATACCCGCGCTGATACGGTCACCGCCATTGGCTGCCACGGTCAAACCATCCGCCACCGCCCCGAGCACTCAGAGCCATTTACTGTGCAAATTGGCTGCCCTAACACCGTGGCGCACCGCACAGGCATAACCACCATAGGCGACTTTAGACGCCGAGATATGTCTGCCGGCGGGCAAGGCGCGCCGCTTGCTCCGGCCTTTCACCAGGCCATTGCCCCGGCCGGAGTCAGTTGCGGTATTTTAAATTTGGGCGGCATTGCAAATATAAGCTGCATAGCCCCTGGTCACCCCTTAATAGGGTTTGACACCGGCCCGGCAAATGGCCTGATGGATGCCTGGGTACACCGCCACCAAGGCCACCAATACGACCACCAGGGCGCTTGGGCAAGTAGTGGCACCCCAATAATGCCGCTACTAGAGGCCTGGTTAGGCCACCCTTATTTTAAAAAGCCGCCGCCTAAATCCACCGGGCGAGAGGTCTTTAGCCTGCCATGGTTACTTGCATCCCTTAAGGCCTACACCAACGCCCCGCTGCCACCTGAAGATGTCCAAGCCACACTGCTAGCCTTAACCGTCAAAAGTGTTGCGCAGGCAATATCTTTGCACCTACCTGCACATTGCACGGTATATGCCTGCGGTGGCGGTGTAAAAAACACTGCGTTAATGAAGGCTTTAAAAGCAGAGCTAGAACATTATGCGTTGGATACCACCCAAACGCTCGGCGTGCACCCAGACTGGGTAGAGGCCATGGCTTTTGCGTGGTTGGCAAAACAGACTTTAGAGGGTGTACCTGGCAATGTGCCAAGTGTGACGGGGGCTGAAAAACCCGTAATACTGGGTGCTATTTACCCAGTGTAAAAACGAGGCATGCAGCCGCAGCTAAAAATGGGGCTAAATAGAGAACGAAGAGCCACAACCGCAGGTACTGGTGGCATTGGGGTTTTTAACCGTGAACTTGGCGCCTTGTAAGCCTTCTTCGTAATCCACTTGCGCCCCCACCAAATAGGGGTAGCTCATAGGGTCTACTATCACGGTGATGCCATCTTTTTGAATTAAGGTGTCGTCATCGGCGCTTTCCTCATCAAAAGAAAACCCGTACTGAAACCCGGAGCAGCCACCACCTGTCACATAAACGCGAAACTTTAGGGCGTTGTTACCTTCTTCTTCCACCAGTGCGCGCACCCGATCAACCGCGTTGGCAGTAATTTGAATGGGCGTTGGGGTATAGGACTGTGCACCTGACATAAACATCTCAACTTAAATCAACCTTAGGATTATCGCTTTACCCTAGTAAAACAGTCAAGTATTTGGCCGCCACACACCCCCCTAATTCTCAGCAATTGTCACAAAACTTCAACCCCACCACTGCAAAAGGCTATTTACGCCAAATCAACGCTAAAACTCAATTCCTACCCGTACATAAAACCACCTCAAAAAGCCCCTTTAATGCAATGTGCCATACCCAGGCAAATATCTACTAACATTGCAGTTTTTTGCCGCCTAAAAAAAGATACACTGCCCCACGTGGCAGGAACCTCTGCTACAACGCCATAAAGGGCGCCAACATAATATAAATAAGAATTTTGTCTTGGGGTGTTACACATGAAGTGTTCGTTATTTACGCTAGTTCTGGGCTTTGCAATTTGCACAAGCTTTGCCAACGCTGTTGAAATTACCTTGCATACAGACAGCCCCGGCCCTCAAATTAACAAAGACATCTACGGCCAATTTGCCGAGCACCTGGGCGATGGCATTTACGGCGGGATATACGTGGGCAAATCCTCTCATATCCCCAATAAAAATGGGTTTCGCACCGATGTAGTTAAAGCCTTAAAGGCCTTAAATATCCCTCTTATCCGCTGGCCTGGCGGCTGTTTTGCCGACGAATACCACTGGCGTGATGGCATTGGTCCCGTTAAAAACCGGCCCCCACGCGTCAATACCACCTGGGGGGGCGTAAAAGAAGACAACAGCTTTGGTACCCATGAATTTTTTGAGCTGGTAGACCTATTGGGCACGCGCGCCTACATCAGCGGCAACCTTGGCTCTGGCACCCCTCAAGAAATGTCAGAGTGGGTAGAGTACATGACCGGGAAAGGTATCTCGTCCCCCTCTAAAGAGCGGCAAAAAAATGGCCGTAAAGAACCTTGGCAAATAGCCTATTTTGGGGTTGGCAATGAGGCCTGGGGTTGCGGCGGTCACATGCGCCCAGCGTACTATGCAGACCTATACAATCATTACGCTACCTTTTTAAAATTCCCACACCACCATAAAACCAAACTGGTTGCCAGCGGCGGCAATGGCAGTCAAACCGTTTGGACAGAAACACTGAGCAAAAACGCACGCGCCAAAATGAGCGGTATCAGCCACCACTACTACACATTACCCACAGAAAACTGGGACAAGCACGGCGATGCCACTGGGTTTAGTGAGCAAGAATGGATAGACACACTGGTTGTCACCTCCAAAATAGAAGCCTACATCAAGACCAACATTGAGGTATTAGATGAGACAGACCCAGAAGGTAACTTGGGGTTTTACGTGGATGAATGGGGCACCTGGTACGACACTGCACCAGCCAATAAGGGGCGCACACTCTACCAAGACAACACTCTTCGTGATGCCATGGTTGCCGCACTCAACTTAAATACGTTTCACAAATACGCTAAACGCGTACACATGACCAACATTGCGCAAATGGTGAATGTACTACAAGCAATGATCTTAACCAAAGACGCAAAAATGGTACTTACCCCAACTTACCATGTGTTTGATATGTACCAACCTTTTATGGATGCCACTTTGGTCACCTCAACCATTTCAGACAACCCTGTTTACGCAAAAGGTAACAAATACATCCATGCATTGTCATTAAGCGCTGCAAAAACTAAAAACGGTGACTTGGTTTTAGCCATTGCCAATATAGACCCCAGCAACAGCCACAACGTTACGCTTACCTTAGATAAAAATACCGCCAATGCCGTCAGCGGCAAGATACTCACCGCCGATAAATTAGACGCGCGCAACACCTTTGCAGCACCAAGCGCCCTTAAACCCAAACCATTTTCTAAAAAACTGAAAAAAGGGCAGCTTACCGTTCCTGCTAAATCTATTTTAGTGGTGAAGATTCAAAGTCAATAATCCATAATTTATAACACGAATACTTCAAGGGCCAAGCGCGGCCCAAAGGACTTAAACAATGCACCTAAAATTACCTTGCCAAAGCCTACTACTGTGCAGCGTGATGTTAGTAGCCTCTTGCAGCAGCAACCAATCAACAAAAGGCAACACGAGCAAACTCAGTACATTGCCACAAAACAACACTTACCAAGCACCCTACGCAAAAGCTGCGCCGCTAATAGACGGCAAAGTAGATTCCATTTGGCATGCCGCACCCTGGCAAGCCATTGACGTACTTTGGCTGGGCGCTCAAAAAACTTACCCAACACCTGAGGATTTTACCGGCAGATTTAAGGTACTTTGGGATGAAACACAACTGTACTTATTATTGGATATTACAGACGACGTTCTTTTTGACCACGACCCCAACCCTTTAAAACAATACTGGATAGACGATACCGTTGAGTTATTTATTGACCCAGACCACTCCGGCGGCGACCACCGAGACAAAAATTTTGATAACGCTTGGGCATATCACATCAGCACCGTTTACGACGTAGTAGACTCTGGCCCCACCAGCACAAAACTTTACAACGAGCATATCACGGTAAAAAAAGTCAGCCACGGTAGCCAACACCTATGGGAAATGAGCATTCGTATTTACGATAAAGGCTACAACGACAAAAACTTTGCCGCCAACTCCCCCGCCGTATTACACGCCAATAAAATATTAGGGTTTTCGGCCAGTTATATCGATAACGACAACAGTTTACCCACAAGCAAGAGTGAACGCGAAAGCATGATGGGCTCGGTAGATACTCAAGGCCACAAAGATAATTTAGGGTATATTAATGCCGATGTATTGGGGGATTTAATACTGGTGAAATAATCGTTCGCCACGGAAGGCTTCAAGTTCAATGCTAATCAACCAGGCCTTCTGCAAGTTTACTAACAGCCAGCAACCGCTCTGGCGTGCCTATATCCTGCCATTGCCCTGCATAAAATTCGCCAAAAAGGCTTAGATTGTTCATTGCCTGTAAAAGCATATCCCGCAGCGGAAACTTCAAAGCGTTTGTTTCAAACTGTGATATTAGCTTAGGGTGAATCACACTCACACCCGAGAACGTTTTGCCCTGCCCAAAGCTGGTAATTATGCCGCTGTCATTGAGGGTAAAATCCCCTTGGGGGTTATGACTGGGGTTTTCCACCAACACCAAATGAGCACCACTTAACTTGCTTTCATATTTCAGTAATTGCTCATAGGGGTAATCTGTCCAAATATCTGCGTTCAATAAAATAAATGGGGTATCACCCAGTAACGGCAGCGCCTGCTTTAACGCGCCGCCGGTCTCTAACGGTTCTGCCTCTTCAGAATATTCTATGCACACGCCAAACTGCTGGCCGTTACCCAAAGCGCTCATAATTTTAGCACCTAAGTACGCCACATTAATCACAATGTGGGTCACGCCCGCCAACGCAAGGCGCTCTATGTGATAAACAATTAGGGGTTTACCGTGCACAGTCAATAGAGGTTTGGGAGTTTGTAAGGTAAGCGGGCGCATACGCCGCCCTTCGCCTGCGGCAAAAATCATCGCCTTCATAATCGCTGCGCTTGCCACCAGGGTTGCTGTTTTATTATTGGCATTAACCTCATCTGAAACCATTCAACAAAGGCGCCGCAGGCACTGTATTTTTTGGCAACATTTAGCGTGTAATCAATTACCATAGGCAAATCATTAAGGTACCTATGTTTACCGTCACGTAAACTGAGCCTGGCAAAAATACCCAACACTTTAATATGGCGCTGCAAGCCCATTAGGTCAAACCATTGCATGAACTGGTCTTCTGCACTCTCTGGACACACGCCAGTATAAATAGACCAACTGCGAAACATTTTTGCCCAAGATTGAACTTTTTCATCCGGCCATTGAATGTAACAATCGCGCAGAAGAGACACCAAGTCATAGGTCATGGGGCCGATCACCGCATCTTGAAAATCAATCACACCGGGCGGGCCGTTCTCTCGGTAAACCAGGTTTCTAGAATGATAATCACGGTGTACAACCACTTGCGGTTGTGCCATGGCTGACTGAATAAGCGCAGACGATAAATCTTGCAGCAATATGCGTTCGCGCTCGTTGATATCTACCCCCAGCAGTTTTTTTACAAACCACTCGGGGAACAAGGCCATCTCTGTAGAAAGGGCCACTGCATCATACGGCGGCAATACTTGAGTGTCTTTGTCACATTGCTGGAGTGCCATTAGCGTTGCCATGGCCTGTTTATAAAGTGCTTCGGCGTTGTCTTCGTTAACCTCGTCCAGTAACAGCTCTGGGCCAAAATCTTCTAGCAGAAAGAACCCGCGCGGCAAGTCGCACGCGGCAACCGCGGGTGTCAGCACACCGCCTTTGCGCAAAAGTCGGCCAATACTCAAAAACTCATGGTTTTTTTCTGTTTCCGGTGGTGCGTATACCGCCAGCAAAGATGGCTCACTGGCCAAACGATAATATCGTCTAAACCCAGCATCACCCGCAAGCGCTTGCCATGCTGGTGCTTTATCGTGCCGTTGATGGAACTCAGGCTTCAACGCAAAATCATTGAGGGATAAATCTGGCCAATGGTCATCCACCCACTGTCGCAAAGAGCCGCTGATGTCCGTCATAGTTATCCTAAGGTCAAAATTAGCGCATGGTTATAGTTTAGCGCTAATCCGCATTGTATGAGACCTCTTAAAGTTTGCCCACCTCTAGCGATTCGCTCTGGCCACCACCGGCGCGCTTTGCCACAGCGGTCACTTGGCCGTAGTAATCTTTTAGCGGTACCTTTACAATCGCACCTTCTTGCTTGTGGCGTGTTAAACAAAATTTTTAAGCGCCCCTGACGCAAGCCGTCTTTATTGAACATTATTTAAGCTGCTATCTCGAACTACTAGGACTATGACTTTGCGTTTTGCTACAACGATCTTCGCATTGCATTGCGCCTTGGTACTGGCAACTTCCACCACCGCAAAGGCAGAAGAACCGAGCACACATCCAGTCACTGCACAACCAAAAGTTAAACCGCAAACGGCCCCCGTAGTAAAACCTCAGCCCCCTAAAATCGTCTCCTATGACTGGGTGCCCCACGAGCAACTCACGCCAGAACAAAAAGCCAAACTTGGGCCTGCCTGTTCAGGCGCCTACATAGACCCGCTGGCCAAGGCACCCATTACCGACCCAGCCACAACGCCAATTTCTGTAGAAGCACAAACGTCCGACATGTCGGCCACCCAAATTACACTCAATGGCGACGTTGAAATTGAACAGGGAGCGCGACAAATTCATGCTCAAAAAATGCACTATAACCGCGAGACAGGTGATGCCGGTTTAGAAGGCGGCGTCGAGATACGCCAACCCGGCGTCTGGGTGGGCGGTAATCGCGCGCACGTTAATATGGCTGGCAACGAGGCGGAGTTTGACGGCGGAAAGTTTGTACTGCACGACTCACATTTGCGCGGCCAAGCTGGCAATATTCAACGCAAAGCCAGCGGTGTAGTGGTTCTACAAGACGGCAAGATCACCAGTTGCGAACCGCACAGTGACTCTTGGGAGCTAAGCGGCAGTAAACTCACCATCAACCCCAATACACGCCAAGGCTCTGGGCGTAATGTCACTTTGCGCGTGGCGGATATCCCCATTTTTTACGCCCCTTACCTAACCTTTCCGGTTGGGTCGGATCGACAATCGGGGCTGTTGGTTCCCGTTATTGGCACCAGCGAGGGCGGGCTAGATCTGGCGCTCCCTGTGTACTTGAACCTCGCCCCAAACCTTGATGCCACCATTGCCCCAAGGTACGCCGAGGGCCACGGCATCCTATTTGAAGGGGAAACGCGCTACCTCAACCGTTGGAGCTACAACACCTTAACGTTGGCATACTTAAGTAACGATGATGGCGATGGAGACCCAGATTTAACCTACGCCATCGACAACAACGCTACTGGCTCTGACCTACGCACCTACCAAGGGGAGAATCGCTGGCTGCTAGATTTTCAGCACACAGGTGGAGACGCCAGCCGCTGGTATAGCGACATGGAATATAGCAAAGTCAGTGATATTGATTACTTTCGCGACTTGGCGGTAGCCAGCTTTGACGTGGCCAATAACACGTACCTGAGCCAGGGGTTTTTATTTGGCTACCGGCTGCCCAATTGGCACTTACAGCTGAGGTTTCAAGACTACCAAAGCCTGTTGGCCGACGTGGACGATGCTTACCGACAATCCCCACGCTTGACAGCAACGGCCAAATACCCCTTAAAAGGTCTAGAGTTTAGCCTCAACCAAGAGTACGTGCGCTTTGCCCACACGGATCCACGCTACGTGGAAGGCGACCGTTTTAATTTAGATTATCAACTCAACTGGAACAAACATTGGAGCTTTGGGTTTATTAACCCCAACTTTGGCTTGCAAGCACTGGCATACAACCTAAAAGACGACAATTTATCCCCAACCGCCGATGACCGCCCCAGCTTTGTCACCCCATACGCAAGTGTGGACGCCGGGCTGGTGTTCGAGAGAAACGGCGGAGAGCAAACCCTAGAGCCGCGCCTGTTCTACCTCTATCGCCAATATGACGATCAAAGCAGCTTATACGATGTGACCGACGCAGCTTTTGGCCCCACGCAAGGCGTAAACTTCGACACCACGCCACTCACTTTTGGTTACCATCAGCTTTTTCGCAAGACTCGGTTCTCCGGCGGCGACCGGTTAGACGATGCCGACCAACTCACCTTGAGCCTTACCAGCCATTGGGAAAGTGTGATGAACACCGGTATGGCGCTGGATGTGAGTTTTGGTCAAATATTTTACTTTAATGACCGGCAAGTTCAGCTAAGCCGTTCCACAGGGGTTTCACTGGAGGAGTCTGACTTAGCCGCGCAAGTTACCCTGGACGTTGCCAACAACGTGCGTATTCATAGTGACCTATTGTACGACCCTAAATCCAAGCAGGTGATGCGCTCTTCTAACGGAGTGGAATATCGCGACGGGGACGACCGCTTACTGAATGTTGGCTACCGCTATGTCAGAGATACACAAACGGACGCAACCCTGCCCGTTGACCAGCTAGATACCTCTTTTGCATGGCCAGTGGGTGCGCAATGGCAGATTGTTGGTAGAGTATTTTATGACCTAGACGCCAGTAAAGAGCTGGATACCTTTGTGGGTTTTGAGTATGACGACTGCTGCTATCGCATGCGCCTGTTGGCTAGGCGCTGGCTGGACAGTAAACTAGCAGCCCTCGTTAATGACGAAAAACGCCACTACGATGAAGCACTTTTTCTAGAAATAGACCTCAAAGGCTTGGCAAGCTCCGGCGAAAGCATTAAACAATTACTCGCGCGCAGCATACCGGGTTACCGCCCGTAGACGTTTAACAACCCCCAAAAGATTAAAATATGAAGAATCGAACACCTCTTTCGCTATACACCCTACGGATTTTGACGGTACTCATTTGTACGTTTTCGATGCATTCGCAAGCAGAGTTAAAATCCATAGATAAGGTCATTGCCATTGTGGATACACAAGTGGTATTGCGCTCTGAACTAGAAGAACGTATTGCAGGCGTTTCTACCCGCGCACGCGCCGGCGGTATGGCCTTACCCGACAAAAAGGTGCTACAAGATCAAGTCTTAGAGCACTTAATTTCAGAAAAACTGCAATTACAAGTTGCGCGGCGCGTGGGGTTTACCATTAAAGATGCGCACGTCAACCAGGCCATTGCGCAGATTCAAACACAAAACAAAATCACTCCCGCGCAATTTGCAGCGCAACTCAAACAAGACGGCATGACCCTAACCACCTTTAGAGAATCTGTACGCAAAGACTTAACACTACAACAAATTCAACAAGGTATGGTGCAGCAACGCATTCAAATATCGCCCTTAGAAATAGACAATTTTTTAAGCTCTGCAGACGCCCGGTTTTGGATGGGTGGCGAATACCATGTGGGTCACATATTAATTGGCCTACCTCAATCACCCACCACAAAAGATGTAGAAGCCGCACGCCAACAAGCCGAGGTACTGGCCGCCAAAATTAGCAATGGCACCCCCTTTGCGGATGTCGCCATTGCAGAATCAAAAGGCCCAGCGGCATTAAAAGGCGGTGATCTAGGCTGGCGCAAAACCAGCGAACTGCCCAGCCTATTTGCCGATATCGTCCCTAAACTTAAGGTTGGTCAAGTCTCTGCGCCTGCGCGCAGCAGCGCGGGTTATCACTTGCTAACCGTGTATGCAAAAAAGGGCAACGATCAAAAATTACAAACACAAACCAAAGCCCGCC
>CAYZQH010000033.1:0-1485 GCA_964480055.1 uncultured Cellvibrionaceae bacterium
TAAACTCCTCCTCAAGGCGAGAAACCACTGACGCCACTGAGGCATTCACTTCCTCATCATTAAGGGTGCGTGATGGGTGCTGAAACGTCAAGCTAAAAGCTAAGCTTTTTCTTTCAGTATCAATACCTTCGCCACGGTACACGTCAAATAACTTTAAGTTTGTGAGCCATTCCCCAGCACTCGACATTGCCGCATCTTTTATCACTTGAACGGGCAATTCATCGGGCACCACTACGGCCAAATCTCGGTTTACTTCAGGGTATTTAGATAACGGCGTAAATGACGGCAATTGGCGAGCCATTAACTCTTCTAGGCACAATTCAAATACCCAAATCACCTTAGACACGCCAAGCGCCTTTTGAACAACCGGGTGAATCGCACCCACATGCCCAGCAAACCGATCATTAACATACACAGCGGCTGAACGCCCAGGATGAAGATAAGGCACATCGTCTACTCGCTCAAAACGATACGACTTACCGGTAGATACGCACGCTAACAGACCGCCAACTTCACCTTTTACGTCATAAAAATCCACTTCACGGGTATCTTGGCTAATCCAGCTTGCATCATATGCCGGACCGTACAGTAGGCCGGCAACCCACCGAGTTTGGTTGAGGCTTGCTAAGTCACCGCCTTTAGATTGAAACCTCAACCCAGATTCAAATATTCGAACCCTAGACTTCTGCCTACTGAGGTTGGTTTTCAGTACACTAACCAACCCGGGTAACAACGAAGTACGCATTACAGACATTTCGCTGCTAATGGGGTTTTGCAAAGCAACCGGGGTATTATCGGCCGAAAAATGCTGCTCCAGCTCTGGGTCTATAAAGCTATAGGTGACCACTTCTTGTAAACCGCGCGCGACCAAATGGGCTTTAAGCTCCGAAAGCGTGGGCCGCTGCTCCCCCAGTGTGGGGAGGTTGATAGCAAACAGGGTGTTACGAATTGGAAGGTTATCGTACCCATAAACTCGCGCCACCTCTTCGATCAAGTCCTCTTCAATGGACAAGTCAAAGCGGTAACTGGGCACTTCAAACTCCCAATGGCCGCTTTCATCTGCAACACAGATCAAACCAAGCCGCTCAACCATCGTTTTCACAAGTACATCATCAAGAGCAACGCCCAGCGTCTTCGCCAACCGCGCCTTACGAAGTTGTATCTGCTGGGGTTCTGATTCGGTTATTCGTTTTACAATCAAAGGGCCGGGTTGGCCACCGGTAATATCCAATAACAATTGAGTGGCGCGCTCAATGGCAATCTCTTGCAAACTGGAGTCGACGCCTCGTTCAAAACGGTGGGAAGAATCCGTATGCAAACCATATTTTCGGGCTTGACCAGCCATTTTCGACGGTTCAAAAAAGGCGCTTTCTAGGAATATGTTATTAGTAGTGCTCGATACCGCGGTGGATTTCCCTCCCATAATGCCCGCAAGCGCTATTGCGCCATTATCATCAGCAATAACCAACGAACCTTCATTAAGGG
>CAYZQH010000033.1:1585-18023 GCA_964480055.1 uncultured Cellvibrionaceae bacterium
ACATCACAGCTGTTTAAGACTCCAACTTCTCTTGCCAAGCCTCTAATACTTAAGCAGTCTCCTCTATTGGGAGTAAGATCTACTTCAATGGCCGTATCATCCAACAAAAGATAAGCCCTTAAATCTGTGCCAACCGGCGCATCTTCAGGCAGCTCCCACAAACCGTTATCGTCATCACCAGCTTGCAGCTCGGTTTGCGCGCATAGCATTCCAAAAGACTCTACGCCGCGCAGCTTAGCCTTTTTGATTTTGAAATCCCCGGGTAACTTCGCGCCAATCGTGGCAAAAGGAATCTTAATCCCTTCTCGCGCATTGGGTGCACCGCACACCACTTGTATAGGGTCGCTCCCATTACCGGCCACTTTGCACACACGCAGTTTTTCTGCGTCCGGGTGCGGCGTAACTTCTACAATTTCGCCAACCACAACACCGCTAAACTCGCCGGCAACCGGCGCTATAGCATCAACCTCTAAGCCTGCCATGGTGAGCTGCGTCACTAACTCATCTGTAGTCACGTTTGGGCTAACCCACTCTCTCAACCAAGATTCACTAAATTTCATACTTTTATCTTTAAGGATAATAATTTAAAGAAAAACACATTTTTTCTTTTCAACTGCGCTCAATGAATATCGCCCAAGCGCAGTTGCTAACGTCACTACACAGACGCTTTAGCTGGCACACGCCCAATACTGTAATAATCAAAACCGCGATCTGTCAGCCAGCTAGACTCGTAGAGGTTGCGCCCATCAAATACGACCTTATTGGCTAGCTTGTTACCTACTTGTTTCCAATCCGGTGAGCGGAACGCTTGCCACTCGGTACACACCACCAAGGCATCGGCATTCTCTAGCGCATCATAAGCTTGAGCAACCAAGGTAAGGCCTTCACGCGCACCGTAAATTCTTTTTGTTTCTTCCATCGCTTCAGGGTCATACGCTACTACGCGTGCACCGGCGGCCCACAGGCCTTCCATAATCACACGACTTGGTGCCTCTCTCATGTCGTCAGTATTGGGTTTGAAAGCCAGCCCCCAAAGCGCGATAGTTTTACCTTTTAAGTCACCGTTAAAATGCTGATTCATCTTATCCAGTAATATACTTTTCTGTGTGTCGTTGACTGTCTCTACCGCAGTAAGTAATGGCGCGGGCTCGTCAACACCATTAGACGTTTGAACCAATGCTTTCACATCTTTAGGAAAGCAAGACCCGCCATACCCACACCCTGGGTAAATAAATTGATAACCGATACGAGGATCAGAGCCAATCCCCTTTCTTACCAACTCGATATCCGCTCCGAGCTTCTCTGCGACTCTAGAAATTTCATTCATGAAACTAATTTTGGTGGCCAGCATCGCGTTCGCAGCATATTTTGTTAGCTCTGCGGAGCGCACATCCATAAACATAAGCTTGTCGTGATTGCGATTAAAAGGCGCATACAATTCGCGCATTAGTTTTTCGACTCGGTTGTTTTCGCACCCCACCACAATACGGTCTGGCTTTAAAAAGTCGTTTACGGCAGCGCCTTCTTTTAAAAATTCGGGGTTTGAAGCTACGTCAAATTCTATCTGCGCACCTCTATCAGCAAGCACTTGGGCAATCTTCGCTTTGACTTTATCTGCGCTGCCGACGGGCACCGTAGATTTATTAACAACTAACCGATAACCTTGAGCATGCGTACCAATCGATTCAGCCACCTGCAGCACATAGCGTAAATCTGCGGCGCCATCCTCATCCGGTGGTGTACCCACGGCAATAAAAATTATTTCGCCAAATTCAATGGCGTGTTCTGCGTTGGTCGTAAAGTGCAAACGCTGCTCTGCCACACCGCTTTTAACAATACCTTCTAGACCGGGCTCAAAAATAGGAATCTCGCCGCTTTTGAGGCGTGCCACCTTGCCCTCGTCTACATCCACGCAAGTGACGTTGTGCCCCGAATGAGCCAAACACGCACCCGTTACCAACCCGACGTAACCTGTCCCAAAAATAGAAACTCTCATAACCAAACCCCGTAATTAAAATTGTTGTAAGAAGCTCAAATCGTTTTCGAAGAACAACCGTAAATCATTAATACCATAACGAAGCATCGCTAGACGCTCTACTCCCATGCCAAACGCAAACCCTGTATAAACTTCTGGATCTACGCCGCTGGCTTTAAACACATTTGGGTGAACCATGCCGCAACCACCAACCTCAACCCAACCGGTGTTTTTACAAACTCGACACCCCTTGCCAGAACAATGAACGCATTGAATGTCCATTTCAGCGGACGGCTCTGTAAAGGGAAAATAAGATGGACGAAAACGCACTGGCACATCAGCCTCAAAAAATACTTTAAGGAACTGATCCATGGTGCCTTTTAGGTCTGCGAAACTAATATCTTTATCAACAACCAACCCTTCAACTTGATGAAACATCGGGGTATGGGTAAGGTCAGAATCGCACCGGTAAACACGCCCAGGGCAAACAATACGAATGGGTGGCGCTTGTTTTTTCATTGCTCGAATTTGCACCGGCGAGGTATGCGTTCTTAGTACATGAGTTTGATCTACGTAGAACGTATCATGCATTGCGCGAGCAGGGTGATGCGCCGGGATATTCAAGGCCTCAAAATTATGGAAGTCATCTTCAATTTCCGGCCCGACTTCAACGCCAAAGCCTGATGAAGCAAATATCGCCTCTATACGCTCTAGTGTCCGCGTTACCGGGTGTAACCCACCTGCCTCGGCGGTGCGCCCAGGTAAAGTCACATCAATGGTTTCTGTGGCCAATTGCGCGTTGATTTTTTTCTGCTCTAGCAGCGCTTTACAGTGGTTAATTTTTGCCTGCAAAGCTTGCTTAGCTTCATTTATTTTTGCACCGGCCTTAGGCCTTTCCTCACCAGAAAGCTTACCTAGGGTTTTTAATAGTGCGGATATTGAGCCCTTTTTCCCAAGATATTCGACTCTTACTGCATCCAGAGACTCAAGGCTTTCGGCCGCTTCGGCTTGGGCTATTGCCTGCTCAAGTAAGCTGGGTAAATTTTCCATCGTAAACCTTAATTCATACCTCACCAACAACTGAAATTAAGCCGCTGATTTAATCAATAGAGTTTTATCAGCACAAGCGTAAAAATCTTGAACCAATACAGGGGAGTAGTTTAACGAAGCTAGAAACAAAAAGGGGAAGTAGCATTGCTCTTCCCCTTAAAAACGAAAACGACAAGTTGAATTAAGCCGCTAACGCCTCTTTTGCTTTAGTTACAATCAACGCGAACGCTGATTTATCGTGAATGGCTAGGTCTGCCAAAACACGACGATCTAATGCAATATTCGCTTTCTTCAAGCCAGAAATTAGCCTGCTGTAACTCAAACCTTCTACACGTGATTGCGCATTGATACGAGTAATCCATAAAGCACGGAAGTTACGCTTTTTAACGCGACGGTCGCGATAAGCGTACTGGCCAGCTTTAATGACGGCTTGCTTTGCTACTCTAAACACGCGCGAACGCGCGCCATAGTAGCCTTTAGCGGCTTTTAACACTTTTTTGTGGCTACGGCGTGCCACTACACCACGTTTTACACGGGCCATAAAATATCCTCCAGTTTGGGCCTAGTTGGCACGTAACATACGATCAATAAGCGGCTTATCAGAGGCATTCATGACACTAGTGCCCCTCAGTTGACGCTTACGCTTGGTCGTCATTTTGGTTAGGATATGGCTTTTAAAGGCCCGTTTGTGCTTGTAGCCAGCGCCGGTTTTTTTGAACCGCTTGGCCGCTCCACTATGTACTTTAGCTTTTGGCATTGTTTGTTCTCCAATGAGGTACGTTGTAAATAACGCACAGGTTTTACTTAAAAATAACAAGGCAGCTAAAAAGCCCGGCTATTTTTTCTTCTTCGGAGCTAAAACCATCACTAATTGACGGCCTTCCATTTTAGCGCGCTGCTCAACCGTAGCCATCTCGACCAGATCAACCTCAATGCGGTTCATCACGTCCATGCCCAGCTCTTGGTGAGCCATTTCACGGCCACGATAACGCAACGACACCTTGGCTTTATCGCCTTGCTCCAGGAAACGCATCAAGTTCTTTAACTTAACTTGATAGTCGCCCTCTTCCGTCCCTGGTCGAAACTTCATTTCCTTTACTTGCTGCTGCTTTTGCTTCTTTTTAGCAGCCGCTTTTTGTTTCTTTATCTCGAACAGGTGCTTCCCGTAATCCATAATTTTGCATACAACCGGTTCTGCATCAGGGGCAATGGCTACAAGGTCAAGCGAGGCGGTTTGAGCTGCGCCTAGGGCATCCTTTATGTCTACGATGCCGACTTGCTCGCCATCTGCGCCAATGAGTCTTACTTCTGATGCTTCAATTTGGTCATTGATTGCGGCCTTTTTACTTCGGCCTTTTGCATTATTAATGGTTACAGTCTCCTCTATTCATTAAAAAAACTCAGATACACAATACTAGCTGGCTTCGCGGCCTTTGTTAGCTATTTCGGTGGATATCAGCTCGAAAAACTGGCTAATCGTCATGGAGCCTAGGTCATCTCCGCCACGCGCCCTCACTGAAACTGTCCCATCAGCAACCTCCTGGTCACCAACAATCAGCAAGTAAGGTGTCTTCTGAATGGTGTGCTCGCGGATTTTAAAGCCGATCTTTTCATTTCTCAAGTCACAAACCGCGCGAATGCCCTGATTTAGCAGGGAATTTGTAACATCTTGCGCATATTGCGCTTGATTGTCGGTGATATTAAGCACAGAGGCCTGTTCTGGCGCCAACCACGTGGGGAACGCTCCTTCGTAGTTTTCAATCAAAATACCGATAAAGCGCTCAAAACTCCCCAAAATGGCGCGGTGCAACATAACCGGTGTTTGACGCGTATCGTCTTCGGCAACATATTGCGCATCCAGTCGCCCAGGCATGGAGAAATCCACCTGAATAGTGCCGCATTGCCATACGCGCCCTAAACAATCCTTAAGAGAAAACTCTATTTTGGGGCCATAAAATGCGCCTTCCCCCGGCAATAGCTCCCATGCCAACGCTTTGGCATCCAACGCTTCAGATAACGCTTTTTCCGCCTTATCCCAAACTTCGTCACTACCCACACGCTGCTCTGGCCTTGTGGACAATCGAATAATGACGTCATTAAAGCCAAAATCCGCATATACGTCATATAGAAGGTCGGTGAATTTGGAGACTTCCTCCTGAACTTGAGACTCTGCACAAAAAATGTGCGCATCATCTTGTGTAAACCCTCGCACGCGCATAATCCCTTGAAGCGTGCCGGAGGCTTCATTGCGGTGGCAAGAGCCAAATTCAGCCAAACGCAGCGGTAAGTCTCTGTAGCTTTTTAAGCCTTGATTAAATACCTGGACATGACAGGGGCAGTTCATAGGTTTTACTGCATAGTCGCGTGATTCGGACTCTACGGTAAACATGTTTTCTCGAAACTTATCCCAATGCCCTGAGCGCTCCCAAAGGGTTTTATCCACTACCATTGGCGTTTTAATTTCTTGATAGCCATTTGCGCGCTGAACTTCGCGCATATAGGATTCAATTGCCGTATAGATAGTCCAACCTTTAGGGTGCCAAAACACCATACCGGGAGCTTCTTCTTGCAAATGAAATAGATCGAATTTTTTGCCTAACTTACGATGATCGCGTTTTTCTGCCTCTTCTATGCGGCGCAAATACGCCTTTAGTTCTTTTTTGGTTGCCCAGGCAGTGCCATAGATACGCTGAAGCATTTTATTATCTGAATCACCACGCCAATAGGCCCCTGACACCCGAGTCAACTGAAAATGATGACAAAAGCTCATATTAGGAACATGTGGGCCTCGGCACATGTCGATATATTCTTCGTGATGATAAAGGCCTGGCTTATCATTTGGGTCTATGTCGCGCTCGATGATTTCTTGCTTGTACGGCTCGTCGCGATCTTTAAAGGTGTCCAATGCTTCTTGCCAACTCACCTTTTTCTTGACCACGGTGTAGTTTGTTTTGGCCAACTCCAGCATTCGCTTTTCAAGCGCAGCAACGTCTTCATCTGTCAATCGATGATCTAAATCTATGTCGTAGTAGAACCCGTTTTCAATAACAGGGCCAATGGCCATTTTGACGCCCGGCCAAAGCTGTTTGAGGGCATGGCCAAGCAAGTGCGCACAAGAATGACGTAAAACTTCCAAACCCAAACTGTCACGGGTAGTCACAATGGTTAGCTCAGCATCACCTTCAATAATATCCGTAGCGTCGGCCTGCTGACCATTGATGAGCGCTGCTATGGTGGCCTTAGCAAGGCCTGGCCCAATATCTTTGGCTACATCTAAGGGGCTTACGGGCTGATCAAAGCTGCGCTCGGATCCGTCGGGTAAAGTAATGACTGGCATTGTGCTCTCCTATTCAGTGGTGACCCGTACCAAAGGCCACATGACATATTAATTAAGGCGGGCAAGTATATAGAGCGTCCACGCGATTTTCTACGGCAATCGCGCCCACAGTTGGGCTATTTTTATACGGTTTAAACTGGGTTTTGAATGGTTCTGCTATGCGTTCACTCAAAACAGCTGTTTCGAGCAGAAACCCATACACGAAACACATCTACCCTTCTACTGCACGGGTAGAGGTTATAAGAGTACATGGCTAAGGCGCACCTACAATAATTACTCTGAAGAAATCACCGGATACTGGATTGGGAGGGGTTATTATTATGTGAATCCATTTTTACTTATTTATGGGAAGTGAGCTAAAAACCTCACCTATGAAGCAAGCGTTGCCAGCGCCTCCTCATGGCGTTTGTACTCGACGCTCCCAATCAAGTCTGCAGCACGACTTTTATCACCAACAAGGCTAGACAACTTGTTATTTGGCACAAACTTAGATTGCTCAAAGCGCGATAGAACCTCTTCCGCTTGCGTGGGATGGTTACATACCAGCAAACCGTCGCACCCTGCTTCATAGGCTTTAATAGCGCGCGCACAAAAATCACCGGCAACTGCAGCGCCTTCCATACTTAGGTCATCGCTAAAGATAATGCCATTAAAACCGAGCTGCTTACGCAGAATATTGCTAAGCCAATGGGTGGAGTACCCTACGGGGTTCTCGCAAACACGGCTAAACAGAATATGAGCTGGCATTACCGCAGCATATTTATTGATATTCTTAACAAACGGAAGCATGTCTGAAGAAGACATTTGCTCAAAAGTGCGAGTATCCACCGGTAAAGACTTATGACTGTCTTCTTTTACCGCGCCATGACCAGGGAAATGCTTAGCTGTTGCCTGCATACCCGCGTCATTCATCCCCTGGATGTAAACACGTGCTAGCTCTGCAACCACATTTGGGTCCGGACTAAAAGACCTGTCCCCAATAACATCGCTGTGGCAATCGTCGCAATCGAGTATCGGTGCCAAACTTAGGTCTACCCCTACACTCAAAAGCTCAACGGCCATTACCCATGCATGGCTATATGCTAACGCCAAAGCA
This sequence comes from uncultured Cellvibrionaceae bacterium, assembly GCA_964480055.1. Classification (GTDB taxonomy): domain Bacteria; phylum Pseudomonadota; class Gammaproteobacteria; order Pseudomonadales; family Cellvibrionaceae; genus CAYZQH01. The sequence continues at coordinate 9,044 of CAYZQH010000033.1, forward strand.
CTTGTCTTATCATAGCTGTAACTATCGCCAATAGCTTTTAAGGGCGGTAACCGCGTAAAACCTGACTTAAACCGCTGAACTCGACCACCCTCTTGATCAACCATAATTAAGATATTCGATCGACATTGACGAATACTGCTAACAAGGTTTTGCAATTGTTTTGGCGAGTCATAATTGCGGGCAAACAGAATTAACCCACCCGTTTGCGGGTGTTGAAGCTTTGCAACCTCATCTGACAGTAACTCTGTGGATGCTAAATCCACCACCACCGGCCCTAACGGCTGCACATTAAACTCCTGAGTTCGAATTTGCCAGCATACCTGCTAATGCTGTCACTAAATATTTGACCGCGCCGTCTATTTGCATATCCACCGAATGCTCGTCCGACAAAATGGCTTGAATAGATTCAAAGCTACTTAATGTAAATATTGATGCACCTAAAATAAAATTGATCCGCCAGTAAAACTCAATGGGGTCCAGGTGAGAAACCGTTTTATTCAGTAGCCCAACATAACGTGAATAGGTATCTTCATAGTTATGCGCAATGGTTTGTCTTAAATGTTCCTGAGATTGAGTGTAAGCAAGCCCCAGTAACCGCATAAAACGTTGAGGCCTTTCATTAATACCATGCGTGGATTCGATGAGTGCCTCAAACAGAATACGTAACAGCGGCTCTAACTCTGGCGTATGATTTTTAGGCAGCTGCGCTTCAATAGCATCTAGCTTGTTTTCCAACACTTTACAAAAAGGGGTTAAAAATTGGCTAAACACTGCTTGAATCAGAGACTTCTTCGTACCAAAGTGGTAATTCACTGCAGCCAAATTCACATCTGCCATGCCTGTTATCGTACGCATAGAGGTTTCTGCAAACCCACGCTCTGCAAATAAAATGGTTGCTGAGCGCAGAATTCGCTCGACAGTTTCTCCATTTGCCATGATTAAATATCCTAAGAACGTAATTGATCAGGAACCATAAGTGCTTGATACTTAAGTTGTCAACAATGGGCCGTTTAGAACACATACCACAACACTCGGCTGAATTTTATGAACACTGTTAACACTTAAAGCACCTTTTGTTTTCGACATCTACAGCACACCCACTAAATTTACACTTGCCAAACCTCAATTACTGTATATAATCACAGTCACTGTATAAATTAACAGGCAGCAATTGGGCTTATGAGCAAACTTACTGTACGTCAGCAACAAGTTCTCGACATCATAAAAGAACAGGTTGAACAAACCGGATATCCCCCAACGCGCGCTGAAATAGCCGCAACGCTTGGCTTCAAAAGCGCCAACGCCGCCGAGGAGCACATAAAAGCACTAGCGCGCAAAGGCGCCATTGAAGTTGTAGAGGGTGCCTCACGCGGCATTCGGTTACCCAGTCATGAACGCGGTATTCCTTTGGTTGGCCGAGTTGCAGCTGGCAACCCCATTCTTGCCGAAGAACATATTGAGGATTACTGCCAATTCCCTGAATCATTTTTTCACCCCAAGGCAGATTACCTTCTGACGGTACACGGCATGAGTATGAAAGATGCGGGCATCCTTGATGGAGACCTAATAGCCGTCCATAAAACCGAACAAATTAGGAACAATGACATCATCATCGCTCGTATTGAAGATGAAGTAACCGTAAAGAGGTTTAAGCGCGAGCGAAACAAGGCGACCGTTGAACTTTTACCGGAAAACCCAGATTTTGATGTAATCACCGTTAACCTTAAGGACGAAATGTTTGCCATTGAAGGCTTGTGTGTTGGCGTCATACGGAGGAGCTAACAATGAATTTATCCCATGCGTTTGGGCCAAAAGCTAATTCTGCCCCCAACAATACTCTTGGTGTTACGGAGGTTGTCCTACCAGATACTGGCCATATTCATTTGATACTCCCAACCCTGGCCCACATGAGCCGTCACGCCGGTAAACGTTGGTTTACATGGTTTCCTCCAGCAGGGGTTACCAAGCCACTGATGAAAGAATTTGGGTTCAAGCTAGAGAATATTCGCCTCATCCATACCAAATCTTCAGAGCAGCAATTTTGGTATGCCTGGGAAGCATTGGCAGAAGGCAATAGCCAAACGGTGGTGGCGTCCCCTGGCAAACTCAATGAAAAACGTTTGGCGCAACTAGAAAACGCTGCTTGTGTTGGGCAATGCTCTGCACTGCTGGTTCGATACCGCTAGAACCCGGCCTTTACTCAAACTTAATCAGAAGACTTCTTCGCGCTTAGGCGCCCAGATACAAAAAGCTGAGCTTGTAACGCAGCTTGAAACACCTCAAACATCTCATTAGCAGTACATAACTTGGCGTTTGAGTTCTTATCAAAAAAGAGCCCCTGATCTTTGGTGGTAGCGCAGCTACGAATGTACGTCATTGCGCCGTCAAGATCCGCTTGTCCACCATCTATTTTTTGCGCACTCATATACAGCGCCGCTTTAACCTGCCTTGCGTAATAAATCACAGAAGACTCCACAGCACCGCGTGAAGAGCACTTAACTTGCTTGGTAAACAAGCGCTTAGACGACTGATACAGGTTTTGGATCAACGATGTATCAGCCGCCCCTGTTGCTTTGTGATAACGGCAAAGCAACCACACCCACTGAGCATACTCCGACGCACTCGCCTCAACTATGCATTGAGATTTTTTGACTTGGGAAACGCCCTGTAGAGGAGTAATACGGGCAAATAACCGGTTAGAGTTTTGGTCCCAGCCGAATTTTGAAACCAGCTGGTAGCATTCTGTCGCAAGTTCCGCCCACTGTTGTTTTTGCGTCACCTCATGCAAATACAAAAAGACTTCCAAAAGCCCTGAAAGTGCGCTCAAAGAGAGTATTGGGTCAGTTTGTTTTTTTGCGGTTTCATTTTCTATTTGGTTACTAAAGTCCTCTTCGGTGAAGCTTTCCCGCCAACCACTATGCTCGCACTTAAAATGTAATTTTAGCCACTCGAAAATATTCATTGCGCGGCGAATATCGCCACCGGTGCCAAACGCTGTATATGCGCCCACGCTCGCCAACATAAAATACGCATGATCCGCCAAGTCGTAGCGCGCGTCTAACGTTTTATAGTCTTCATCCCAGCTATGAATGTAGCCATCGCTCCTGCAAGTGGATGTTCCAGCTTTGCTAACAAATGCGAATAGTCGGTTTATTACTCCTTGGTACCCAGCCCCCCAACCCAAACATTCAGAACGAGAAAGCACATAGATTAACTTAGCTTGAGTTACCAAGGGGCGCACTGCAAAACGTGTCTGACTTGAGTACGCCACACCTTCCAACCCTGCGCCGGTAACACCGTCAACCCCGCTAGCAAGCCAATAGGGTAAAACAGACCCTCTCACCCAAGTCATAAACTCGGTTAATTTTGCTGTATCCGTATAATCTTTCATCGACTTCCTAACGTCGCTAGCTCCAGCTTATAAGTGATTATTTAATCCAGTATCCGCGCCCTAAACGTAAAACTAAGGGCTAATAAAAGTGTCAATATTAAGCGGCGCCATAAGAGCATCAGGGTGCTTCACACAGAATGACTCTTGCTTTCAGGCTGCTCCCACTCGTAACACTCTGCGCTTGAATTTGGACCATTCCCCAGGCCACACTCTCCTCGTATTTTTTGATACCAGACAGAAGGCTGAATGATCTCTCCATCAATTGCATTTACAGAAGGGAATGAAAGCCCCTTGCGCTCACAAAACTCAGCAACTGCAGGGTGAGCCCACTTAAAAAACCTGTGGTCATAGTCCGCTTTAAGTAAACGGCAATGATTGTACATACCCACTAGTTGCCGCTGCCGATACGCCTCTTGCAATATAATGGCTGAGGCCACAGACACATTTAAAGACTCCACCATGCCAACCATCGGGATAGTCACCTTCCAGTCAGCTGCTTCCAGAGCCTGCGCGCTAACCCCGGAACACTCTGCGCCAAGCACAAGCGCCGTTGGTTGTGTAAAGTCTACGTCGGTGTAGGGAATCGCGTTATCGGCAACAGACGTCACCACACACTGAAACCCCTTTGACTTTAAGGGCCCTAGAGCGGACCTGAACTCATCATGCAACATTACATTAACCCATTTTTGGGTTCCTAACGCTGTGCCACGATAAGACCTATAGCCGTCTTTTGGGTGAACCACATGCAAGGTATCTACCCCTACTGCATCACAGGTTCTCATTATCGCGGCGATATTTCTGCCCTTGTGGACCTGATCCGCCACCACCGTCAGGTCGGGTTGACGACGTTGTAGCACACCTCGAATTCTATCCAAACGCTCAGGAGTCACAGCTGCACAATTTATCCAAATTTAAAAATATGTCCCCATACTACCGCCTAGCGCATTGATTGCCACTCATTTACGCCACGGCCCAAATAAATGGCTTTGAACACCTCCTTTTGCACAAATTATTCAGTACAATGAGGGGTTTCGGCGCTTGATGCGCAAACAGCCTCAAACGTATTAACCGCAAGTGAATTTAATATGACCACTGATTTTCACGTAGATGATTTAAATGTTGTATCTCAAGACGTTCTGATTCCACCTTCTAAACTCAAAGAGGCGCTTCCATTAACTGAAGCAGCCTCAAAAGTTGTAAAAGCTGGTCGAGAGGCTGTGCGCCAAATACTAGATCGCAATGATCCACGCCTGATTGTGGTGGTAGGCCCTTGCTCTATACATGACCCTAAAGCGGCCATGGATTACGCCAATAAGTTAAAGGCGCTTTCAGACCAAGTCAGCGACACTTTACTGGTGATAATGCGGGTTTATTTTGAAAAACCTCGCACCACCACCGGTTGGAAGGGCCTAATTAACGACCCAGACCTGAACGACTCTTTCAAAATTGAGGAAGGGCTTCACGTTGGCCGCAAGCTACTGCTTGACGTAGCAGAGCTTGGTTTACCGACGGCCACCGAGGCACTGGACCCTATCTCACCACAATACCTACAAGACCTAATTTCTTGGTCGGCCATTGGTGCGCGTACGACAGAGTCCCAAACTCACCGCGAAATGGCCAGCGGGCTGTCCTCTGCAGTTGGGTTCAAAAACGGTACAGATGGGGGGCTCACCGTAGCCATTAATGCACTACAGTCAGTATCAAGCCCTCATCGCTTTTTGGGGATCAACTCCAACGGCCAAGTCGCCATCGTACATACTGGTGGCAACCCATACGGTCATGTGGTTTTACGCGGTGGTAGCGGAAAGCCCAATTACGATTCGGTCAGCGTTGCTGTGTGTGAAAAAGCCCTTGCCAAAGCCGGCGTTCCAACCAACATTATGGTCGACTGCAGCCACGCCAACTCCAACAAAAACCACGAGCTTCAGCCTTTGGTTCTCGACAATGTCACTAACCAGATCATTGAAGGCAACCAGTCCATTATTGGGGTGATGGTAGAGAGCAATATCGGCGCCGGGAACCAAAAAATACCTGACAACCTTGCAGATCTTGAATATGGCGTTTCTATCACTGACGCCTGTATCGACTGGGAGACAACCGAAACAACGCTGATAAGCATGCACAAAAAGTTGAAAGATGTTCTAGCCAAGAGAGGCTAAGGGCGCGGAGCAGCGCTAATCGGCCCTATACGCTGTGCTATAGGGCCTTAATAGGGCGAAAACACTCAGTAATAAGCGTTAGATGTATCGCTGTGGTCGGTTGAATCTTTAACGCCGGCCAACTCAGGGATCTTCTCTACTAGCGTTTTTTCCACCCCTTCTTTTAGGGTCATATCCACCGCACTACACCCCTGACAACCACCACCAAACTTCAATACGGCATACTTATCTTCCGTAACTTCTGCGAGGCTAACATTACCTCCATGTGCAGCCAACCCAGGGTTAACATCGTTATGAAGCACGTAATTGATCTTGTCTTCTATGGGGCTGTCATCATTAACTTGCGGCATCTTTGAGTTAGGGGCGCGAATGGTCAACTGCCCGCCCATCTTATCTGGGGAGTAATCTACTTTTGCCCCCTCTAGATACGGCACGCTTTTCCCTTCAAACCAAGCATTAAAACTGCTCAATGGTACACAAACATCGCCCTCGTCCTCTTCGTCTGGACGTAAATAGGCGATACAGGTTTCTGCCTGCGGCGTCCCGGGCGAAGAAACAAACATACGAATACCAATCCCTTCACAGTTCTGCTTGGACAACAAACCGGCTAAATACTCTTCGGCAGAATCTGTAATCTCCACGTTCGGTACCAAAGCTTGCGACGGGTTATCTGACTCGGCTACTGCCATACTTTTCACCTACTGAATTTCACTGGGTATTTCTCAAGCATGCTGCGATCGTCCTAAAACCACCCAAACACGCTAATTCCGACTAAATTACTGGGTTATTCTACCGAATATAGCATCTGTTTTAAACAACGAGTTGGCCAGGCCTCTGGTACAATCGCGCGCAATCCAATCATTGATGTAAGGCCCTGGAATGACCCACCCCGCACCTCGCACTGCAGCACTTTATGCAGCCCTACAAAATCGCATTCTTATTTTGGACGGCGCCACTGGCACGATGATCCAGGGGTATAAGCTAAAAGAGCCAGATTATCGCGGTGCCAGATTCAGTAACTACTCAATGGATATTGCGGGAAATAATGATCTACTGTGCCTTACACAGCCACACATCATAAAAGAAATTCACCACGCCTATTTAGAAGCCGGCGCTGACATCATTGAAACCAACACCTTTAATAGCACGCGTATTTCTCAAGCCGACTACCAAATGGAGTCGCTCGCGTACGAAATGAACTTTGAAGCCGCTAAGCTCGCCAGAGAGATGGCCGACAAATTCAGCGCTCTCACGCCAAACAAACCGCGCTTTGTTGCAGGCGTATTAGGGCCCACCAGTCGAACATGCTCAATCTCACCAGACGTAAACGACCCCGGCGCACGTAACGTAACTTTTGATGAGCTCGTGGACGATTATGTGCAATCGACGGAGGCTCTCACCAAAGGTGGGGCCGACATCATAATGATCGAAACCATTTTCGACACGCTCAATGCTAAGGCGGCAATTTTTGCTGTACAGAAGTACTTTGATGAAGCAAATGTTGAGCTACCTATAATGATTTCGGGCACCATTACCGATGCCTCTGGCAGAACATTATCAGGGCAAACCACCGAAGCATTCTACGCATCTTTGGCACACGCTAACCCTATCAGCATTGGCCTAAATTGCGCACTCGGTGCAACCGAATTACGCCCTTATGTACAAGCCTTATCAAACATTGCAACGTGCTATGTTTCTGCACATCCAAATGCAGGCCTCCCCAACGAGTTTGGAGAATATGATCAAGACGCAGAAGAAATGGCCAGCATCGTTTCTGATTTTGCAGCCAGCGGGTTCGTCAATATTCTTGGCGGTTGTTGTGGGACAGGGCCCTCGCACATTCAAGCCATTAGCGACGAAATGGCAAAGCACGCTCCTAGACAACTGCCAACGCCTGAACCTGCTTGTAACCTGTCTGGGCTAGAACCGTTCATTATTAACAGTAATTCACTGTTTGTTAACGTAGGTGAGCGCTGTAATGTCACCGGCTCTGCTCGCTTTAAGCGACTTATTATTGAAGAGGATTACGCCACTGCACTTGACGTTGCACGCGAACAAGTAGAAAACGGCGCTCAAGTTATCGATATCAACATGGACGAAGGCATGCTGGATGCCGAACAAGCCATGGTGCGTTTTTTAAACCTTATTGCCTCAGAACCGGATATTGCAAGAGTCCCCATCATGGTGGATTCCTCCAAGTGGTCTGTCATAGAAGCTGGCTTAAAATGTATTCAAGGCAAACCCATTGTTAACTCAATTAGCTTAAAAGAAGGCAAAGAGGCTTTTATACATCAAGCTAAACTGTGTAAGCGCTATGGCGCGGCGGTTGTGGTTATGGCTTTTGATGAAACAGGGCAAGCCGACACCCAACAAAGAAAAATAGACATTTGCCAGCGCAGTTACGACGTTTTAGTGAATGAAGTGGGGCTACCGCCACAAGATATTATTTTTGACCCAAACATTTTTGCCGTAGCTACAGGCATCGACGAACACAATAATTACGCAGTAGATTTTATCGAAGCCACTCGATGGATTCGCACTAACCTGCCCTACGCGTCAATATCCGGTGGCGTTAGTAATGTATCTTTCTCTTTTAGAGGCAACAACCCTGTCCGCGAAGCCATTCACTCTGTGTTTCTATACCATGCGATAAAAGCTGGGTTAAATATGGGGATCGTGAATGCAGGCCAACTGGCCATTTACGATGACTTACCCATTGAGTTAAAAAACACCGTAGAAGACGTTGTTCTAAATCGTTCACCCAACGCCACCGAGGCCCTGCTAGATATTGCAGAGCAATACCGCGGTGACGGAAAAAAAGCAGAAAAGAAAGAAGACCTTGCATGGCGCGCGCTGCCGGTCAACAAGCGTATTGAGCATGCATTGGTCAAAGGCCAAAATGCTCACATCATCGAAGATACAGAAGAGGCGCGACAAAATTCTACGCGGCCACTGGATGTCATTGAAGGCCCGCTTATGGATGGCATGAATGTGGTGGGTGACCTGTTCAGCGAAGGCAAAATGTTTTTGCCGCAAGTGGTGAAATCCGCACGGGTCATGAAGCAAGCCGTGGCCTATTTACAACCCTATATTGAAGATGAAAAATCTGAGGCGGCCAAGCCGCAAGGGCGAATACTAATGGCCACGGTAAAAGGTGATGTGCACGATATTGGTAAAAATATCGTGGGTGTTGTCTTGCAGTGTAATAACTTTGAAGTTATTGATATGGGCGTTATGGTACCGTTTGACCGTATATTAAAAACCGCTAAAGAAAAACAGTGTGACATTATTGGGCTATCCGGTTTAATTACCCCATCACTGGACGAGATGGTGACTGTGGCCTCTGAAATGCAAAAACAAAATTTTAGCCTGCCTCTATTAATTGGCGGCGCCACCACGTCAAAAGCACACACTGCTGTAAAAATAGAGC
>CAYZQH010000034.1:0-17944 GCA_964480055.1 uncultured Cellvibrionaceae bacterium
TCTGTGGAGTATAACCGTTTAGTTTGGGGTAGCCGCCGAGGCATGTTAGAGCTGGATTTGATCTTACTGCCGTTTTTAGAAAAACACTACAAAGGCCTAGATGAGACGGATCAGCTCCGCTATCAAAAATTACTAACAGAAGAGGATCAAGACCTGTTTGCTTGGCTAATGAACCGCTCAGACCCAGAAAACTCAGACACGTTACGCATTGTTCAGATCATTCGTGATAACACCGGGCTTAAAGCATAAATTAAGCCTGGGTAAAAAGGAGCATAACCATGGAGCGGTTAGATATCCCCCTACAGCCTTCATACTTAATACTTACCATTGCATTTCTTTTACACCCGCTGGTGCTTTTATTGTTTTGCTTAAGTACGCCTTGGCCTGTGGCTGTGGGTGTGTTTGTAGTTATTAGCGGGCATGCCGTGTGGGTGTTTACCCGGTGGCAAAAAATAGGGAGAGTGCAAAATATCATTTTAATGGGGCAAGAAAGCGCGTTAATAGTGAATGGTCAGCATCAAGCGGCCTTAAAAATTGATGCCTTGTGGTTATTAAGCTTTATCGTAGTGTTAAAAATAGAAACCGATTCGCAAAGTTGTGTCATCCCCGTGGTGTTCGACTCGACGGACCAAGAAAGCTTTCGTCAACTACGCAGGGCAATGCGTTTGGCAGGTCACGAGGCTGAGGCGTAAACTTGCGATCAGCAAGATCTAGTGGTTATATCGTCAAATTTACGCTGTCCTATATACTCACTGCTAACCTTCGGATGACGAACTCCTAAGCCCGCACAACCTTTCAAGATCGGTGGGTGCTAATGGTTTCGCTAATAAGTACCCTTGCATCTCATCGCAATTGTTGTTCAGTAAAAAGTTTTTTTGAGCGTCGGTTTCTACACCTTCGGCAATCACTTTAAGTCGCAATTGGTGGGCGAGGGTAATGGTGGCTTTGACAATGGCTGAATCATCATCATCCGCAGGGATTTCAGAGACAAAGGACCGATCTATTTTTAAACGGTTGAACGGAAAGCGCTTTAAATACGCCAAATTTGAATAGCCCGTACCAAAATCATCTAATGCTAATTGAATGCCCAGCTGATTTAGGTCTTTGAGTTTCTTAATAGCCGCCTCTGGGTCTGTCATAGCAGCGGATTCGGTAATTTCTAATTCCAGTAGCTCTGGGGCGCAGCCGGTTTCAAGTAATATATTTGCAATGTCTGTGGATAAGTGGGGCTTTTCTAACTGCCGTCGAGATAAATTAATAGAGATATAAAATTGTTGGTCAGTAGCGGCATTCCATTTCTGTGCCTGTAGGCAAGCTTTGCGCAATACCCATTCACCAATACTATTGATGAGCCCCGTTTCTTCAGCGATGGGGATAAACACATCTGGCGGAATTAATCCTTCAGTGGGGTGTTGCCAACGCAATAGTGCCTCGGCACCAAAAATTTTATCGGTGACTAAATTGATTTGTGGCTGATACATTAAAAACATTTCTTTACGCTTAATGGCGTGGCGTAAATCATGCTCTATTTTTAAGCACTCGTGCATGCTTTTATCAAGCTTTGCGCTGTAAAACTTAAAGGTATTTCTACCTTGTTTTTTTGCGATGGATAGTGCTCTGTCGGCGCATTTCACTAAATCTATGGCATTATCAGAATCTTTAGGGTAGAGGCTAACGCCGATACTGGCATGAGTAATGATTTCTTGATTGTTAATGCTATAGGGCGCAGATAGGGTTGAATTAATTCGCTCTGTTACGTGAGCCACATCTTGGGGGGTATTTTGACCCGGCAATAGAATTAAAAATTCATCACCGTTGGTGCGCCCGACGGTATCGGCGTTGCGCAGCACGCCCTGTAGCCTTTGGGCAACGGCCTTGAGTAATGCGTCGCCCATATGCAGCCCTAAGCTCTCATTCACAATTTTAAAACGGTCTAAATTCAAGCACAAAACAGCCAGTAAGGCATTGTTACGTTTTGCATCGGTTATGGCTGACTCTAGCCGGTTAAAAATAAGCGAGCGGTTGGCCAGGCCTGTTAATACATCGTGATAGGCTAGGTATTCAATTTTTTGCTGTTGTTCTTTGCGGTTAGAAATATCACGCACTAGCGCTAAGTTGTGCTCTTTACCATCAAATTGAAAATAGTTTGCCAAGACCTCTACGGGGAAGATATCCCCGTTTTTTGTTTGATGCGTGGTTTCTATAACCAGGGCGCGCTTTTGTTGCAGCTCTTGCCAATGGTGTCGCCAAAGGTCGGGTTGAAAGCCGGGTTTTATATCTCCAATGGTCTTGCTGCCTAATAACTCATCCCGCGTGTACCCGTGTAGCTTGCAGGCGGCGTCGTTCACATAGACAAAATGTCCGGATTTGTTAATCAGTAATACACTCTCATGGACATGATTAACGCCAAAACTCAGCAGTGACAAGTCGGTTTTGCTGGATACTGAAGGCGCCGCGGGCTCCAGCTGAATTAAAATGTGTGGCGCTTCGGCGCTGTTATTTGTTATAGCAACAAACTCTAATTGAGTATTGAGATATGCGCCATTGCAATGCTGCAAGCGCGCAGATAAGGCTTTTGCCGCATTGCATGTTAATGCGTGATCAAAAGCCTGTGTGAAGGGTGTTTTGTCATCGGGGTGGACTAAATCCTGCCAACTCATTGTTGTAAGTGCGGTGGTGGAATGCCCTAAAAAGGCGCTTAGGGCGTCGTTAACCAATAACCAGCGGCCATCTGCCGCGGCTACACCCATCGCTTGCTTGGCATGGGCAAAAACGAAATCCAGCCCAATTTGTTGGCCGTTTATAACTTGAGGCATGAATGTGGCATTGGATGTCATTCGTATCCTTATTGACGAGTTATTCCTGCATATGGATAACCCGAAAGATTTAGGCACCATTGCCGAAAAATCAACTACCGCCAGATAAGTATAGATACGGCAGACATCTATTAAGGCTTGATATGCAAAATTCGTCTAAATGATGCCCACATATGTAATGCTATTCCTAAATGGCGTGCGAATAATTGGTTGCTTGCAAGGTGTTTTAAGCGCAATTTTTTATGGCCTGTGGGTTATCAGCGCGCGCGTTCAATGATCTTTTTACCGGCACAAGTTGGCGTCAGAGTGAATTTGGGTAAGAGGGGTTATTGAGGGTGCAGTGTTAAAGCGTCTGCCATTAAACCGACAGAGCTTTTTACGGTGATCTTAAGGGGGCCTTTTGCACCTCGGTTGGCTTTTACAATGGCTAGGCACTTACCGTTAAATGCATTGTGCACAGGGTTGATGAAGGCCGTTAAATCACTGGGGTCTCCGTTGTCTGCCGCTACTAAGCTACCGGGGCCGGTAATGTTAAATACGAGTTGATGCTGCGCTGTGGGCACCACCAGCCCATTTTTATCTACAATTTTTGCGGTAATAAAGGCCAAATCTTTGCTGTTGGCTTTAATGTGAGTTTTATCGGCTTCTAATTTTATGGCGAACGCAGGGCCAGTGGTTTTGATGCTGTTTTCTGCCCAGAACTTACCATTTTTGTAAGCAACAGCACGCACAGTGCCAGCTTGATATTTGACGTTGTCCCAGCGCAAACGAAATTGCCCTTTCTTTTTGTGTTTTTTCCCTAACGACTGATTATTTAAAAATAATTCTACTTCATCACCCGAGGTAAAAATGTGTATAGGCGTGATTTTGCCATCGCGGTCTGGCCAATTCCAGTGAGGTAAAATGTGTACCATAGGCAGTTCTGGCCGCCAGTGGCTTTGGTATAAGTAGAAGCGGTCTTTTTTAAACCCCGCTAAATCAATAGAGCCAAAATAGCTACTGCGTGCCGTGTAGTAGGGGGTTGGCTCGCCCAAATAATCCCACCCGCTCCAGGCAAAGCCGCCAGCCACATAGGGGTGGTTCTCTAACGAGGTAAAAACCTTATCTACAGATGCGCCAAAGGGCGTGGTGTATAACTCGTAGGCGCTGACGTGTTGGTTTTTTCTGTCGCCCCCATGACCCTCTTTAACGGGGGCGCTTTTATATTGGGTCACGGGGAATAAATAGGTGCCGCGCGAACTGACCGCCGCTGCGTTTTCACTGCTTACAATCACTTTTTGGGGGTGAGCCTTTTTAAAGTTAGGGTACGCGGGTGTTGTGGTAATGCCCTTCATACCTTTATAGGCCTCGGCGTCGCGTATGCCTTCGCCTTGGTAATTTAAACTGATGACGTCAAATACACCGGGTAATGGCATAGGGGGTTTGGCAAAATTCATAGAGTTGGTGGTGGGGCGTGTTGGGTCTTCTTCTTTAACAATGGAATGCAAGCGGCGCGCTACGTTTGCGCCGTCTTCGCCTGTGTATTGTTCGCCCACTTCGTTCCCCACGCTCCACATAATAACAGAGGGGTGATTGCGATCACGGCGTACCCAGGCACGAGCGTCAGCTTCATGCCAATCTGGGAATATTAAATGGTGGTCTAAGGGCGTTTTTTTTCTCTCCCAAACATCAAATAATTCATTTACCACTATAAACCCTAGGCGGTCTGTTAAATTTAACAGCTCGGGCGCTGGAGGGTTATGTGCCATACGAATGGCATTTACACCCATATCCCTTAATGTATTGAGTTGGCGTATGGCGGCGGCTTCATTAAATGCTGCGCCAATAGGGCCCAAATCATGATGTTGGTTGACGCCTTGGATAGGAATTAACTCGCCGTTAATTAAAATGCCTTTGTTTTCATCAAACGTCAAAGTGCGTACGCCAAAGGGCGTTTTTACTTGGTCGATCAATTGTTTATTTTTGTATACAGAGGTAACAGCCACATAGCGATGTGGGGTTTGATGAGGTTTGGGGCCCCATAATTTGGGGGCGTTGATTTGTGTTGCCAGTGTAATGGTTGAGCTGCCCATGGCTTGAATGTTGGTTTTGTGCGCGCTGGCGGTAGCGACCTTAACTCCAGGTTGTTCTTGTTTGTTGAGGGTGTATATGTTTGTGGTTGCTGTAATCTCTGCGTTAATCGGCAAAGTGTTATTGAGAGTGACGGCAATGTGCACATCGGCCTTTTGTGGCGTAACGCTGGGAGTGGTGATGTTGGTGCCCCACTGGGCCAAATGTATCGCGTGTTTTTGAGTGAGCCACACGTTGCGATAAATACCGCCGCCAGGGTACCAGCGCGAGGACTCCGGCGGGTTATCTACTCGAATGGCCAATTGATTGGCTTGGCCGAAACGTACATAGGGTGTTAAATCCACTTGCCAAGAGGCGTAGCCGTAAGGCCATCCACCCACCAGTACCCCGTTAAGCCAAACCATGGCGTAACTCATTGCGCCGTCCACCTCTAAAAACAGCGTTTGTCCACGGGCTGCCTCATCAATGTGTAGCGTTTTGCGATACCACGCAACGCCGGGGCTGGGTAAACGCCCCATACCGCCACCCACTTTGGGGTTGTTGCCGGAGTAAAACGGCCCAGCGGCGGCCCAATCGTGTGGTACCTCTACGCTTTGCCATTGACTGTCATCAAAGTCCAGTTGTACATAAGGGAAGTTTGCACCGGGGTTACCGTTAGGGCGTGCATGATGTTGGTTTTTACTGGGTAGAAACGAGTTGGCCGTTGGTAACACCCAAGGTTTTAATGGTTGTTGGTTAGCCCCTTTTGTTACTTTTATGGCGGCGGTGGGCTCTGCATCGGCCGGTTTGCCATCTTGCGATTCGGTCACTTTAGGCCGCACGTCGTAAATCAATGTGTCTGTAGCTTCGGCGTCTGGGTATTTATAAAACGTCCAACCGGTATCTAAAAGCGTGCGTGTACGTGCTTGGGTGGTTTGCGAACTGTCTTGGGTAGTTGAGCACGCAGTTAATACGCTGGATGTCAGAAGGCAAATGAATAAAGCAAAGCGAACAATAGTCATAATGAGGTATGTTTTTAAATTCAATAACGTGTTAGACGAGGTGCAAAAATTTGTAAGTGTGTAAATCCTACATGATTAGCAAATGGTAGCGCTACCAAAATAACGGTAAACTGCACTTTTACACGGTTTTTTTGGGGGCGTCATGTTACGAGAGTGGGTGTTAAGCGTTGGGGTAGTGATGTTGATGGTTATGCCCGGCAGAACGTGGGCCGACGACTGGAGTGAGTTTCACTGGTTTAGCTATAAAGGTTGGGATGACGTAAAAGCGCACCAGGAAGCAGCGCCAGGCGCGGGTAAAAAAAGTGCGGCGTTCACCAACCCAGTGATAGGCGGGTTTTACCCAGACCCGTCGGTGGTTCGCGTCAATGAGACCTATTATTTAGTGAACTCAAGTTTTGCGTACTTTCCCGGGCTTCCCATCTTTAAAAGTAAGAA
Source organism: uncultured Cellvibrionaceae bacterium (assembly GCA_964480055.1). Lineage (GTDB taxonomy): Bacteria > Pseudomonadota > Gammaproteobacteria > Pseudomonadales > Cellvibrionaceae > CAYZQH01. Next base: position 6,323 of record CAYZQH010000034.1, read on the forward strand.
TTTGGTGGACTGGGAGCAAATTGGCAATGCGTACTCTAGCCGCAGTCAGTGGACGTTTGAGCGTGGTCAAAAAATATCGCGCGGTATTTTTGCTCCCACCTTACGCTACCACAAGGGCGAGTTTTACATTATTACCACGGATGTTATTGGCATTGGCAATTTTATAATCCACGCCAAAAACCCGGCGGGCCCTTGGTCTAAACCCATCTTGTTGCCCGAGGTGGGCGGTATAGACCCAGATTTATTTTTTGACACCGATGGTCGGGTTTATATAACCCACAATGACAAACCAAAAGGTAAGCCGTTATACAACGGCCATAGAGCCATATGGATGTGGGAGCTGGATTGGGCAACCAAAAAAATACTGCCAAAGTCACGTAGGTTGTTGGTGGATGGTGGCGTTGATATTAAGCAGAACCCCATTTGGATTGAAGCCCCTCACCTATTTAAAAAAGACGGTTGGTATTACTTGATTTGTGCCGAAGGGGGCACCGGCACAGATCACTCTCAGGTGGTTTTTAGAGCGCGCAGCCTAGGGGCGCCATTTGAGCCGTACAAGAATAACCCCATATTAACCCAGCGCGATTTAGACCCAGCGCGCGCAAACGCTGTAACCAGTACCGGGCATGCGGATTTTGTTACCACGCCAAATGGCGATTGGTGGGCGGTATTCTTAGGCGTAAGACCTTATGCCGGGGAGCACCACAATACTGGGCGCGAGACATTTTTATTACCTGTTACGTGGAAAAACGGTTGGCCGCATATATTGCCTAAGGGCCAAGCGCTGCCTTTATCGTTACCGTTTGCAATGGGGCAACGGCAAAACGTACTGCCGCAAGCAGGGGGAATTTATTGGCGCGATGATTTTAAAAATCAACAATTGGGTTTAGCTTGGGTAAGCGCTAGAACGACACCAGAGCCGTTTTATAAAATAGACCATAAACCTGTGGGCAAGCTACTGCTTAAACCCAAGGCAATCTCACTAGTGGAAACAGCCCATGCAAGCATGTTGGTTAGGCGTCAGCAAAATTTAAATTATCAAGTAGAAACAAAGATGATACTGCCAAATAAACCCGATGTTCAAAGTGGCCTAATTGCGTATCACAGCGAGCGTTTCCATTATTTTTTAGGTGTTCAAAAGACCAAGCAAGGCCACGAATTATTTTTAGAGACGGTCGAGGGCGGCAAAGCGCATCGGTCTAAGCCCTTGCCGCTAAAGTCAGGCTTAAGGCACGTTGTTTTGGGCGTGAGTCAAAGTGGTGATAAGCTAATATTTTCTTATAGAGGTAAAGAGTCTTCCCAGAAAGCGGTGTTTGGTGCGCAGTCTGCATCACTGATTAGTACGCAAACTGCGGGCGGGTTTGTGGGTGTTACCTTAGGTGTGCACGCGCGCACTGTTACGGTGAAAGAGAACTAGGAGCGCGGGTAGTTTGAGCAGAGATATCGCCGCCTAGACGCGTAGATCGAAAGGGTGCATAACGTGCGTGCCACTTGTCCACCGCAGGGGATTCAAAATACAGTTTAAAAATAGGGACCCATGCCAAGCTGTGGGCGGTATATAAACCGTCAGTCACTTGAGCGCTTTTTGTTTTACGCTCAAACAACGTTGGGTTCTCTAGCCCGGCTACAACCAAAAGCCCCAACCGCTTTAGGGGTAAGTGGTCTAGTGCTTGACCATTAATATGCGCTAGATGGTACATAAATATCAACGGTGTGAAAGCGTAATTGTGATAGTGCAAAGCTCTGCCTTTACGTTTTAGCTCGTTGGGTAAAAAACCATCTGGGCCTATTTGCGTTAAGGCTTCGTTATATTTACTGAGCGCCCATGCCCAATAGTGGCTGTTGTTTAACAGCACGGCGCTGTTCATTACTGCCCAAGCGGCCCAATAATCGTGATTATTGACCTTTTTAAGGGGGCGGTTGCTCCAATCATTAATTACATGCTGGGTGATTGTATCTATCCACTGGGTTATGGCTGTAACTGAAGCGTCATTGGGTGCTAAGTTGTGAGATACAACGTTTAAATTTGTTGAAATGCTGGCCAAGGCCCATTTGCGAACCGACGCGCCCGTGTGGTTGCTTTGCTCGGATGTAAGGGCTTGCGCTTTGGCCCAAGGGGTGAGTGCTTGCACCATACAGTTTGCTATTGTATCTGGGGGCACTTTTTTACGGGTTGCGAGTTTGGAAAGTTTAGCAAGGTGCTTTTCTAATGATTGTATGGGGGCGATGGCAACCTTATAGGCTTTTTCTGCATTTTTGTTTAGGGTAGCGCGGGCGTGATTACTACCTTCATATTTTGAGCGAAATATGAGTGGTTTAGAGAAGGGCATTGGGTGATAAGCCGGGCACGAAAAACCATTGGCTGGGAGAGTGAATGGTTGCACGCGATTCAACCCTTGGTATGGCTGCGGAGGTGGATGATGAGTGCAAGCGGTTAGCACGGTGACGCCAAGTACGCTGGCTAGTTTAATGCGCATATTTTTGTGGTTACCTTGGTGCCTACGAGATTAGTGGATGCGACGTGTAGGTCCAGAGCCATAAACTTTAGCCCCGACAATGCGGTGGCGTGACTAAAATCTAACACAAAAGGTGTGCTGCCAGAAAGCCTAGCGCTCCTGGCAATTTTAGTCTTATAGGTTCGGCCTCTCACAAAATGCACCGTGGTTGATAGCTCATATACGTCAGGGTGATCCACATCAATTTTAAAAATTAATTTTTCAAAGGGTAGGTGTTTATAGTTTTGGCCACCATTAAATACCAATGTGTTGGTACCGCTTTTAAGTGTTTTGCTTTGGGTAATTATGGGGGTTTTACAATCCAGTTTTTTTAAGTGTGATAGCATCAAAGCGTAATTGGCATGTTTACCAAAAGACTGATAATTGAGTGGAAACTCCCATATAATGACTTTGGGGCTGCTGTCAACACCAAAGCGGGTGCTAAAATATTCTGAAAAAGCCCCGTTCACGTTCCCGCCGGAAACTGAATAATTTGCGACCTCTACACCCAGTGCCTCATTTAACGCGCCTACGAAATTATAGTCGGATACTGCAGAAAAGCTTGTACCAAGCAAAGCGATGGTTTCTTCAGTATCATCTTCGCCAAATAAGTCGTCTGATGACGCCTTTGTGGTTTGGAATATTTTCTTATATTCAAAAGGAAACTGGGCGTTGCAGAGTTTTGCATACCGCGTTTGAAAGCTGCCGTTCGTAACAGATAGCCCCGCATAATCAGTTGTAAACTCCACCTTAGGGAATTGATCAAAGTCCGGGTGTTGGCGTACAGCATCGGCAATAATTTGCGCCGATTTTTTGGCGCCTAAGTAAGTCCAATGGGGGTCGCGCTTGTAAAACAAATCCGGTTGTTGATTGTTAAGCATGGAAGAAAAGTCCACCACTTGAATTCCAGCGTTGGTGAGCCTCTGTAACCAACTTTTATAGCCGTGAAGGGCGGTTTTAAATTGATAAGCTGTTGAGCTAGGTAGTTTTTGAGGGTACACCAAGCCGCGCGTAGGCACGGGGGCCACAATTAAAGTGACACCCTGGGCCTTTAAAAGATGATTGATTTGTTGAATGGCTACTAGTGCGGCAGGATCCATCCCGAAGCGCTCCAAAATGTCGGCCTTGCGAAACAACCAATCGTCATTTTGAAAGAGTTTGTTAGAGTCGTCTTTCATATTCGCTAGGGCATTACAGTGGGGCATGCCGATACCATCGTCACTTTTGGAGGCAGCGTGAGTGTGTTCAACAGCCATAGCTATTATAAAAATCAATAATACCGCCCAAGTCGGGCGGCGTAACCAGAATTGCATTAGCGTTTCCTAGTGTTTATTCCGCTATGAGCGCCAATGGCCACTGTGCGGTCGTTGTGCTGCCATATGGCGATACTGTAAGGGGTGTTTCTTTTGAGCTGAATGGGATCAAGCGCTTTTATTTTGGATTGGTCGGAGAACACTGCCGGTGCGATCTTAACGGGGTTGATTTCTCTGTGGTTACTTGACGCAGGTTGTACTGGTTCGATGATTGTGGTTTTACCGTTGGCAGTTTTTAACGTGAGAGGGAGATTGTCCGTAAAATTATAGAGTGTTATGAGGCTTTTACCCTTTTTACCAATGACTGCGTCATGCAGAGCCTTAATTTTACCGTTTGGTAGCACTGTAAAGGTGGAAGTAGCACCACGCTCTATGACAACGTCCAAAGAGGCTGCCCCCAGCTGAAGAGTCTTACGTCCCTCTTTGGTCACAATATAGTCGGTGAAATTATAAGGAGGGATTTTTCTAAAAATGGCGGGCGCACCGTTAATGGCGAGCGTAGAATTCTTCCCGGTCAAATTAAGGACGCGAATTAAGCCTTCGTCCTCATTGACTTTGGGGTCATATAACTCAGCGTCATCTGCGGCAGCAGCTATGGGAAATAAAATCGCAAAGAGTGTAATTGTTAAAAATTTCATTTGGGGCCTTCGTTGATTGGGGTGATAGCAAGATAACGTTCAGGAATTTCCCATACTACGGGTTTGCCCTTAAGCTCACTGAAATCTTCCGATGCTATATAGTCGAGCATCGGTGTGAATGGGCCATGGCCCTGTTTAGATGCGTCAAAAAACCTTAACCCAGTGTGTTGCTGTAAGGCACCTAAAAAATTCCACTCTTCCTTGGCGCTATAACTGGTGCCAACGAGCACGCCTTCGTATTCAATATCATCAAATAATGACATCTCTTGAGTATCTTCGGTTACGTATCGATGGAGTGTGGGGTATTGCGGGGTTAAAAATTCAAAGTAGGGCGTCAAAGGCAAATAATTGAGCATATCACCCTTAAAAGGCGCGCTAGATATCTTTTGAGTGTTAAATCGGTCGGGCGCACCTAATGACACAATGGATTTAAAGCGGTTGGCAATATGGACTGCAGATAACTTTGCACCGTAGGGTGTCCAGTGCGTATCGTTTGAAAGAAACGTGGGCTTTATTTGATGGTTTATAAGAGCGGGTAATAAAGTTGTATAAGACAGATTGTGATGATCTAACCAAGTCGTAAAGTCGGCGTGGCGGCGGGATGCTTGATTGGGCATTGGGCGCTTTAATAAATGCGAATACACTCGGGATTTTGAGGGCAGTACAACCACCAAAAGCCTGCCGCCTGCCTCCCTAATTGTTTTATCAGCTTGGGCTATAGTGTCTAAATTGCTCTGAACAGTGGGCGCGTCAAAAGCGATGTCAATGAATTCTTCTTGTGTAAAAAGCCAACCCTCTTTACCCACAATTAAGCCCGGCTTGCCCTCGTCAAAAAGCGAGTAGGTCAATGCGGTCCAAGCGTTAATCGCAAATTCTCGTACAGAAAAAGTTTGATCGTATTGTTCTTCTAGCGTGTGAACATACTGGCCGTTGACCCAAGATGTGGCGTGCGGCGCAGCCTGGCCGTTAGTAGTGGCAATAATCGTTGGCCAATGGTTATTGGCGATAATGCCAAGGGCTAAAACGACGATCAAAAAAGTGGCTGTAGAATAATATTTACGCATTTTTTTGCCGTCAAAACTGAAAATATAGAAAGGGAGAATAGCTTTGTGCTGAGAGCTTAAGTACACTCAGAAAAAAAATCGGTGTGGTCGCGTAATATGTTAATTTTCTTAAGGACAGCTTTGTTCGTTTAGATTGCTTACAAAATATTCCTGTAGTTAATAAAGTAATTAATGCCACCAGCAACATAAATAATTGCGTGGTCGATGTGTTAGCGAGCAGGGCATTAATACTGATACTGGCGCCTGATAAGCCAAACATGGCTTTGTAAATGTGCAAAGCGTCTGTAACGGATGCGGCCCTAAACATTACCCAGCCAACAATCACAATGAGCAGTGTGAATAGCCAAGGGACGAAACGAAACGGCTTAGCCTTGTGTGTAAGGCCCAAATATCTTTCTAAGGCTAACCAAAACCCATGCCAAGCGCCCCAAAGCATAAACGTCCAATTGGCGCCATGCCAAAACCCACCAAGCACCATAGTGATCATTAAGTTACGATAGGTATTGAAGGCGCCCTTGCGATTCCCTCCTAGGGGTATATATAAATAGTCGCGCAACCATGTAGACAGGCTGATGTGCCAACGGCGCCAAAACTCAGTAATGCTTTGACTTACATAGGGCTGGTCAAAATTATTAATGAATCTAAACCCCATCATTAAGCCAATGCCGATGGCCATATCACTATATCCAGAAAAATCAAAATATAACTGCGCGGTATACGCCAGGGCTCCTACCCACGCTTGTAGTGCGTCAAGGTTTGACGCAGAGAACGTACCGTCAACAATTGGTGCGATTGAATCTGCAATAAACACTTTTTTTATAAAGCCAATCATAAACCAAGTGCAGCCCATATTAAATTTTGCCCACGTATGAGATCGCGATTCAAACTGGTGGGCCAAATCTTTATAACGTAGAACCGGCCCTGCAATTAACTGAGGAAACAGAGCAATGAATGCCGCAAAATTTACAAAGTGCCGTGCCGGAGGTACATCTTTACGATAAACATCCACAATATAGCTAATGGACTGAAATATATAAAAAGAAATGCCGATGGGTAAAACAATATTGGCCATATTCAGGGGAGCTAGCCCTGATGTGGTTAACAAAGTATTAAAGCTATCAACGCCAAAGTTGGCGTATTTAAAATAGGCCAATATGCCAAGGTTTCCCGTTATGCCCAAAGTTAACCAGTGTTTTCGATGGTGGGAATTACTCAGTTTAAGGCCAATGAGGTAGTTGAAAAAGGTGACGCCTGCAAATAGCATCAAAAAATCTACACGCCACCAGGCATAAAATATATAACTGCCGACTAGGATAACCCAGTTGCGTGCTGGTCGCGGGGCCAAATAGTAACAGGCCAAAAACGCAGGCAAAAATGACAATAAAAAGATGTTGGAAGAAAAAACCACTGCGTTACCCGCCTTGCGCTATGTGTGCAGTACTTTTTAAGATTAACAATTGGTCGAGCAAGGCCTTTTGATGTGGTGCAAGTGCTCCAGTGAATATTCTAGCTTTGCTTGACGGGGCACTTGTTATGGTGGGGGCATGTAATGTTATGGGGTAAACTTTATCGGCGCCCAGTGCGCCACCTTCATTCGATATCAGTTGATCTTCAAAGCTTGTGTAGTTCAGTGTAGCTTGATAAAAGTCCTTCTTAAGGTCTCTTTGTTTTGCGCTAAAGGTGGAGGTATACAGATATGTACCCAATTGGCCATTTTGTTTAATGACATTATTAGCACTGATGATACCCGTACTGTTGCGTATTCGTATACCGTGTTTATTGTTGCTGTAAAAAATATTACCGTAAATAAGGTTGTCGGGGCTTTCATAGATGCTAATGCCGTCGCTACCATTGTGAGTTGCTACGTTGTAAGCTATTAAATTATCACTACTTTGCCGGTCTAACATAAAGCCTGCGCCCTTATTGTTGTTGGAGGTGTTGCCAATTATCCAACTGTTATCCACTTCTCTTGAAACAATAATACCGTGTTTTTCTCGGGTGCCGGTGACATGGTTGTTGGCAATAATTAATCGATTAGAATAATCGTGTGGATCAATGCCGTAAACAATATTGTCTGTATAGCGGTTATCGATGATGACTATATCGTCTGCGTAGTAGCAATAAAATCCATAGTAAATCTTCTCAAACGAGTTATTTATGAGCCACGCTTTTGGCATATCAGTTTGATCGTAGTCAGCGCTATCGCCATCGGAGGTTATTGAAAATACAATGCCGTATGCTTTCGGCGCAAAGTATCCCAAGCTTTGGAAACGTGACCCATAAAAATAGCTTTTAGAACGACTAAAACCAACTATAAACGGCCTGAATATTTCGTCAGATTCGTAGGCCACAGGATTTTTTTTGGATTCATCCCAACCGGTGACATCGCTGTTAATAATAAATAGCTGGCCCTGATTAATAATAAGGGCACCTGCTTGTGTGCTCAGCTTTACTGAGGCGCGCGCTTCAGAATGGGAAATAATTAATGTAGCCTTGGGGCTAACCACAATAGGGAGCTTAACTAAATAGTCTGCAACGTCGGTCTTTGTTATGTACTGTTTATCTATTTGCGTATAAATATCTTCTAGCGTGGCCACACCGCTTTTGATCAATATAAGCTTTGGAAATGTGTCTTGGCGCTTTACCCACTCTAGCGCGCGGTTGCCTTCAGTGAATTCTCGAAACTCCTTTACCTTGTAGATAGGTGTTACCGTGAGTTTTGACGGCGCGCGCTCAGGGATATGAGAATTAACCCAGTCTAAAGTGTATTGACTAATGTCGGGTAATTCTGGGGCGGAGACGTGGGGCGTGGCGCTCTTTAGAATGAGGGCTTCTTTTGCCTGTGCCTCAGCGGGTAATAAAAGTAATAATAAAAAGGCAATACGAGCAATCAAAACGCTACCCTCCAATCCAAAGTGGCTTTCGTCAGGTCCGGCGCGTTGGTATATGCATTGCCTGGGTTGAAGTGAGAAAACCGCAAGCGAACTCGTTGACGTTGAATAAACTTAATTTTTGCGTTTGGCTGGTAGGATAAAATAATGTCTGTTCCTAGGCCTAGGTATTGCTTTGTATCTGCCAGGCTAACTTCGGCGTATCGGTTATGGGAGTATGCACTGGTTCCTATAGCGGACTGGTCATTGACGCGCTCAAATTGATTAAGAAGCGCGTCGAATGTTATCGAGGACGATACCTGCAACCCCAAAAAAATTCCGTAAGCTGCCATGTTAGACAGCTCTGGGCGATAGGCATCCGTAAGCCTTGGTAGATACTGCCCCGTTTGAGTCAGTCGTGCATTATTACTATGAATTCGAGATTGAAAAAAACCGGCCTTATTCGCGCTTGCCGCATTAGCATTAAAAAATTGAAACCCTAGCGTACCGGATAGGGGGGTATTGAATTCCCAGGCGATGTCTCCGTGAATCAATTTGCCATCAATTTTTTGCGTCAAGTTGGGCGCAGAGGGGTTACTTGCCAAATAAGAAACCACATCTCCAGATTGCTGGGTTACCCCAAAAGTATATTGCAATGAATGGTTGTATAGGGTGCCTTGCCCATGAAAAATGCCACCAATCCAGTGTGCATCGGCGTGTCTATAAAACGTTTGGCCGTTTAGCTCAGAAGGGACTGTTTGATTATTATCGAGTTGAAACAACGTACTTAGTGTTACATATTGTTGATGCTTCCATTGCCACTGGGTTTGATGTAGCCAACGACGTACATTCTTATCCAGTTGCCTATTGTCGCTATTATCGGTTCTAAAACTGTTGAGTTCTTGCGTAATGGCGAGATAGCTACTAATTAAGCTACGATTAATACCTATGGAGGCGTGGGTTAGGTTTCTATCCCACCAAAGGCCAGTGTGCTCACGCAGACGGGCTTTGCCAACTGATGTATTAACCCCTGTGAAACCAATGTGATTGGCTTGCCAGGCAATTTGGCGTAGCTCCAAATAGGACTTTGACTCCACTCCGCCGTCTTCGGGCTCTAACTGAATGTCGTCACTGGCAAAAAAAGCGCGTGCTTCAATCAGTAATCTGTGGCGCGGGCTAAATTTGGCACTTAGCTTAGTATCGAGATTTGTAAATACGGTATCCGCCTGCTCTGTAGATTGTACGCCGACGCGAAATGAAGACTTGGTTTGCCAAGAGGGTGTTTGCGCTAGAGCGTTTGTTGCCAGTAAACCTGCCAAGCATAGTGATAGTAGAGCGATGGCATACTTCATGTTATTTCAGAGGCGTTTGTAAAGTGAATGAGGGCTGGAATCCCATTGTTTGGGCAAATTCAGCGGCCATGGCTTTTTGGGTTGAGTCTATTGCGTATTTTTGTTCTACGACTGCCAAGTGACTTATTGATGCCGAAGACAATAGCAGGTGTGCGTAAGCCAATTTTTTATCGACCCTTAGCCCGCGCCCTTCAAAAAAAACATCGGCGAGTTTTTTATGCGCACGCGTAAAATTCTGATTGGCTGCTGAGCGCAAATAGGCTAGCCCCATTGTTATATCCGCGTGACCTAAATAGCCGTTAATATAAATTTCACCTAGAAGGTAGGAAATATATGCATGATCCAGAGGGGCGTTGAGTAAAATATTTTCAGCAACCCAGGGGTTTTGTACCACTCTATTGCCTTCAATGTACATTTGAGCTTCAAGCCCATAGCACAATGCACTGTTGTCTAATTGGCATTGCTTGAGTAGCGCAAGTATTTCCTGGCTAGATTTACCAAAAATAGGATTTTGCAAATAGAGCTTGGCCAAGTGGTATTGAGCGTCTGGGCCAGTAGTGCCTAGCAGTAATGTTTCTGCGTAGTCTATTGGCCACGCAAATTTATTGCTGGCTATTGCTTTGGCTAGTCGAATACGTAGCTGTTGCTGGTTTTTTGGTGGCAGTATAGGTATGAGTTGTTCGATATCTTCAAACGTACCCAACGTTGTGTATTCTTGGGTTAACGAAGCTAAGTCATAGAGCGCGGTAGGGTATGTCGGGAAAGCACATTGTAAATATTGCTTAGTTACCAAAGGTGCTTCACTATTCTTATGAGCGATGGTAGCAGCAACATAGCAGGCACCCGGTAAATTTGCTTTCGCTTTTTGCTGTAGCGTACTTAGCTCATTTGCATTAAGTGTATTGATGCTGCCCGCTTTAATCAGCTGAACCAACTTTTGGGCAGATTTTCTATCTCCATTATTGGTTAAATTAATGAACAGTGTTTTAGCTGTGCTTGGTGCGTATAAATCAGATGATTTTGAGAATCCGTACAGCATTGCCAAAAAGAACGTCGCATCCTCTGGATATTTTTTTTGCGCTTGTTTTAACCAGTGTTCAGCACGACCGTATTGCTCTTGCGCCAATAAAAGTTTGCCTAGCTCAAGTTGAGAGCTGGCCAAACCGAATTTTGCCAAGTGCTGATAGTGCTTGATCGCTTGGGTAGTTTTACCCTGCTGATAAAGTAAGTCTGCTGTATGCTCGTCATATTTTATGGCTGAACAACCACAAAGCACCACGCAGAAAAAAATAGATAACGAAATATTTGCCATTACGTACAAAACCCAGATCGCTATAGCCAAGCCAATAAAAACTTAGGTAAGTAGTTTGACTTAATTTGAACGCTAACAGGCGCTTTATCAGTGACGTCGTTTGGTAAAGATTGAGTAGAAATGACTGCTTGAATTTGAGAGTAGTCGGCGCTAACTGTTAGCGACTGAATTTCACCGGGTTGGTATTGGTTATACCCATAGACCTTGAACCAAAGGTTCTGACCTACATGGAGCCCGTCGGACCCTTCAAAAGAAAAGTTTGCGACGATACTAGGCGTTGCCGTGTGAGGCCTTAAGGAAAAGATCGTTTCTCCTTTGTGAAGAAATTGACCATCTATCGCGTGGGTAGTAGTAAGCAAGCAATCACATGGGCTTGTGATAGTACCCTGCTGTGCCGCCATTGGCTGAGTTAAACCGAGCAATAATTTTTGCGTTTGTTCTGGTAATTGATGGATGTTAGCAAGTGTCGTTGATTTGGTTTGATATGATGCCAATATCTGGCCTTTTGAGACTTGCGTGGTATCTTTATCAATCATGAGAGAAAGGGTTGCATCGTTGGGCATGGTCACGCTCTGGCC
>CAYZQH010000035.1:0-17440 GCA_964480055.1 uncultured Cellvibrionaceae bacterium
CACAATTTAACCTTGCAAACTTTGGCACAAGCGGTGAGCCAATTTTCGTCCAATCAATCTGCCGGGCAAGTGCGCACCGATGGCGGGTTGATCTCCGTAAGAGTGCATCAACAGGCTTATCGCGGCGGTGAATTTCAAGCTCTGCCCATTAAAAATTACGCCGACGGTACTTCTCTATTATTAGGTGATATTGCCACAGTGCACGATGGCTTTGAAGAAGGGATCCATTTCACCAAAACCAATGGTAAAAACGCGCTCACCTTATTTGTGGGTGCCAGTGAAGAGCAAAGCATCACTGACATTGCACAAACGGTGAATGCGTACCTTGAAAAAAAACAAGCCAGTTTACCTGCAGGCTTAGAGTTAACCCCTTGGGTGGATTTCACCTATTACCTTCAAGGCCGCTTAGACATGATGTTAGATAACATGGTGTACGGGGGCATTTTGGTATTTTTTATTTTGGCGTTATTTTTGCGGTTACGCTTAGCGTTTTGGGTAATGATGGGGCTGCCCATTAGTTTTTTGGGTGCACTGGCTTTTTTACCTTTACCTTGGGTAAATGTCACCATCAATGTGGCCAGCTTGTTTGCATTTATTATGGTATTAGGTGTGGTGGTAGACGACGCGATTATCATAGGTGAAAGTGTACAAAGCGAGGTACAAAAAAAGGGGCAATCCGTTTTTAATGTTATTAGTGGCGCAAAGCGCGTTGCTACGCCGGCCACGTTTGGCGTGCTCACCACCATGGCCGCATTCCTTCCTATGCTTACAGAAAGTGGCCCTAACGCGGCATTTCCACACGCCATTGGCTTTGTTGTGGTGTTGTGCTTGATATTTTCATTGGTGGAGTCAAAATTAATTCTTCCTGCGCATTTGGCCCATATGCCCCCGGAGCCCGCCACCTCTAACGGCGTTTTGACCAAAATACGCAGGTGCTTAAACAATGGGTTAAATCATTGGGTGCAAAATTACTACAAGCCCTTTTTAAAAAGCGCACTCCATTATCGTTACACAGTGTTAATCGTCTTTGTGGGGTTGATTGTATTAACCGCCATGATGTTTAAAACAGGCAATATAAAATATATTAACTTCCCTAAAATTCCCCACGATTATGTGCGTATCAAAGTGGAGATGAACAGTGACGCCAGCGAGCAGTCCACTCTAGACACGGTGCTAAAAATCGACCAAGTGATAACCCAAGTTGAAAACGCCATTGAAAGTGAGCACAACCAAAAAATGGTTGACAGCGTTATGATAAGATTGACCGGGCGTACCAGCGCAGAAATACAAACCAAATTAGTAGACCCAGAGCTTCGCCCCATTAGTCCATTTGATTTATCGGCCCACTGGCGCAAAGCCATGCCCGAATTACCCGGCATCAAACAGTTCACCATTATTGACAACCTTTTTGGCGGCCGTGACAACGACGGTGATTTAAGCTTTAAGATACGCAGCCGTGATGAGGCTGCTTTAAATGCAGTTGCACACTCTATTCAATCAGCGCTGGCCAAATACCAAGGAGTTTTTGACATAAACGATAGTGAGCGCAATAAGGCTCAAGAGGTACAGTTCACCTTAAAGCCAGAGGCCCTCGCACTTAATTTAACCACAGCCAATGTGGCCGGACAATTAAGCCAAGCACTTTACGGGCTTGAGGCACAGCGCATTGTGCGTGACCGCGAAGAAATTAGAGTGGTGGTGCGCTACCCCGAGAGCCTAAGGCAATCGCTGCATGCCATTGGGCAAGTTAAAATACATTCGCCAGCTGGCCACAGCATTCCGTTAGAACAAATAGCCACTCTCACAGTGGGTAAAAGCGCCGAAGTCATCTACCGCGAAAACGGACACAGAGCTATTACGCTTTGGGCCAGTGTAGATACACAAACCACAGAGCCCTTTAAAATTGCCAATGCACTAAAAAAAGACGTGTTCCCAACACTTAAGGACCAATACCCTACAGTCACCATTGAAGAGTCCGGCACGCTTAAAGATAATCGTGAAGATGCCTCGAGCCAATTGATAGATTTACTCCTGATACTGATCCCTGTATATGTTTTATTGGCGCTACCTTTAAAATCTTACACCCAACCTATTATGATTATGTCGGTTATCCCATTTGGTTTAATTGGCGCTGTGGCCGGGCATTTAATTTTGGGTATGAATATTAGCCAAATGAGCGTATTCGGTATGTTTGCAGTGGTGGGGGTTGTGGTGAATGACTCTTTGGTCTTGGTGGATTTCATCAATCAGTCGGATACCACAACACCGCTGTTTCAACGTGTTGTGCAAGCGGGCCAGCAACGTTTTAGAGCCATTATATTAACCTCACTAACCACGTTCTTTGGGTTAATGCCCATTATTTTTGAAACCAGCTTACAGGCAAAAATAGTTATCCCTATGGCGGTGTCTTTGGCATTTGGAGTACTGTTTGCCACCGTGGTAACTTTGATTTTAGTACCGTGCCTGTATGTAATTAGAAAGGATTTAGGCGGCTTGTCTAAGCGCCTAAAAGGCCAACCACAACCGGCCACATAAATAAGGCAAGTAAAAAGAAGCAGCCCGCTGGAAGGTGAGCTGCTTTATTCAATTAAAACCTCTAAGGTTAGACCGCGCCGCAATAGAGCAAAAAATACATTTTTAGAGGTGCTGTTAAGCCTAAACGTCCGCCGCTACTTTATAGTTCGGATCTTCTAGCACATTGGCTTCACAACTATCTCCAGCCTTTTTCAGCAATTGCACACAATCCGGGCTTAAATGACGTAAGTGTAATTTTTTACCCAAGGCTTGATATTTTTCTGCCAATGAATCCAACGCTTCAATGCCAGAATGGTCGCTCACCCGTGAGTGTTTAAACTCAATGATCACATGCTCTGGATCATCTTCTGGGGTAAATAGCTCTTTAAAGTTAGACACGGAGCCAAAAAACAGTGGGCCACGTAAATCATAAATTTTACAGCCTTCTTCATCAATGGAGGTGTGCACCTGAATATGCTGCGCATGCTTCCAAGCAAATACCAACGCAGATACAATAACGCCCACAATCACGGCAATGGCCAAGTCTGCAGCCACCGTAACGCCAGAAACCAAGATCAAAATAAATGCATCTGTTGCCGGAATTTTGCGAATGATTCGTAGGGACGACCACTCAAAAGTCCCCAGTACTACAATAAACATCACGCCCACCAAAGCTGCCAGCGGAATAATCTCTATCAATTGCGCACCAAAAAGGATAAACGCTAACAATACTAATGCCGCCGTAATGCCAGACAAGCGCCCGCGCCCGCCAGAATTGATGTTAATCATGCTTTGGCCAATCATTGCGCAACCGCCCATACCCCCAAAAAAACCATTGGCGGTATTGGCAACACCTTGACCAATACATTCGCGGTTGCCTTTGCCACGGGTGTTGGTGATTTCGTCAATCAATGTCAGCGTTAGCAAACTTTCTATTAGGCCAACAGCGGCAAGTATAAGGGCGTAGGGCAAAATGATGTAAAGGGTCTCCCAAGTCAGTGACACACCCGGTATGGCAAAGCTCGGCAGCTCGCCTTTGAGAGAGGCATTTGCCGCCTCTTCTGCCGGGAGCATATCTTTTACAAAATCAATCACAGTACGTGCTTCCATGCCAGAGAAGTAGACCAAAGCGGTAATGGCAGCAATGGCCACCAATGACGAAGGAATTGCAGTAGTAAGTTTGGGCAAAAAGTGAATAATTAACATGGTAACGGCAACCAGCAGCACCATGCTCAGCATGGCTTCGCCTTGCATCCATTGCATGGTTCCGGTGGCGTCGCGCTCCATAAACTGCCCCAATTGCGACAGAAAGATAACAATGGCTAAGCCGTTAACAAAGCCGAGCATCACCGGGTGCGGCACCATACGAATGTATTTGCCTAGCCTAAAGATTCCGGCCAGTATTTGCAGTGCACCGGCGAGCAACAAAGCAGCGAATAAATAATCCACGCCGTGCTCTGCCACCAGAGACACCATTACCACTGCTGTAGCCCCGGTTGCACCGGAGATCATACCCGGCCGCCCACCCAAAATGGCGGTAATCAACCCCATCATAAATGCGGCGTACAAACCAACCATTGGGGCTAAACCGGCGACAAAAGCGAAAGCCACAGCTTCAGGCACTAAGGCAAGAGCAACCGTGGTGCCGGATAAAACATCGTTTTTTAAATTATTTGGAGTGCGATAAACCAGATTAAACATTAACTGACAACATATTATGGAGGGCCATTAGAGGCGGCGCATGCTATCAGACCCGCACAGGCGCAGCAATCAATAATGGCCATTTATTAAACAGTCGGGCGAATCCACTCCATGGAAACATCTATGCAACATGCTGCGTATACACTGCGACGCGATCGCCGTTGACAGACCAGTTGGTCTGCCCTAAGATTCTGCCGACTAAACGGTCGGTTTAGAACCTTGCTACTTCACACCCTTGCACACAATGTTAGACCATTAAGAGGCCTAAAATGGGATCCAATCTATTAGAAATTAGCCTAAAGCACCCCTGGAAGGTGTTATTGGCTACCTTAGCCATCGTATTTGCTGCCGCCTACGGTGGGCAAAATTTGGCCGTCAGCAATGACTACCGCAACTTCTTCTCGGAAGATAACCCAGAGCTACTGGCTTTTGAGCACCTGCAAAATACCTACGACAAATCAGATAACGTTTTGATGGTGATCACACCCAAAGATGGCAAGGTATTCAGCCCCCAAACCCTAGCCAGTATTCAATGGGTTACCGAGCGAGCCTGGCAAACGCCCTTTTCCAGCCGCGTAGATTCCATCACTAACTTTCAACACACCACAGCCATTGAAGATGACCTAGAAGTGGCGGACCTAGTCACAGATACGGATCTGACCACCCAAGAGTTGGCGCAAATAGAGGCTGTAGCCATTAGCGAACCTCTTCTGGTCAAGCGGTTAATCAATCAAGACGCCAGTGTCACAGCGCTTAATATTACGGTTCAACTACCTGGGAAAAACCTAGACGAAGCCCCCATTGTCGCTAATTTTGCTAGAGAGCTAGCCCAGCAACTAGAAACCAAAAACCCCAACTTAGAAACGCGCTTAACCGGCATTGTTATGATGAATAACGCCTTTGGTGAGGCTTCTATGGTGGACGCCGCTACATTGGTACCCAGTATGTTTTTGGTTGTCGCTGTGGTACTCGGGTTTTTATTGCGCAGTATTACCTTAACCCTATCTACCGTGGTTGTGTTTTTCTTAACTGCCGCCACAGCTATGGGCATAGCTGGGTGGAATCAAATCAAGCTAGACCCAATGACCATGTCGGCCCCTACCATTATTTTAACCATGGCAGTTGCCGATGCAGTGCATCTATTAACAACCTATATCGCCCAAATGCGCCTAGGCGATCCCAAAATCAAGGCGATGCAAGAGGCTCTACGCGTAAACTTCACGCCTATTTTTATTACCTCCATTACTACGGCCTTAGGCTTTTTGAGCATGAACTTCTCTGAAGTACCACCGCTTAACAACCTGGGTAATATTGTGGCCACAGGTGTTATGGTCGCGTTTATTTTATCCATTACCTTTTTACCTGCACTGGTCATGGTACTGCCGTTTGGCAAGTTCAAACCACTGGATGACAAACCTACGGTATTTAATCACGTTGCAGAATGGGTGATTGAAAAGCGTAAAGCCCTGTTAATTGGCATGTTCGCCGCCAGCATCGGCTTGATAGCATTTGTGCCGAAAAATGAGATTAACGACGAGTTTGTTAATTACTTTGACGAAAGCGTTAAATTCAGACAAGACACAGAATACGCCGCTGCCAATTTGATTGGCCCCTATACTATAGAGTTTTCATTTTCGTCGGGGGAAGAAGGTGGCATTGCAGACCCCAACTACCTTAAAAAACTCGATCAATTTGTAGAGCATTTGTATAGCTACGATAAAACCAGTCATGTATATGCCCTTCCAGATACCATGAAGCGGCTTAACAAAAACATGCATGGCGACGACCCAGCCTGGTACAAAACACCAGAAGATAGAGAGTTGGCAGCCCAATACCTACTGCTGTATGAAATGTCCCTTCCTTACGGCCTAGATTTAAATAACCAAATAGACGTAGGTAAAGAATCTACTCGAATTACCTTAACCACCGTCAATTTAAGCTCCATTGACGTTCTAGAGTTAGAGACGTCAGTCAAAGCTTGGCTTGCCACTAACTTACCAGAGATGAGAGTGGATGCCAGCAGCCCAAATTTAATGTTTGCTCACATTGGTATTCGTAATGCCAAGAGCCTAGTAATGGGCGCCATACTGGCATTGTTCTTTATCTCAATTATTTTGGTGGTTGCATTACGTAGCGTCAAAGTGGGCTTGATCAGCTTAATACCCAATTTAATCCCTGCCGGAGTTGCCTTTGGTATTTGGGGGATTATCGACGGACAAGTGGGTATGTCTGTGTCCATTGTTATTGGCATGACACTAGGAATTGTTGTAGATGACTCGGTACACTTTTTAAGTAAATACCTCCGTGCCCGCAGAGAAAAACAACTCGATGCCAAAGATGCTATACGCTATGCCTTTGCCAACGTCGGTAAGGCGCTTGTGGTCACTACCATTGTACTAATTACAGGATTTTTGGTATTAACCCTTTCAACGTTTAAAATGAATGCGGATATGGGGCTGGTTACGGCGATTACGTTAGGTGCGGCACTGGTTATTGATTTTTTATTACTCCCCCCCTTGCTCATGCTATTGGATAAAAAGCAAACAGCAACGACAACCGACAAACCTTCAACCATTACGCCTGCTTCAAGTGCGGCATAAGGACTCATCATGAAACTATTTGTACCCTTTTTTATTGCAATAAGTCTCTTTGGTGCTGCTAGCTCAGTGTTGGCAGATGCAAAAGCCCAAGGATTAGAAATTGCCAAAGAAGTAGAGGCCCGCGACCGCGGTTGGGGCGATGTTACTGCCGAGCTACGCATGGAGCTGTCCAACAAACAAAAAGCAAAAAGTACCCGTTCTTTATCCATAAAAACTCTGGAAATACCAGGTGATGGGGATAAATCTCTCACCCTGTTTCATGAACCAAAAGATGTTCGCGGTACCGCTTTTTTGTCATTTTCACACGCCTTAGAGCCAGACCAGCAATGGCTGTTTTTACCCGCACTGAAACGCGTGAAGCGCATTTCGTCTAGCAATAAATCTGGCCCATTCTTAGGAAGCGAGCTGGCCTTTGAAGATATTGCATCATTTGAAGTTGAAAAATTTGAATATGAATTACTTCGCGAAGAAAAGTGGAACAATGAAGACTATTTTGTGGTGAAGTTTATTCCTCAGTACAAGTATTCTGGCTACAAATACGAAGAAGTTTGGGTTAATAAAAATGAATATAGAATAGATAAAACGGTTTATTACGACCGCAAAGGAGATTTACTTAAAACCTTTACTATTACCGGTTTTAAAAAGTATTTAGACAAATATTGGCGTGGTGCTGAATTTAGCGTTGTAAACCACCAAAACGGTAAATCTACTAAAATATTCTGGAGCAACTATCAATTCAAAACGGGCTTGGACGATAGCTACTTCAATAAAAACACACTAAAACGCGCCCAAAGATAAAGATAGGCAGAAATCGACAAAGGTAAGTAAAAGGCAGCCCTATTCGAATACGTTATTGCGGCATGGACGCCGCCTTATGGCATAGCTGTTACCTTCCACGTCGCGTTTAAGCCTACAATAATAAAACTTACAAAGCCTATGAACCCACTACTCGAATCTTACCCAACCGCCACTAACCGTGACAAAATATTGTTGTCTGCATTCAATGAAATGTACCAACACGGCTATCAAGGCATGCGAATAGAAGCAGTATTAAAAGCCACCGGGCTAGCAAAAGGTGCTATTTATCACCACTTCCCAAACAAAATATCATTGGCGTACGCCGTAATAGACGAAATTCTTTATGAGCACTCCAAAAAACATTTTCAAAAAGCGCTGCAAGAGCACGAGAATCCGATAGAGGGCTTACGCAAGAGCCTATTTGAAAATTGCCAGTCCGCTTCCGAGGAAGAAGTCGCCCTCGGTTGCCCACTGAACAATCTAGCTCAAGAAATGAGCGGGCTAGATGAAGGATTTAAAATCAGACTGAATAAATGCTATGAAACTTTGCACAATATTGTTGGCTCTGCATTAGAACAGGGCCAAAAAGTGAATACCATTCGTGCTGATATTGATGCACAACAAATTTCTATGTTTATTATTTGTGCCCATCAAGGCATTATTGGCGCCGCAAAGTGCATGCAATCCAAAGACGTACTGACGCAACAAACGCAAGCTCTGTGTGACTATATTGACTCTCTTAAATGCTAAACTATGACAAAAGTAACAATGGACTATTTAAACTCGTATAAATCTTTATTCAAAAGCCCGTTATTAATGATGCTATTGGGTGTTGGCGCGCCAGCGTTAGGCGCCATTGAAGGCAGCATAGGTGTGGAGTCTCGTTACTTTACCGAGGCCAGTAAGCACCACGACTCCATACTATTAAACCCAGAGTGGCTGTGGTCGTCACAATCCAACCAACATCAATTTTATATTGAAGTATTCGCGCGCGCAGAAGACGGTGACGATGAACGCTCTAATGTGGACGTTACCGAGGCATTGTGGACGTACACTCCAAACTCTTGGGAACTGTCAGCCGGTGTTGGCAAGGTATTTTGGGGGGTAGCGGAATCTAACCATTTAGTGGATATTATCAATCAAACTGATTTAGCCGAATCTTCCGACGGAGAAGCCAAGTTAGGTCAACCGATGCTGAAAGCCTCTACCGTATCAGATTGGGGCACTGTGGATTTATTTATACTGCCGTACTTTCGGGAGCGAAGGTTTCCTGGTGTAGAGAGCCCTTTGGGCAGCACAATAAAGATCAGTGAACTATCACTGTACGAACACAGCCAGGAAGAAAACCACCGGGATTTTTCTATCCGCTACAGCCACTATATAGACGATTGGGACTTCAGTGTTTCCTATTTTGATGGCACCCATAGAACCCCAGAGCTGATACCCACCCAAGCTCCCGGCGAACCACTGACTCTGACCCCGTATTATCAACAGTTAACGCAAATTGGTACCACAGTGCAAGCCACTCTAAATGCTTGGCTTTGGAAGCTAGAGGCTATTCACCGCGACCTAAACAATACCACTTACGGCGCCTTCACAGCCGGTTTTGAATACACCCTCTTTGGCATTGGAGACTCAGCAGCCGACTTTGGTTTTTTAGCCGAATTTAGCCGCGACTCTCGCGGCCTGAACAATGAAAACCCACTACAAAAAGACGGGTTTTTAGGTGCAAGACTGACACTCAACGACGTACAAGACACCAACTTTTTAATCGGCTTATCTCATGACTTAGACGTTAGCAATCAGCTGTTTTTTGTAGAGGCCAACCGACGCCTAGGAGATTCTTTTCGGTTAACCTTAGACGCAAGAATATTTGAGGCTGACAACCCGCAAGACCCTCTGGCGGTATTTGACCAAGGCGATTATTTGTCACTAGAGCTTGAACACTTTTTTTGATCCAATTTTTATAGACAAACACACTTTTTTGGCGGGTGCTAACAAAAATAAACGCTGCACTTTGCAGCCGTAGTGTAGGTGCGAAGCACAGAGGTCCAAGCCCAGCTTTCTGGGCTGCTGCAAGAGCAGCCTTGTTATGTCTCGCCCTATATCTAACGATCAACAAAAAAAGTGAGTATTTTTTCAAGAATAGTAGAACTCTTATCATTAGATCTATCTTGAAACTCGTCAGCCTCATTCAGCGACTTATTAATACCTGCTATATTTTCAGGGGTCCCTTTCAACGATCCGTGCGTCGCAGCCTGTATTCGTCCTGCATCGGCCCTTTTCTGGTATTCATCTGAGATACTTTGCCTCTCAGGTGATACAGCGCAAGACACAAAAAATGAAGCTAAAATTACAATCAGTATATATTTCATTATCCATTTCCCTAGCGTAAACATATAACATGTAAACCGCTGATTCCGACTCTGTGAATGCTGCCGATCCACTCTGTAGCCAGAATTTATCCTCTCTCACCAACAAAATTTTTAGTCGCGAGAGCACCAGTATTTTATCTCTTGATTTTGTAAGAAGGCTTCGGCGTTCTTGCCATTAAGGAGCGCTAAGGTTGCCAAACACCCCGCTTGAACACACAGCGGCGCGTGGGTAGTAACGGATGAAGGGGCGTTCGCCACAGGCCACCCTGTTTTTGGGTTCAATATATGACTGTAACGTTTGCCATCTTTTAGCAAGAAGCGTTTTGCATCGCCGCTAGTGGCAAGCGCGCCTTGAACAATTGGGATAACTAGGTCGTGATTTTCAATCCCAACGTGCCATGGCAGCCCCTTTTTGCGAGGGGTTGTGACCTGGATATCGCCCCCTAGGTTGATTAACACAGATAAATCGGGTGCACCAACATGGCATACTTCGCTGATTGCACTGACCGCATACTCCTTCCCTATACCACCAAAATCAATCTCCATGCCCGGTTTCATTTGTATTGAGTGCTTATCGAACGTGACGTTTTGCCATCCGACCAGCGGCAGCAAGGCATCAATTTGTCGTTGGCGAGGAATTTGATCACTACAATCAAACTTCCATGCGCGCCTCAATACCCCCGACGTTAAATCGAACATGCCGTCAGAAAGCTCAAAACACGTATTTGCAAAAACCAAAAGGCGATAGCACTCGTCGTCTATTTTGACTTTAGAGCCGTTGGCATTATTAATAGCAAAACAGAGGTTGTCTTTGGCGTAGCGGCTGAATATTTTTTCTATTCGCCGCACTTCCATCACACCCTTTTGAGTCAGTGATTCGGCGAGTGCTTCATCTAAGGTGTCAAATAGAAACTCACAAGGGCTCGCCATCGCTTGAAAGCGGGCGGTAATATAGGAATCGTGACGACTCAGCTCATAATTGTGTTGGGCCGAAATCGCCACGCTATTACCCCATATTAATTTAGAGTACGCTCTTCAAACACAGCGCTTGCAATACTAAAACTTATAATCAAACTGCAAGACTACGGCATCAAGGGTTGGGTATAGATCAAGCCCACTCAACTCACCCGGTGCCCCCGCACCTACATCTTGTGGCGCTTGACTGTAATATTCTAACCGGGCGCCGTATTCTCGCCCACTATTGAGTTTCTTGCCGTATCTTACACCCAATGTGTAAGTATTAAGCTTGCCGATTCTATAGTCTGCACTGGCAAACTCTGAAACCGCCTCGCCCTCGCTTATGAATGGTTTATAGAAATCGGCCTCACCTTGTTGATATAAACGAATGTGCGGCTCTAGATAGCTATTGTTCTCAAATAAAAACCGGTATCGAGACTCTAGTGTATGACTTTGTATACCCCAGTCGTCATCAGTGAGCCGATAAGAAATATCCCAAACCGACTTACCAAAATGGTACTTAGATTGAGCGAAAAAAGCCTGCTTTGATCGCGAATCTGGGCGGTTTTCATACAACTGTCGAATCGCCGTACCGGAAGCGTCCACTTCACTGACCACCTTATAAGGGTCTGTTAAGTAACCATCAACTTGCGAAAAGCTCAGGTTAAATTGAGTAATCCAGCGATGGTTGATCACCTGGGTCAATCCCAGTACAACATCAACCGTATCTTTACCGTCTTCGCCACCTTGTTGCCGAGTGGCGTCAAAGGCTGACCTAAATGCCTCTTCGTTGGCGAATTGACCGTTATCCACAACCATGGTCGATAACCCAACAGGACGGCCGCCTACAGGATCAAGAGAATCCAGTGAGTAAGATAAGCCTACTGAAACGGTGGTATTTTTTTTGTTGAAGTATCGCCCGAGCACACCGTTGAAAGTCATTGACTGGTAATCGTACTCCCTGGATAAATTGGTTCCCGCAGACACCACATAGTTTTCACCCAAGGGCTGAGACCACTGGCCGGAAACTTGTGCGCGGGTGTCTTTAAAGGTATCGTCCAAGGGCGTCTCACTCGCGCTAGCGGTATACTGGCCATTGCCCGAGGGGGTCGTAAAGGTTTGAGGCGAGGCTTGTGGTACTGCACCATTTGCAGAAGCACCGGTTAACGAGTCAATGACCAACTTACCGCTAACCGTCTTTTCGTCTCCCAGGTCCTTTTTGACCGTAAATATTCCCTCAAGCGCTTGCACGCGGTCAGATTCACCGTAATACATAATGGCGGTATCAAACTCCAAACCCTCGGCCACCGAGTTACCCGCAAGTAAGGTACATGACGCCGCAAACAAGGCGTTTTTGACGTTAGATTTTTTTAGTTGCATCCGCAGCCACCTCCGGCAAAACCACGGCCACCACTAGTGCCCTCTTTACTAAAATAAATATGGTCATCCAAAGCAAGGTCCGTCGCGCTCGCACTCAAAGACATTTCGTCTTTTGCCAACAAGCCCCTCTCCCAGGGTTGCACACCAAACGAGCTACAGCCCGTAATCCCTAATACAGCCAACGCTGTAGCTAATATCAGACCCTTCTTCATTAATATGCCCTCGTAGTAGGTAGTAACCTCGACTCAAAGTCAGTTTCGTAGATTGGTAGATTGGTAGATTGGTAGATTGGTATTCCTATTCCGACCTTAACGAACCGCTATGACCTTATTATATAGCAAAAATTCCATACAATTTGCAAGGAATTCTGCTTTATCTGACCCTACAGCCTATGATTGGTTAGAAGTTTGCCAGAACGCCACTTGATAGGCTCACCGCTGATGAGCGAACAGTATGGTTGGGTCACAGGTATATTCTAAGCAGTAGTTATCGCGGCGAGCGTAAAAAGCGCCTAAGTACCAGTAGGGAGTGCCACGCAAAGAGTAGGTTAAGCGAGGCACTCTTTGCCCGATTACTGAACGACACAACCCAAGTAGGATGCCTGAAAACATGACAGAAGCGGATTACCCCTCGCTAGGGTTAGAATATTTTTGTTAGAGGTAAGCTCAAAGGCTAACCCTCACCCGGGGCTGCGTTCAATAGTGCGCTAACAGTATTTTGCAAAGTATTCAGGTCACTATTACTTAGGCCCTTCTGCCCCTTTTGCAGTAATTGCGTCACGCGAACTTGTAGTTTTTTATCAACATTATCTAACCAGTGTGTAGACTCACCCACAGCCACCGGTGCACGACTCGCGTGTGAATGCTGGCTAATGGCCTGCTGAAAATTAACCGCCCGCCCTAACAACACAAAAGCAAATTGCAAATTTTTAACGGGCCCGATCAATAACTTTTTACCCCCCATGGGGATGTTCCTAACTCTGATTTTTTCAGGCGCTTCGGTAAAGTAAAAGCTTGCTGCCGCACTCCCGATACCACCTAATAGCGTTCCTGCCAGCAAGGAGGCCCCACCCAACCCTAAGTCTAAAACTGCACCGGCCGTGGCGCCACCCGAAGCTGCTAGGGCAATCAGCTTGGTACGGCTCAAGCCAAACAGATACCAATGCCCCTGATCAAATAAGTCTGGATAATTCAGCATCAATTCTAAGCGTTGAGTTTGAACAACATCATGCGCATACAACGCTTTGATATCACGCTGTAATTGATCTTCTTTGGAAGTTAACCAATGTTGATATTGCTTCTTAAGCGTTTGCTCAGTTACCGAGCGTAACCCATCGGCGGATAAAGGCAGGCCTATGGTATGACTCAAAACCTCGGTCATATATTGGGCAATTAAATAGGCCGATTGCTCCTGTAAATGCCCGTTATGGCGCACAATGATTTTTTGCGCATTGATTAAAGGGGCTTTCCAAGCGGGGTTTAACTCTTCAAACGCAGCAAGAATGGCGCGTTGTTGCTCGCTGTTTACAGACATAGGGTCAAAGGTACGTACCAAACTGAAGTATTGACTTAGTGCCTGACGCCACTGATCTACGTACTGCTCTCCACTAATGGGGTTAATCAATGCCATGCGAGGCTGCCCAGTCCATTGCAGTATTGTCATCTCGGCTTCGTACTCTGGCGTATAGGGAATGGAGCCATCCACCACGTAGATAATACTAGCGCCATTAACAATAGGGCCAAGTAGTTCTATTTCATCTTTAAAACGCCCAGAGGTTTGTGCACTGCTGTCTTGATCAGTAATAAAGTACTTAATGGCGTCTAATCGTTCAGAAGCATTCGGCTTGGAATGAAGCAGGCACTCTAACATTTGCCTAGGCCGCTGAAACCCCGGCGTATCTATCAATTCGTAAAGTGCTTCACCATCAATATTAAGAGTGAAAGATTGGGCTACCGTTGTGGTACCAGAGAGTTCAGAAATTGCCACTTGGTCCTGCTGGGTCAACGCAGAAACAACACTGGATTTACCCTTATTAGGATGCCCGACTACAGCAAAGCGCGGCAGCTCAGACATTACTCCTCCGTTAAACCCGGTTGAACAACGTTTATTAACTCATATGAAATACCGTGCTCATTTGCAAAATATTGCCACGATTTAACTTGGCCGGTGCCCACATGCTGAGAACTAGGAAGTATCAAAAGCAGTTGTTTTTCTTCAGGCAGTAACGCCAGCACATCACCCAGCTCTGCGGTGGGGGTTTGTACAATGCTAACCACAATTAAGATTTTAAAACTTGGGTTAAATGATGCAGACTTAAGCCATTGACTGTCTTGCGCCCATGTATCCAAGCCAAGCACCTTGCGACAGGTTGCTTCAGGTTCATACTGCCAAGCCAAGGTATTTTCAGGGCATTGTTGTACCAATGCATCCAAACTAAGGTCACTCACTTTAGCACCGGTAAAGGCTGCCCCTATAGTGAATGACTGTGATTCGTCATGAGGTACTGACGGCAGTTTTTTTACATGCTGACTGACAATTTTATTGCACGCATTTAAAAATACTTGTACATCCGCACTGTTGTTAATTTCTTGCGCAAGCTGAAGACGCGTGCGCCATTTCAACCAAGCACAAAGCAGTATCCGTGGCGCTAATCCATAAAAAAACATGCCAAACAACACATGAGGCCACCAGGCATTACCCGACGCTACGACCGTATCTAACGGTGAAGAGGAATGGTAAAAAAATTGACTGGCTTGAACCGCCTCATAATCAGGTGGCGGAGTTATACCGCTCCACGGTAAACAAAATATTTCAAATATACGGGCAACAATGCTCACATCTTCAATGATGGTAGACGACCAACCAAACGCGACATCATTAAAAAACAAAACACCCCACAACGTCATCATCGCGGCTACGTGAAATGCAATGGCTAATAATTGCGCCTGCCACATTGCCCATGCAGGCGCCGAGGCCGATTGAATAAGCGTTAGAGTATGGCCACTGGTTTTATTAAGGAGCCAACTGTAAATTTGTGTATGTAATGGCGGTGTGCCTACCTTAGCTGTATTAAGCCGTATAGCCGTCACCGCAGATATTAACGTCATAACAAATGGCAGCACACAAAAAATCAAAATCAGCAGCCATAAATTCACTGGGCGGCCACCCGAGTAACTCAAGGCTCCAGCCATAACCAAAGCCCCTAACACAAGGCAGACAACCATAGGTAATTGCAAAAACCAACTAAAGCGCGAAGGCAATGCGCTTAGCCATTCATCTAACGGCGACAAAGATCCATTCAACTTTGCTGCCCGCTTGGGCCAAGACTCTTCTTTCAATGACGCTTTAAAACTACACCACAACAAAAAGCCCCGATGCGGGCCAAAGCGAGTAAAACTTTGTGAAAACTTTAAGGGCTTTAACATAGTCCTAGTATATGATTTCGGCTGTCAAAATACAGATATAAACATCTTTATACTGACCAAACACAACACAACGGTAAATAACTGTGTCAAGCGCGTAGCGGTCAATTTAGCGCCCAGCTTTGCACCGACTGGGGCAAAAAGCACGGTTAGAGGGGTAATGACACATAAAGCAGGAAGGTAATGTAAATGATAAGTCCCCTGCAACGCGTACTCTGGTGTCTCACTGAATAAGTAAAGGAGCACTGTACTGGGTAACGCCACGCATAACCCCAACGCTGCGCATGTACCTACCGCCTTGTGTATTGAACTACCAAACAGTATTAAAGTGGGTACACCGGTGGCACCACCGCCAACGCCCGCTATTGCTGAGATACAACCAATACTGAAGGCACTCCCCCATTGCACAATAGGTTTTGGGCGCTGCTTTAACGGCCGGATAAATCTAGCCCCAAACAATTTGTTGATGGCAATTGCCATTAATAACACAGCAAAAAAAACCACAAATGCTTTACTTTGAACAATCGTGATTACGATGCTGCCTATCATTACACCCATCACCATTGGTACGGCCCATTGTTGAACAATTGTCCAATCCACATGACCCAATTTATGATGTGCCCACATTGACGAGATAGACGTAGGGATAATTGAAGCTAACGAAGTCGCCACCGCGACTGCCATCGCCGCTTCTACACTCATTGACTGGTGAACCAACAAAAAATAAACGGCCGGAACAATCACTAAACCGCCGCCCACACCAAATAAACCGGCCAACAAACCTGCACTAACACCGGCGAATAAAAGTATCGGTAGTAACTCGATTAAAAAAGATTGCACTTTCTTTCCAGAACAGAGCAGTGGCTATTAGATGGTTTGAAACCTGGTGGTTGCCATACGGAGCTTCACCGTCCAGCAGACGGTAAGGTAAGCCTCCAAGAATGGATCTCAGCGCCCGTTAGCAACCCAGAATTCTATGCCAGTACCCAAGCTATTTTTTCTTTTTAACAAATTTCATCATGCGTCGTTTTTTGGTTACTTGGCGCTGCGTGAGCTTATTTTTTTTGCCGGCAAAGGGGTTTTTGCTGCCTTTAAATTCGATTTTTACCGGTGTGCCATGTAGGTCTAGTGCTTTACGAAAGGTTTTTTCTAAATACCTAACATAATGACCCGGAACCTCATCGGTTTGATTACCGTGAATCACTATGATCGGCGGGTTATGGCCGCCAGGGTGAGCAAGGCGCAATTTTATGCGATGACCTCTAACCAACGGAGGTTGATGCGCTTGCACCGCAGACTCTAAAACTTGCGTTAAAAAATTGGTAGAGAACTTCTCGGTAGCGGCTTTGTAGGCATTTTCTATGGATTTATATAGGTGCCCTACACCAGTACCGTGTAGCGCAGAAATAAAATGAACATCTGCAAATTCAACAAAACGCAAACGGCGTTGCAGCTCTGTTTTTACATATTGCTTGTGATCGTCCTCTAAACCGTCCCACTTATTCAACGCAACCACCAGTGCTCGGCCGGCGTCTATCACTTGACCTAGCAAATGCAAATCCTGCTCAACCAAACCTTCTGACGCATCCATCATCAACACCACTACATTGGCGTCACTGATGGCTTG
The DNA here is from genome assembly GCA_964480055.1 of uncultured Cellvibrionaceae bacterium. Classification (GTDB taxonomy): domain Bacteria; phylum Pseudomonadota; class Gammaproteobacteria; order Pseudomonadales; family Cellvibrionaceae; genus CAYZQH01. The sequence goes on from CAYZQH010000035.1 coordinate 17,375, forward strand.
CAACGTCTTCACTATCGAGAACTTCTCTACCGAGAGTTTAATATTTTTACGACGGCGAATGCCCGC
>CAYZQH010000036.1:0-17418 GCA_964480055.1 uncultured Cellvibrionaceae bacterium
TTTAAACAAAGGCTTTACTATAGCCAGCCACCACTTTGCGTTACCACTAAGGCAGTATTAACAAATTAGCCCGCGTTTTAGTCAATAAACGCCATGCTACTGTCTTGCCCAACCATGCTTTTTATCCAGCGGGCTAGATATTGGGGTTCCGACATTAAACAGTAGCTCCGATATAAATCTCTCAGCAGGCTCTCCCCTTCAAGTTTTGTGGGGAGATTACATAAGGTCAAAGTCATATTGGTTTCTACGCCAATTGCCCCTTCAATTTTTGCCAAAACCCGCCTATGCTTCGAACTTACATTCTTAATACATAGGAAAGACACGATGTCTAAATGGATACTGATCATTGCTTTAGCATTGGGTGGTGTGTTGATTTGGAAGTTTGGGCCAAGCTTTTGGGGCAGTAAAGGTGGCGGTGAGGTAGTAACCGCCACTGGGGATGACCCATTTCTAGCGCATATCCCGGCTGATACCATTTTTTATTCCGGTGGCGAATACGACGAAGCCAGCTTACGAGCCACCTCGGCCTTTTATGCCTTCCCAATGATGCCTTCTCAAAGTGCAGAGTTTTCGGCCATGTTTGAGCGGTTTGATTTAGGTAACTCTCCGGCGGGTAAGTTTTTTGAATCTCTAATAAAGCAATTTAAAATTGACCCAACAGTCACCGATTTTATTTCGGGCTTGCAGGCTGCGGGTATTGCTTTAAATGGGCACTTTGCGATTTATGCGCACGGCGCGGTGCCGGTGATTAGGTTGACCGTGGCCGATAGTACTAAGTTAATGGCCAAGGTAGATAAAGCTGTTGCCGACAGCGGTTTGCAATATGCTACCCAAACCATTGGTGGTGCCACAGTGTATCTTTGGGAGGTTACCCCAAAGGATGAGCCTGTAGCGGTCACTTTAGCGTTGGCCATTCAAGGGAATTTGGCAACCATTACCGCCTTTGTGAATGATGACGGCGAATCAGATCAACAAGCGCGCATAGGCACTACTGCCGAGGTAGATTCTTTAGCCAAAGCGGGTACCGTTAAAGCCCTTAAAGACAAATACGGCTACATGGATCTTTCTGTGGCCTACGTTCAAATTGCCAATATTGCTAAAGGTCTAACCGATAATACAGCCAATTCATTTGGCAAAGACTTAGCGCGTTATTTACCCAAAGAGCAACAAGCCAAATTGTTTAACGAAGAAAGCGCCGCGTGCCGCAAGGAATTTGCAGAGCTTTTTTCTGCAGCCCCGCGTGTAGTGACTGGGTATACCGAGCTAAAACCTGGTGTACAGACTGTGACTATGAAAGGCGGTGCGGTATGGGAAATAACCAATGCCGGCGTAAAAACTGAACTGGGTAAAATGCGTGGACACGTACCGAGCAACGCATTGGACTCTAAAAACAGTTTATTCAGTGTTGGAATGGGCGTAAATATGGATACCTTGGTGCCTGCATTAACGGCATTGTGGGGCCAGTTTACGCAAGCCCCTTTTACTTGTGACACCTTAGTTCAAGCACAGGAAGCCGCCAAAGAGAAAAACCCCGCCATGTTACAAATGTTTTTGGGTTTGGCTAACGGCGTGCAAGGTGTTGGTGTGTCTTTATATGATTTGGCCATAGGCGCCATGATGATGCCAGAGAAGTTAGACGTGCTTGTGAGCATTGCGGCCAACTCTCCAGAAACCATCGCCGCTATGACCAAAATGTTGCCATTGCCCGAGCTGAATGGGTTAGTGATCCCATCTGACGGCACGCCGGTTAAAGTCAGCGTACCTATGGTGCCGCCTACGGTTGAAATAAACGCTGCCATTAAAGGTAAACACTTAGTGGTGTACGCCGGTGAGTTGGGTGCCGCAGCGGCACAGAAGCTTACCAGTGAACCATTAGATGCCAACGGGGTGTACGGCTTGGGCCTTAATTACCGCAAGCTAGAGGGCATGATGGATCTTTTAAGTCAGGGTATGAACTTTGCCGGTGAGACCTCATGTATAGAAGCACAAGAAACGCGTCATATGATGAGCCAATTAAAAATGGACTTCTCCTTTCTAATGGATTTTAACAATAACGGCGTAGATACCACGTTTGATGGCAGCATAGACCCACCTAAAACCCAGAGTCTAAAGGTGGGTGGTAAATATAAGCTGGAATACCTCAATGAAAACTGCGGTTGGGAGCCTGCGGGTACAGAGGAGTGGGCAGCTGATGGTACCGGGAGTGTTAAGGAGTTCTATGCGGATTTAGGCTGCGACACTTATGCAGCAACTTATAATTGGAAGCAGCAAGGCAATAAAGTGGCCTTTACCAATAATAAGTCACGTACCCGCGAAGACTGTGAAAGTGAATGGGAGCCCGATGACAGTGACGAGAACCAGACTTGCCATTTAATGAACGCCAATGATGACACCTTTCAGTGTTTGTTTGATGCAGGCACAGAAGATGCTGCTATATATCGATACTCCTTACAGTAGATAAAATAGCGCAATAAAAAAGCCGGCAACCGCCGGCTTTTTTATTGCCATCCGGAAATTGGTAATAAAAAGTACCGTGGTCAATGAAAGGTACATCTTTCAACTCCAGCCGTTCATCTAATTTTTTTGTGACTCACGTCTGGTTACCGGTCGGATGTGGTTACCATTTATCCCGTGCATGCCTACATATTCCTAAAAAAATTCTCTAGCACCTGAAACCGCATAAAAAACTCTTAGTGTTATAAGTAATGATTCTTAAAACTGAAGGGGAATTTAGGCATAAAAACTGGTGTTTTTTATGCCATTTATAACCTGGTTAATGTAAATTATTAGCAATGATTCCCCCAACGCATTAAAAATATGACCCGTTTTTAGTGCTGTCAAAAATTTGAATTTATTAAATAATTTCGTCTGTTAATGCCCGCAGTCGCCAAAATCCCTACAGCGGAAGGCGCAGCTTACCTGCACTAATCTACCTACAGCCATTGGCCATTTTGGCCCCCTGAGTTGTATTTGGAGTTGTAGGTGTATGGGTTGTTGGAAGCGCTGTAACGCAGTTGCGATGTTGGCGGTATTGATAACTGCTTGTGGGTCTGGAGGCTCTGGTGGTTCGAGTGGTGATAGTAGCGACGCATCTACTGGTAGCCAAACAATAAGTACACCCACTCAAGAAAGCGTTGGCGGAAACCAGTCTGTAGTACAGCAAGCTGAACAACCGGTTGAAGAGCTACAAGTAACGCAACAAACTGAGTTAGAACAACAAGCCATAACCGTGAATTTAACCGGTACAGTTGTTTATGACCGCGTGCCTTTTGGTACGCAGTCTTATAGTGGCTTAGATTACAGCGCAACTTACGCAGCGCCAGTGCGTGGTGCAACGGTCCAAGTGATCAACGCATCCAATTCGGTTTTAGCTTCCACAAAAACAAATAATCAAGGGATTTATAGCCTTGATGTGGCCCCCAATTCTGAAGTTAAAATTCGTGTATTGGCCGAGTTGTTGAGTACCGAGGGCGCGGTTTGGGATATTCAAGTAAAAGACAACACCAGCGGAAATGCGGTGTATATATTAGAAGGCGCTTTGGCCAGTGTTGGCGCCAATGCCACTCAATCAAGAGATTTACATGCGAAATCGGGTTGGGTAGGAACCACCTACGCAGAGTCGCGTAGCGCCGCGCCTTTTGCAGTTTTAGATTCTATCTATGACGCACTGGTTTTAGTGGCAGCGGCAGACAGTACCGCAGTGTTACCACCGTTGTCTGTTTACTGGAGCGTGAACAATATTGCCATCAGCGGCAATGTCAGCGCCGGTAATATTGGGACTTCTTATTACACCTCTGCCGGGCCTTCCATTTATTTATTGGGTAAAGCTGGGAACGATTCTGATGAGTATGATCGCGCAGTCATTCAGCATGAGTTTGGCCACTATTTAGAGCATCAAGTAGGGCGCACAGAAAGTATTGGTGGTGGTCACAATCAGTATTCTAAATTGGATATGCGTGTGGCATTTGGAGAAGGCTGGGGCAATGCCTTTGCAGGCATGGTCAGTGGTGACCCAATTTACAGGGATTCATTAAGCACCGGCCAACAATTTGGTTACAGCGTTGATGTGGATCAGAAACCCAGAGGTGATCATGGTTGGTACAGTGAGAACTCTGTACAAGGCGTGTTATACGATTTATTTGATGGCGGTTCCCAAGACGATGATGGCGTTGCCTTAGGATTTACTGCCATTTACAGCGTATTTACCAGTCAGGAATATTTAGGGTTTGATGGCCTTGCAAATATTTATTCTTTTGTAGAGCAAGCCAAGGCGCAAAATACAAGCTCTGCCTCGGCTATTGAAGACGTGATGTTTGGGTTTGAAATTTACGGCATGGGTTGGTGGGGAGTGGGCGAAACCAACTCTGGAAATACCACTATTAGTTTGCCGATATATAAATCAGTTTCTGTGGGCAATAGCACTGTGGTGTGCAGCAGTAACTCAGAGCAAGAGTACAACGGGTTAGGTGTGCGTCAATTTGTGCGTGTCACTATTGCTGCTAAAGGTAATTATTTAATTTCTGTCACGCGCGACAGTGGCAGCTTGGTGAATACCAATCCGCAATTGCGATTGTTTCAGGCTGGCAGCGCCATCAGCGCGTCAACAGGTAGCCAAACAAATTACGAAACCATGAGTCGCACATTGAATGCGGGCGACTACGTGCTGGAAGTTTATGAAGAGCTTAATGTGGATAACTTAGAGGCTACCGGTGGGCAGGTATGTTTTAACGTGACGCTAAGTTAGCGCATGGTTACGAATGCAAAAAAGTTTGAGCTGTAATATTTTTGTGTAAGGTGTGAATATGACAAAAGTAAGGTTAGTAGCAAGTACGGCTATTGTAGGGGTGGGTGTTGTGTGCGGTGTTATGAGTGCGCAATTAGTACCGTCGGCATCCGGTGCCGCTGAGACAACAAGCACGAATAAAGCAACAAACATTGTGCCACGGATTGCTTCCGTCCCGCAGGAATACGCACCTCATAAACACACAGGAAAGCCCGGTGCAAAAGTCGTCAATCAAAATAACACTCGCTACTTTTTAGACCTACACGAACAAAAACCCATTGAATTGAATTTGTATACTGAGCACTCAAGCGGTCAGCTAGAGGTTCAAGTGGAGGTAGACCCTGGGCTCATGCTAGCCAGTAGCCAAAACAGTTGGACGTTCCCTTTAGAAGGCACCCAGTCTCTTACTTTACCCATCACGGTTTATGGAGCTGAAGAGGGTCGCCACCATGTGAATATTTTTATCACGCATACAGATCGATATGGCCAAATATCATCACGCGCACTGGCTCAGCAGGTAGACGTGGGGATAGCCAGCACGCAGGTGCAGTCGTACCACTCTCAAGCCAAAGCAGTAGAGCCTTACGTGAGATTACCCGCTCATGAGGTGATTCACTAAAGCAGGTTTTAATTTACTGGATAAATAACCAGTTTTAACTGGTGGCTAGGCTGATTACTGGTACAATCTGCCCCATGGACGTTTCAAACCTTTTAGACAAACTCAATGAGCCGCAGCGCGCGGCAGTTTGTGCGCCTGCTGGGCACCAGCTGATTCTAGCCGGGGCCGGTAGCGGCAAAACTCGCGTGCTGATTCATCGTATTGCTTGGCTTATCCAGGTAGAAGGTGTATCCCCCCATCAGATTATGGCGGTAACCTTCACCAATAAAGCCGCACGAGAAATGCGTGAGCGCTTGCAAGCGCTTATGGGCGACAACCCCGCAATGGGTAGTACACACAGCCTGTGGGTTGGTACCTTTCACGGCATTGCACATCGCTTGCTTAAGGCCCATTGGCAGCAAGCCAAATTACCGCAAAATTTTCAAATACTAGACAGTGATGATCAATTACGCGTGATTAAACGGGTATATCAAGAGCTGGGATTGGACGAAACTCGCTGGCCATACAAGCAAAGCCAGTGGTTTATTAATGCCCAAAAGGATGAAGGGCTGCGGCCTCATCACATACAAGATACCCACGACCCGTTCAATCAAACCATGAAGATGGTGTACAGCGCCTACCAAGAGGCCTGTGAGCGTGGCGGCATGGTAGATTTTGCCGAGATCTTACTGCGTTCCCATGAGCTGTGGTTGAACAACCCCGATATTCTGAATCATTACCAGCAGCGCTTCCCGTTTATTTTGGTGGATGAATTTCAAGATACCAACTCGGTGCAGTACGCTTGGCTTCGTGTTTTGGCGGGCAGGCGCAGCTTAGTCACTGCCGTAGGCGATGACGACCAATCCATTTACGGTTGGCGGGGCGCTAAAATAGAGAACATTCAAACCTTTGAGCAAGATTTCCCCGCCACATCCGTAACGCGTTTAGAGCAAAACTACCGCTCTAGCAATACCATATTAAAAGCCGCCAATGCGGTCATCGCTAATAACCAAGGCCGCCTGGGTAAAAATTTATGGACGGCCGATGGCGACGGTGACCCCATCGATTTATATACCGCCTTTAACGAGCAAGATGAGGCGCGTTACGTGGTAGAGCGTGTAGAGCAGTGGCAACAAAACGGCAACAGCAAAAATTCTGCGGCGGTACTGTACCGTTCTAATGCTCAATCCCGGGTATTGGAAGAGGCGTTTTTACGCCAAGGTATGGCCTATAGAATATACGGCGGTCAGCGCTTTTATGATCGCTTAGAAATTAAAAATGCCTTGGCGTACATGCGGCTTATATTAAATCGCCAAGATGATACCGCCTTTGAGCGTGTCATTAATACACCTACGCGTGGCGTTGGTAATAAAACCGTAGAGACTGTGCGTCTGTATGCCAGAGAGCACGGCTGCTCGTTATTTGAAGCGGCAACACAACTCATTGCAAACCAAGTATTTACGGCGCGCGCATCAAATGCCGTAAGGGGCTTTATAGAGTTGTTGGATCAGCTAGAGCAAACCATTACGGATTTGGCGTTGCACCATCAAGTAGCTGCGGTAATTGAGCAATCTGGCCTAAAAACCTATCACGCCAATGAAAAAGGTGAGCGTGGTCAGGCGCGCTTAGAAAACTTAGAAGAGTTGGTTAATGCCTGCAGAGTCTTCGAGCCAGAAGACAATACGCGCCCAGAACTGGCAGAATTTCTAGACAGTGCCGCCTTAGACGCAGGAGATAATCAAGCAGATGAATATGAAGATGCCGTGCAAATGATGACACTGCACAGCGCCAAAGGCTTGGAGTTTCCGTTGGTTTTTATGGTGGGCTTAGAGGAATCTTTATTCCCTCATAAAATGTCTTCTGACTCTCCAGAGGGGTTAGAAGAGGAGCGGCGCTTGTGTTACGTGGGTATCACCCGTGCCATGCAAAAGTTGGTTATCACTCATGCAGAAACCCGTAGGCTTTATGGGAATGAAAATTTCCACAGCGTGTCGCGTTTTGTTAAAGAAATCCCTGTGCCACTGGTACAAGAGGTACGCTTAAAATCTACGGTAACCCGACCAAGCTCTTTTGGTAACACCAATTGGCAGGCGCAAAGCCAGGAAGGGTTCGAATTTGAATTAGGCCAGCGTGTTTTACATTCTATTTTTGGTGAAGGCACAGTCTTGCAATTTGAAGGGCAAGGCCCATCGGCGCGCGTACAGGTAAATTTTAGCGAGGAAGGCAGTAAATGGCTGGTTTTGCAATACGCTAAATTAGAAGCCGCCTATTAAACGGGCCCAGCAAATAACTTGTAGGATTGTGGGTGTCTAAAACCGCTTTATCAAAATCAGAATTTATTGCACTCATGGCTTTGATCAGTTCATTGTCGGCTATGGGGATAGATACCTTATTGCCCGCCATGAGTGAGCTAGCCGTTATTTTTTCCGGTGACAACCCAAATGGTAGTACGCCCATTAATACGGGCTTAGCCATTACCATTTTCATTTTAGGTATGGGGTTTGGTGAGCCGTTGTTTGGCCCATTATCTGATGATATTGGCCGTATTAAAACCATTAAACTTGGGGCCCTCATCTTTTGTTGCGGCTCTGTGCTCGCGCTCATCGGTCACACTTTTACCATGCTATTGTTTGCACGCTTTATTCAAGGCTTTGGGGTGGCAGCCACAAAGATGGCCTCCCGTGCATTGGTAAGAGACCTATACGAAGGCACGGCTATGGCTAAAATCGTCTCGCAAATGATGATGGTATTTATCCTCGTGCCTTTTATTGCGCCGTTTGTAGGGCAAGCCTTGCTGATGCTGTGGGGCTGGCAGAGTATTTTTATTTTCTTCTTGATGATGTGTATTGGGTGCATGCTTTGGTTGCATCGGCGCCAAGGGGAGACGCTCATTGCAGATAACCGTACGGCCTTTTCAATTAAAAATTTGTGCCTTAACGCTAAGGCTGTTTTAAGTTTACGCAGTGTAATGTATTACACCTGGGTTGCGGGTTTGTCCTTTGCTGTTATTTTAGTTTACCTAAGCAATATTGAGCCATTCTTGTCCGTACGCTTTAACATAACCATAAGCTTCCCTATTTATTTTGGTATTAATGCCATTGGTTTAGGGGTGGCTTTTTTTATCAATAGTCGATTAGTGGTGCGTTTTGGTATGGCTTGCCTTATTCAGTGGGCTTTATGGATTATGGTGTGTGTGGCGGGGGTGTATTTTTTACTCACAAGCATTGTGGGGGCAATAGGGTTATTTGGCTTTGTTGTATTGAGCTTTATTGGTTTGTTTGCCGTGGGCATTATATTTGGCAACATCAATGCACTGGCCATGCAGCATTTAGGGCGCGTAGCGGGGATGGGCGCATCCATTGTGGCTTCGTTTTCGAGTTTTTTGGCCTTTGCTGTATCGGCCGGTGCGAATCAGTTACCCTTCTGTGCAGATAAAACATTGTTTCTGACGTTTTTGGTTTGCGCCGTGTTAGGCTTTGTTGCGCTACGATTGGGCTTGGCGCATGAACGCATTGAAATTGCGCAGCGTTAAACAAGTACCCTTATTCAAACTAAAAGCTACTACAAGGTAAGGTCGTTCATGGCATCTCGTTATACCCCTTGGTGGCTGCCCACCGCTTTGGTGGTCTCGTTGTTATTAAGTGTGGTTTTATTTTTTGCTTTGGTATCTGACTGCGCTAATAAAAAAACACCTGCTACACAGGTATATCAAGGCGTTGTAAATACCGCGCCAATTTACAATTGGCGGATGGTGACGACGTGGCCTAAAAATTTTCCAGGCCTTGGGTTGGCGCCTGAAAATTTCGCCAAAATGGTGGCCAAAATGAGTGGTGGGCGGCTTAAGGTTACAGTTCATGGCGCTAACGAGATTGTGCCGGCGCTTGGGGTATTTGGCGCAGTGTCTGCTGGCAGCGTAGAGATGGGACATGGCGCTGCGTATTATTGGAAGGGTAAAACCCCGGCCGCGGCATTTTTTACCTCCGTGCCCTTTGGGATGAATGCGCAAGAGTTTAACGGTTGGTTACACTATGGCGGTGGCTTGGCGCTATGGCGAGAAATTTATGCCCCCTTTAATTTAATCCCTTTTGCTGCTGGTAACACCGGTGTACAAATGGGTGGTTGGTTCAACAAAGAAATCAACAGCCTTGCGGATTTAAAAGGCCTAAAAATGCGTATACCTGGGTATGGTGGTGAGGTGTTTACGCGTGCCGGCGGCACGGCTGTCAATATCCCCGGTGGCGAGCTGTACACCGCGCTGCAAACAGGGGTGATTGATGCCACCGAATGGGTAGGCCCCTACAATGACTTGGCCTTTGGTTTTCATCAAATAGCCAAATATTATTACTCGCCCGGTTGGCATGAGCCCGGCCCAGGGCTAGAAATTATCGTCAATAAGGATGCCTTCAATCAACTACCAGAAGACCTACAAGCCATTGTGGAAGCAGCAGCCCGCGCCGTTAACCAAGATATGTTGGACGAATATACCGTTAGAAACGTTGCGGCTTTAAAGGAGTTGGTAGAAGTCCACAAGGTGGAAATGCGAACCTTTCCTGTGGATGTATTAGAGGCTTTTAAAACCATTAGCGTTGAGATATACGAGCAAACTGCAAAAGAAGACCCAGCCTTTGCCAAGGTCTATGCCGCCTACAGCGAGTACCTCAAAGGTATGCGGGCGTACCATAAGCTATCAGAGCAGGCCTACTACCAGTTGCGTTAACCCTAGTACTCGGCGGACGTAATTATGCCGTTTGCTCTGTCTCCCACTCTGTATGAGACAAGCGGTACAAATTCCCAAATTACATGAAGTAGTAGCCAGATTATTGCTATATAGCGCTGTATTATTCATTTCGTCGTAGCTGCACCTGTACGCCTGGTTGGCGTGTTTATTCGCGGCAAACCCAATGCTGTTTTGTATGAATCTAGAGTGTAGGAGGACCAATGGGCCCCACCATTAAAAATCATTGGCGAACCAGCGGCAATTGCTGGTTAAAATTGTGTGTTGTTACGTCTCTGTTGGGCGTGTTGTCTGCTTGTGGTGGGAGCGTTGAACCCTCCGAGGGCACCTCTTCAAGTTCAAGCACTTCTAGTTCATCTACGTCTAGTAGCTCCTCCAGCAGCAGTTCATCTTCCTCCAGTAGTTCCTCCTCTAGTAGCAGCTCATCTTCTAGCTCCAGTGGTCGTGTAGATATGGTGCAAATACAAGAGCAAGACAGCGCTCTGTGCGCATTTAGTGGGGCAGAAGAAAGTAACCACCAAGGCTTTACTGGGGCAGGTTTTTTGAATGTGAGCAATGCCATAGGTGAAAGTATTGTGTGGGCGGTCAATGCCAAAAATGCCGGTAATTATAGTATTGGCGTGCGCTATGCCAATGGTGGTAATGGGCCTCGCGGTGGTGCTTTAAGCGTGGATGAATCAGGCTTTAGTACGGTGTTGACCCTGGGCCTAACTGGCGCGTGGGCTACCTGGCAAACTGAGCAGGCCGCCATTAGTTTGGCAGAGGGCAATAACATTGTCCGTTTAAGTGCTTCCACTGCAGACGGCTTAGCCAATATTGATGCCATTACTTTTGAAGGGGCAGGCCTAAGCACCGGCAAGTGTGCAAACCCGCCAGCTAATACTACAGGTGTATTCCCTGTGCCGGGCTCTATGGGCAATAACCCAGATACCTTTTTACGCATTAATTTTGACGCCAAGCCGGCCATTAACACAGGCTTTGTAGATATTATTGATGCGGCCAACAATCAGCGTGTGGACAGAATTAATGTGCAGGCTGACAAAGAGACCGCTCAAGTTGGGTCACGTAAACGGCGCGATGGTGACGCATTGATTACAACCTTAGTGCAGGTGGTGGATAACGCAATCGTTATTAACCCTCATTCAGAGCGGTTGGGTTATAACAAAACCTATAACGTTGTTATTAACTCGGGTGTATTCAGGGGTAAAGTCAGTGGTCAAAATTACAACGGCGTCACTGGCCAGCAGTGGCAGTTTACGACTAAATCTGCTGCGCCAACTGCTGCCACGGTGACTGTGGACGACGACGGCCCGGCAGATTTTGGCTCGGTACAAGGGGCCTTAGATTACATCATGAAAAACCACGGAGGGACTACCCGTGCGCAAATTAATATTAAAAATGGCGTGTATTTGGGGCTATTACAGCTAAGTAATAAAAGTAATTTAAAAATTGTTGGCGAAAGTAAGCAGAATACCCGAATCATTGCGCGTAACGGAAATAATCTAAATCCGGGGGACAATACCCGTGCACTCATAGAAATACGCGGCGGAGACTTAATAGAGTTTGAAAACTTCAGTATGCGCAATAATATTCCGCGCTCTGTGGGTGGCCAGGCAGAAGTCATTTACTACAACAGCGGTGGCCGTATTACCATGAAGAATATGGCGTTTTACAGCGAGCAAGACACCATCTTAGTAAAAGGCTCTGGCTATTCTTGGTTTTACAATTCGCTCATTTCTGGCAATGTAGATTTTATTTGGGGGTCGCCTAAAGTAGCGTTATTTGAAAACAGTGAAATTCGCTCGGTGGGTGATTCACAATCGCCGGGCAGCGACGTGGGCGGGTATGTATTGCAGTCTCGTACACCCAGTGGGGCCTTGGGCTTTGTGTTTCTAAATTCTAAGTTTACCCGAGGCAAGGGGCCAGCCGGGAATACACCGGGCACAGGTAAAACCACATTGGGCCGCGGTGCCGGAAAAACCAACACGCAGGATAATGCAGCATTCATTAATTGCCAAATGGACAAGCACATAAGTAGTAAGGGTTTTCACTCAAGTAAAACACTTAACCCTTCGAGTAGCAGTGTTTTAAAAGGTTATCGCGAATATGGCAGCACCACCTTATCCGGAAGTTCAATTAACTTAAATGGTCGGTGGAGCGTTTATAAACTCAATGGCAGTCAAGTGAATCAATATTACCGTGACCGCGCCACCATTTTTAAAACAGGCGGCTCTGGTTGGAATCCAACGCCGTAGGTGCTCTATTGGTTGTGGGGTTTTATGGGAAGCGTAAGCCCCATCAGCCAATGCGTACAAAAATTTGCGAGTAATAGAGGCTATAGATAGACCTAGATTTTTAAAAATTTCTTGGCTTCTTTATCTACAAACAATAGCAGTAACCAACGTAAAGGTTTATTCATACCCGCTTGTTTAAACCATAAATTAAGCCTCTTATGATTGCGGTTAAATAATTGTTTACGTACCGATGGATTGACATCAGCCAAGGTGGCGCCGCCCAAATCTTCTAACTCTGGTATGGGCTCGTTAAATACAAAATCGGTCAGTGGCAAGTGGTGTTCTACTTGGCCTTTTTCTGTTGCGTTCGCGGCTTTAAGGTTGGTTAAAAAAGCGCGGGCTTTTTTGCGCCCAACATTGTAGTCATGCTCTCTAAACTTACGGTCTAAAAACCCCACGAACGCAAATAACCCATCACTGGCCAGCTCTTCTGATTTGGCGGTAATGGTGTAAATGGGCATGTGATCTTTGTCGTGCAAGCGCCCGCCAGCTTCCAGTACATGCAATGCCTTTAGCCATATCTGTAGGCCAAGTTCGCCCTGTACACTTTTTATCTCTTGGGCTATGGGGCTTTTTTCAAATTTTGCATAGAGGGCATGAAGCTCTGTTTTTTGGTCTCGTGTCTGTTCAAAATCAAAGATATGAGTGAGAAGTACATCGTACGCAGACTCTAAAGCGTTAAACTCGTGTCTTGGCAATGTAAGAAAGTGCTCCCCCAAGGCTTGCGCGCGGTCGGAAAATTGATCCAGCAGGTGATTATATTTGCTGGTCATAATCCAATCTTGAAAGCGCGCTTGATTAAATATGGCGCGACTAATGGCGATCGAGGTGGATAAAATACTGGCTGTTTCACCATCAAGTTCTAATTTTGAGCTTACTTTGCTGTTGGGGGATACATACAAATAAAACCGTGTTTTGTGATCTAAGGGATCTGTGTCAATTTGGTTGACTAAATGTTTAGCTGTCCCTAGAGGGTAGTTATTAAAGGTACCGCCATCCACATAAGTAAATGCCGTTGTGGCAAAAGCTTTGGCTTTGCCAAAATAATCTGGCTCGTTGTAGTTCCGTTCTAATTTCACGGGGGCAAAAGCGGTGGGGAAGGCTCCGCAACCGCGCGCCGCATTTTTTACATCTATCCATATGTAACGAGCGTCCTGCTCTTGCCCCATTAAACGCGTGAACGAATCTTGAAAACGTGTTTGTACAAACTGCCCTGTCTCATCATCTAAATACGCATTTTTAAAAGCGTCTACCGCGTAGTCCACACCGTTTAAGTTAGACATGGCCAGGCCTAATGCAATTTCTTTGGCGGCAGCCTGGTGGCGTTTTTGGGGTGGGTTGGCGTTATCATAGCGGCTAATTAAAATGTCGGTGGCCATATGATCAATAAAATTAGAAGACAGCACTGACCGTTTGGGGTCGTCGTTAAATTGGTCGCTGAGTAAAGGCTCTATATCTACCTTTTCTACCCAGGCTTGGTACAAAATATTTTGAGTGGCGCCTTTTAGGGCGTTTTTGTCGTATAGGAGTTTTTGCGTAAGCATAGCGGCGGTCATACCGCCGGCAGAGGCGCCCGATAACACATCAATTAATATTTGCTTGTCTGGGTTGTTGGCGTTATTTTCGTTGTGCTGCCCTATGGCGGAGATTATTTCGTAGACTACACCGGCCTCGTAGCTGCCCAAAGATACCGCACCGCTAATAGCTATTGCTAAACGGTTAGCCATGATTTTTACTCGCTTATTTAAGAAAAGTTATCGACGCCAAAACATCGGCGAGAATAATACCAGCAAAGTAAAAACTTCCAAGCGACCAAGAATCATGGCAAAGCATAAAATCCATTTGGCAAAGCTGTTAATGTTTCCGTAGTGAGCGGATACTTCGCCAAGCCCTGGACCCAAATTATTAATGCAAGCGCCGACGGCCGTGAATGCGGTAATGAAGTCTAACCCAGTCCCTAGTAGTAGCATGAGCATTGTAAGAAAGGAGATAACATATACGGCAAAGAACCCCCATACAGCCTCAATCACTCGGTCTGATACGGTTTTGGTGCCGATCTTAATGGGGATGATGGCATTAGGGTGAATTAAGCGGTGAATTTCACGGATGCCTTGCTTAAAAATCAGCATGATACGAATCATTTTAATGCCGCCCCCGGTGGAGCCGGCGCACCCACCCATAAAAGCAAACATAAAAATTAAAAACGGTAAAAAGGTGGGCCATACACTAAAGTCTGTAGCGCCAAACCCTGTGGTGGTCAAAATAGAAATCAATTCAAAGCTACCAAGCAGCAGGCTTTGCCCAATGCTATAGGTGTGAGTATTGTAAAGATATAAAATGGTGATCGCCGCACCTAGGGCAAGCATCGATAAGTAAAACTTACATTCTGGGTCGTGCCAGTAGTTTTGTAAGCTGCGCTCGCGCCATGCAACAAAGTGTAAAGCAAAGTTGATGGCCGATAGCACCATAAAAAACATGCAGACTAATAAAATGGCAGGGTTGTCAAAGTGACCTATGCTGGCATCGTAGGTAGAGAACCCGCCAATGGCAACGGTGGAGTAAGCATGGCCAATGGCATCAAACCCATTCATGCCTGCACACCAATAAAAAAATGCGCAGGTTAAGGTGAGCGTCAAATAAATAATAAACAGGGCTTTGGCGGTTTCTGTGATCCTTGGGGTAAGCTTGGTGTCTTTTACCGGGCCGGGTGTTTCAGCACGATACAGCTGCATGCCACCAATGCCCAGCATAGGCAATACTGCAACGGCAATCACAATAATACCGATGCCCCCCAACCATTGTAGTTGCTGACGGTAGTACAAAATAGATTTAGGTAACTCTTCTAGGCCCGTTAATACGGTGGCTCCGGTTGTGGTTAAGCCAGAGAGCGATTCAAACACGGCATCAACTATGGAGTGATCGGTAATACCCGAGAATATAAAAGGTAAGCTGCCAAATAACGCCAACACTACCCAAAACAGCGCGGTAACCAAAAACCCGTCACGCGTGCGTAGATCCTGTTTACTATTGTGGGCGGGGTACCAAAGTAGTAGGCCTGTGGCAAAGGTGATAATAAAGGCCAAAATAAAACTAAAGTGTGCACTGGCGGTATCGTTATAGATAAAGGCCACCAATATTGGCGGCGTGAGCGTGAGGCTAAATAGCATCAACAGTGCGCCAAGAACTTTACTGATAACGGATAATCGCATGGGTTTTAGTTACGTCAAAGTACGTGCATGAATTTAAAATACACTAAAAAAAAGTAAAGCCCACTTGGAACAAACGCTCGATATCGCGGGTATATTGTTTGTCCACTAAAAAAACCACCACATGATCACCCGATTCAATCACAATATCATCGTGCGCAATCAGTACTTCGTGTTCGTTGTCTTTTTTGGCGCGAACCACAGCACCAATGGTTGCGCCTTCGGGTAGGTCTATTTCTTCTAGGGTGCGGCCAACCACTTTTGAGTTTTTATGGTCCCCATGAGCGACCACCTCAATGGCCTCGGCCGCGCCGCGCCGCAAGCTGTGCACATTCACAATGTCACCGCGGCGTACATGGGTTAGCAGGCTGCCAATGGTGGCTTGCTGTGGCGAAATGGCAATATCGATTTCGCCACCTTGTACTAAATCTGCGTAAGCGGGGTTACTGATTAAGGTCAGTACTTTACGTGTACCCAGTCGTTTGGCCAGCATGGACGACATAATATTCGCTTCGTCACTATTGGTGACGGCTAAAAATACATCGCTGTCTTCAATGTTTTCTTCTAGTAACAGGTTTTGGTCGGAGGCGCTGCCTTGTAAAACAATGGTGCGCTCTAAGTGCTCAGACAAAAATTGTGCACGGGTTTGAGAGTACTCAATAATTTTAACTGAGTATCTGGCCTCTAATTTTTGTGCCAGGCTTAACCCAATATTGCCGCCGCCAGCAATAACAATTCGTTTATACGGGCGATCTACTCGGCGCAGCTCGCTCATAACCGCGCGTATGTCATTCTTGGCCGCCAAGAAAAACACTTCATCGTCGGCCTCCAACACGGTGGAGCCCTCGGGCACGATGGCATGGTTGCGACGGTAGATTGCGGCAACGCGGGTTTCCACATTGGGCATGTGTTTGCGTAAAAATCGTAACTCTTGCCCCACCAAGGGGCCGCCATAATAGGCGCGTACAGCAACCAACTGTACACTGCCTTTGGCAAAATCCAGTACTTGAAGTGCGCCGGGTTGCTCTACCAGCCGGTAAATGTAATTAGAAACAATTTGTTCAGGGCTGATGATCACATCAACCGGGACAGCCTCGTTTTTATATAGGCCGGGGTAAGAGGCGTATTCCTGTGAGCGAATGCGCGCTATTTTTGTGGGCGTGTGAAATAACGAGTGCGCTATTTGGCAGGCCACCATATTAATTTCATCATCACTGGTGACCGCAATGAGCATGTCGGCGTCTTCGATGCCCGCTTGTAATAAGATACCTGGGTGCGAGGCGTGACCACACACTACGCCAATATCTAAGCGGTCGCGCAAATCTCGTAAAAATGTTTCGTTCACATCGACAACAGTAATGTCGTTGGCTTCGTTCGAAAGGTTAAAGGCCAGGGTTCCCCCCACTTGGCCTGCCCCTAAAATCACAATTTTCATAGTTGCGTTTTAACCAATTGGTGACAGCGCAAAGGCGTGTTTCACAGCGGTAATTTAAGCCTATACCCTAAGCTTCATTTTTGCGAAGGTGCGCGTAATAAAAGCCATCATGTGCGCCAGCTTTTGGGAGCAATTGCCTGCCCAAGCGCAGTGGTTCACCCCAGGGTGCCTCAATGGGCTCATGTGTAGCGTTAGCGGTATGGTGCAAAAATTGTTGCACGTTGTGCATGTTTTCTTGTTTAAAGACCGAGCAGGTGGCATATAGCAATAGGCCGCCGGGTTTCAGAGTGGGCCACAAAGCTTGCAGTAGGCTTTGCTGTAGTTCGGCCAGCTTATCAATATCCGCAGCGCGGCGCAGCCATTTGAT
>CAYZQH010000037.1:0-17197 GCA_964480055.1 uncultured Cellvibrionaceae bacterium
TAGCAACTGCTCACCCGGCTAAGTTCCCAGAGGCGATTCGAAAGGCGGGGCAGTTAGAGGACCCAGCGTTGCCTCATCATATGAATGATTTATTTAATAAGCCAGAACGCTGTGAAGTGCTGGCCGATGATATGAATGTGGTGCATGAATTTATGAAGCAGCACATTCGCGCATAAATCAATTTCCTTTCTGCGCCCGTTCTTGCTAGAGGGGCGCATCCCTAAACTTCAGAACTTACCCTGCTGTTGTTTTTATGTTCCAGGGCGTACTCTGTATGCCGTGTGGTATGTACGTTGTGTCAGGCCTTTCTGGGTGTGCCACTTTCCGATGCGCAAGGTTCTATTTTTGCCCAATACGAGTGCGGCGTTTGTGCGTAAGTCGTATTTTTCGGCCCATTTATTTGCCAGGCTGTGGAACGTAATTTGCTGAGCGTACGTAATGAGTAAACGATTGAGATAGCGAATGACCGATCATGGGCTAAATGCCGTGGTATCCATAACGTCAGGCCTAGTGCTAATAGGCTTTATTGTATTGAGTTATGTGAGACACCAATCTGCGCGTAAACTTCAGATGCAAGGCGTTGTGTGGCTTTCTGCCGTGCGGATGTTGATTACTCATGTGCAGCGTCACCGGGGGCTGGCATCGGGTATGCTAAGCGGAGAGAGTGTATTAGGCGTGGAGCTAGAAAGCATTCAGGAACAAATCAGTAGAGATTTTGAGCACATTAGCAGTGGCGGAGATTGGGTTCAGAGCCATCAAGGGTGGGTGTCCATTACACAGCACTGGGCGCGCTTAGCCGGAAACGTTAGTTCGTTAAGTGCTGCCAGAGCCATTGACCAGCACAATCGCTTGATTAAAAACTTATTGGTTTTTGTGGACGATATTGCCGGTGCACACCATTTGCGTACTTTACCAGGGGTACGTGTGAATATTTGGCGTGAATTATTAACCTTAGCCGAGTTTATTGGCCAGTTGCGGGCATTTGGTACTTCTGCGTGTGCAAGCGCAGAGCGACGGGAGGGGGCTGATTTAGACAAGTTGCGAAAAAATATTGAAGAGGTGAAAAGCAGTATCATTGAGCTTCTAGATACGCCGCGCTGTAGAAATAACCTCACCGCGCACAACCTTCAAAATATCTTGGCAGTGCTTGTTTATGTGGATAAGCATATTTTAATGCGTGGCCCGCAAATTGCGGCAACCGTTTATTTTGACGAGATTACCCGAACCATTGAAAGCCTGTACACCCAGTTTGACCGGGAGTTACATAGTGTTCGTCGCCAGCGTCGAAAATAACCTTTAAGGGCATCAATGGTGACCTGGTAAGAAAGCTCATAGTAGGCGTGCCGTTAATTAACGGTTATTGTAGTCTGTGGCGTAGAATAATTATTAGTTTACTAAAACGTTCAAGCCTTTAATTCCCTCTTCTTAAGTAAAGCCACTGAATCTCGATTATGCTTCAAAAAACAATAAAACGCCGTAACCTGAAAAGTGCTCCTTCCTTGCCTGCCCAATCCCTGGTGTTACAAAAAGTATACGCCGCGCGTGGTGTAGAAGATGAGCAAGAATTATCTTATTTATTGAGCCGCATGTTGCCGCCGAATTTGAAAGGGCTAGAGGCTGCGGTGCAGTTGTTGATTGCCGCGCTCAAAGGGCAGCAGCGAGTGCTGATAGTGGGTGATTTTGACGCTGATGGCGCCACGAGTACAGCCGTGGCTATGCGTGGTTTAAAGTTGTTAGGCCACGACAGCGTGGATTTTTTGGTGCCTAATCGCTTTGAATTTGGGTATGGGTTAACCCCGCAGATTGTGGAGGTGGCGCAAAGCCTGGAGCCTGATTTAATTGTTACCGTCGACAATGGTATTGCCAGTGTTGAGGGCGTGGACAAGGCCAATGCGCTAGGAATAAAAGTACTGGTGACAGATCATCATTTACCAGGAAGGACATTGCCCAACGCGGCAGCGATTGTTAACCCTAGCCAGCCTGGGTGTGAGTTTGGCAGTAAAAATGCAGCCGGGGTTGGCGTTATTTTTTACGTGTTGTTAGCGCTTCGTAGTGCGCTGCGCGACGAAGGTTGGTTTGTTGCAGAGCGCTCAGAGCCAAATTTGGCGGTGTTATTAGATTTAGTGGCCCTTGGGACTGTGGCAGATGTTGTGCCTTTGGATTACAACAACCGATTGTTGGTCACTCAGGGCATTAAGCGAATGCGGTCCGGCGCCACCTGCGAAGGCATCAAAGCCATTATGCAAGTTGCCGGCAGAAACATTTCTCAGTTAAAGGCTTCTGATTTAGGGTTTATGGTTGGGCCACGGCTAAACGCCGCCGGGCGATTGGATGATATGAGCTTAGGAATAAAGTGCCTGTTAACGGATGACCCTGCAGAGGCTCTTCGGTTGGCGCAAGATTTAGACGCCTTAAACCGAGACCGCAGAGCCATTGAAAGCGGCATGCAAAAGGAAGCTGAGAAACTACTGGCGTCTATGATTCTAACGGGCGAACCATCATTGCCCTCGGGCCTGTGCTTGTATCAAGAGGACTGGCATCAAGGCGTAATTGGTATATTGGCTTCGCGCATTAAGGAAAAATTCCACCGACCGGTCATTATTTTTGCAGAGGATGAGTACGGTGCACTGAAAGGGTCGGGGCGCTCTGTCGCCGGTGTCCACCTGCGGGACGCCCTAGATTGGGTGGCCACCCAGAACCCAGGTCTACTGTCCAAATTTGGCGGCCATGCCATGGCGGCCGGGCTGAGCTTGGAAAAATCAGATTATGAGCGTTTTTGTCTGGCGTTTGCAAAAGCGGTGGATCAACAAATAGGGGCGGCGGGTTTGCAAGCGGTGATTGAGTCAGATGGCCCGCTTGAAGCACAAGAAATTAATGTGCAGTTGGCTGATGAAATCGAGCAAGGCGGCCCTTGGGGGCAAGCGTTTCCAGAGCCGGTATTTGATGGCGAATTTCACCTTATTCAGCAGCGTATTGTTGGTCAAAAGCACTTAAAAATGGTGCTGACACCGGCGGGTGCAGAGGGTGTTGTTGTCGATGCTATTGCGTTTAACGTGGATACTGAGCTTTGGCCGAATGCTGAATGCCAAAAAATACTGGCCGCCTACAAACTCAGTGTCAATCATTTCCGTGGGCAGCAGACTTGCCAGCTATTGGTGGAGTATATGGAGTCTGCTTAAGCCGGCTCTGTGATGTGCTCTTTAATTAAACCAAGCTGGCTTTGTGCTTCAAGGCATTGATCGTAAATGCCAATGCGGGCTTGAGTGGCGTGGTTGAGAAGACTGTGAAACTCCTGGCGTTCGAACTCGCCGATATTCGTGTTGCCCGCTAGGTCTTGAAGTGATTTAGACAGCACGCTTAGAAAGTGCTCGCTTTGATGCTCTAGCGCCTCGAGCGCGGCTTCTAGCTTATCTCCGTATATCAAGGGTTTTTGAGCGTCAATGCCATCGGAGGCATTGGGCTCTAAAAGCTCCGGTGAACTAATGCGTTTATCCGTTGCAGCAAAAAGTGTGTTCAATAGTTGGCGCATGGTTTGAAATTGCGGATGTGCAGGGCTTGGCATATTGTGAATGATGGCGCTGACGTTTACAGACCCCCATACGAATCGAGCAGAGCGCTCGGCTGGGAAGCTGCTTTTAGTTTGGTGTAATAACACATTCTCTAGGTCCGTTAAGGGGCCTATTGAAGAGTATGTTTGATCACTAAAGTGCCAATGTAGAGCACCTTTTAACCCCATCTTACTTAGGCTGCTCAAAACCAAGTCGCCCAAGCCTGTGGTGGTTGATGCGTCAATGAGCTGTAATAAAAATTCGTGTAAATACTGAATGTTTTGATCCAGCTCTGGGTAGGCGTTGTCTTCGTCTGCCGTGGGGTGCTGGGTGTTTTGAACTCTTTCGAGGCATTGGGTAATCTTTGTCTGTAAGGCTTGAAGAGAAACCGGCTTTTGAATGTAGTCGTCTCCACCGGCGTCAAAGCCTTTAAATTGTTCGTCTTTGCCGTGTAACTGCGACAAAAATAACATCGGTGTCCGTGTGAATTCCGGCTCCTGCCGGATCAGCCTACACACACTAAAGCAATCGTGGTTGGGTAAATCTACGTCCAAAATAATGGCGTCCGGTACAAACTCGCGCACAGTAGTCAACCCATCACGCCCTGATGCAGTTTGAACATCAAATACAGAGCCAAGCAACTTTTTAAACTGCTCTTGGCTATTGGGGTTGCTGTGAATAAACAAAACCTTGGGTTTTGCTTCAACGTGCTTGTAAGAATCCATAAGTTCATTCTCCGTGGGCAGTGCGTATTGTATATACCTTGATCCTGTTCTTCCTAATCTTTGTATACTCAGCCGCTATGATAGCTGTAGACAGGAGTCTATGGTAACGGAGCACGCTGCTCGTAACGCTTGATATTGTGTATTTTTTGAGAGGCCTACATTGAGAATCGATTACTTAACAACCAATGTGTGCAATTGGTGACCGTAGTGATTGCAAACTTCTAGACGGATCAGAATTTTAATAGCTATTTCTCATAAGATACAGTGAAAAATTCCCTAAAAATAATTTGATCTAAAAATAAAAAGTCTTATTACGCATCAATTGGTGTTTTTACCCCTGTTATGTTGTTCGCAAAAATAGTGGGCAATTTTTCTGTTATTTCAGGAACAAAAGCAATTAAGGTACAATCGCGCCCTATTTTTTACGCGTAGCGTTATGTGCGAGATGCTTTATGGAAGTTAATCCTTTATTGAACGCCTTAACCGATATGGGCACACGTGGTGATGCACTTCGGGGGTATCTTTGACTATGACACAAAAAAAGAGCGCTTGGATGAAGTGGAGCGTGAACTGGCCGAGCCTGATGTTTGGAATGAGCCTGACCGTGCGCAAGCGTTAGGTAAAGAGCGCTCTAGCTTGGAGCAAGTGGTCAATACCGTCGAGTCGTTGGAGCAAGGCGTTGCGGATTGTCGTGACTTGATTGATATGGCGTTAGAAGAGAGCGATGAATCCAGCTTAGAAGATATTCGTGCAGAAGTTGGAGCGCTAGAGTCTCAGCTGGCCAAGTTAGAATTTCGACGGATGTTTTCGGGTGAAATGGATCCGAACAATGCGTATTTGGATATTCAGTCCGGCTCCGGAGGCACGGAGGCGCAAGACTGGGCCGAGATGATTCTGCGGATGTATTTGCGCTGGGGGGAGGCTAAGGGTTTTAAAACGACTTTAGAGGAGGCCTCGCCAGGTGAGGTGGCTGGGGTAAAAAGCGCCACCATTCGTTTTGAAGGCGAATATGCATTTGGCTGGCTAAGAACAGAGACGGGTGTGCACCGCTTGGTGCGCAAATCCCCCTTTGATTCTGGTAATCGACGCCATACTTCGTTTGCATCAGTGTTTGTTGCCCCTGAGATTGATGATGATATAGAGATAGATATTAACCCTGCCGATTTGCGTGTGGATACATATCGGGCAAGTGGGGCAGGGGGGCAGCATGTGAACAAAACAGACTCGGCCATTCGAATTACGCACGAGCCAACGGGTGTAGTAGTCCAGTGCCAGAGTGAGCGCTCTCAGCACGCGAACCGCGATAAGGCTATGAAAATGCTTCGTGCGCGTTTGTACGAGCAAGAGATGCTAAAGCGTTCGGCCGAGAAGCAAGCCTTAGAAGATTCCAAAGCCGATATTGGCTGGGGAAGCCAAATTCGATCTTACGTACTGGACGATTCACGTATTAAAGACCTACGCACCAGTGTGCAATCGAGCAATTGCCAAGCGGTACTAGACGGCGATTTAGACCAATTTATAGAAGCAAGTTTAAAAGCAGGCCTATGAGGCGCACAAACCACAAGTTTGTGCCCACCCCCGTTGGCGAATCGTATAATTTAAAATTTTTGATAAGACCGAGCCCATGACCGACCAAACGACAGACGAGAACAAACTGATTACAGAGCGCAGAGCAAAATTAACCGCGTTGCGTGAGCAGGGTCAAGCATTTCCCAACGGCTTTCGGCCAAAGCATCAAGCTGCCAACTTGCAGTGTGAGTTTGGCGAGCAATCAAAAGAGGCATTGGAGCAGGCCGATCATACCGTAAGCGTGGCTGGGCGCGTTATTCGCAATCGTGGAGCCTTTATGGTGCTGCAAGATGGTAGCGGCACTATTCAATTGTATGTCACTAAAGAAGCACGCCCGTTTGCCAAAAGCATTGACCTTGGTGATATTGTCGGGGTGCAGGGCGTTCTTCATAAATCCGGTAAGGGCGATTTGTACGTCAACTTAGAGCAGTACCAATTGTTAACAAAAGCACTCCGCCCTCTACCTGATAAATTTCATGGGTTGGCGGATCAAGAGTTGCGCTACCGGCAGCGGTATGTGGATTTAATTGTAAGCCCAGAGGTACGCGATACCTTTGTGCTGCGTTCAAAAATTATTCAGTTTATGCGCAGCTATTTGAACGCCCAGCAATTTTTGGAGGTGGAGACCCCAATGTTGCAAGCCATTCCCGGTGGTGCCGCCGCGCGGCCATTTGTGACGCACCATAATGCGTTAGATATGGACATGTATTTACGTATTGCACCAGAGCTGTATCTAAAACGTTTGGTTGTGGGCGGTTTTGAGCGTGTGTACGAGATTAATCGAAACTTTCGCAACGAGGGGTTAAGTACGCGCCATAACCCAGAGTTTACAATGTTGGAGTTTTATCAGGCGTACGCGGATTACAATGACTTAATGGATTTGACTGAAGACATGCTAAGGCAGTTGACTCAAGAAGTGCTGGGTAGCACCGAAGTGGTCAATACCAAGTCTGAGGACGAAAGCGTCATTTATGACTTTGCAAAACCCTTCACGCGGCTGAGCGTATTTGACTCTATTTTGCAGTATAACCCTGAGTTGTCCGGGGGGGACATCAATACGCTTGAGGCTGCTAAAAAGGTTGCCAAAGGTCTTGGTATCCCCATGAAAGACTCCTGGGGGTTGGGTAAGGTACAAATAGAGATCTTTGAAAAAACGGTTGAGCACCGCTTAGAGCAGCCGACCTTTATTACCGAGTACCCAACTGAGGTTTCCCCGTTGGCGCGAAGAAGCGATGACAACGCCTTTGTGACGGATCGTTTTGAGTTCTTCGTGGGTGGCCGTGAAATTGCCAATGGGTTTTCCGAGCTTAACGATGCAGAAGATCAGGCCGAGCGTTTTCAGGCCCAAGTGACAGAGAAGGACTCTGGAGATTTAGAAGCCATGCACTACGATGCCGATTATATTCGTGCATTAGAATATGGTTTGCCGCCCACAGCTGGCCAAGGTATTGGTATTGATCGGCTGGTCATGTTGCTGACCGATTCGCCAAGCATTCGCGATGTATTACTCTTCCCCCATATGCGTCGCGAAAGTTAGGTTGAAACCTAATAACTGAGCGCCGCCCAGAGCTTCTGGGCGGCCAGTTGGTTGTCCTTATGGTTTACCGCCAGCTGGTTTTTATGTGGATTGGTAAGGCCAATATCGGCGAAGTTCCCCTTTTTTCACTTCATTTGTCTACAAACTGTTTCTTTTAGAAAAGCCCAATTTTAAGATTTGTGCGATAGGTAACAAATCCCCCTGGTTGTCAGATTTTTGTCATTTAAGCATTGAGCAGCTCTAGAAAATGAAGCACAATGTAAACGGTTTCATTGAGTGGTTGATTGTTGTTCAGCCGCATAACCATGGGTTGCTGAAGCACCAAATTAAAGGTTCTTTTAAAGCTCAACCTAAGATTGAATCATTGGAAGAGAGCCAAATTGCGAAGGCTTTTTTCAAAAGGTTTATACACTTTGAGCTATCACTGAGGAGTGCGATAGCAGCCGCTCAACGGCGGTAAGCGCGGCCAAGGCTGGCGGTGTTGATCAAGGTGTTTAGATTCCACCGTGACTGGGGTTTAGTGGTGTAGTGTTGTGCTTGCGTCTTTCGCATCAAGGCGCACACGGTGGGTGTTAGAGGGGTGGCTTTTATTGTGTGCCATCCGCTCTCCGCTTAACCCTCGCCTGACTTTGTCAGGCGAGGGTTTTTTTATCAATTTGCCAGCTGTGCAGGCAAATTGGGCCTGCAGGGTAAGTATTACCGGGCCATGGTGTTGGTTTTATCTGGTTCTAAAGTATGAGTTTTGATCTTGATGTTTGTGTGAGTTAAAGGGTTTATGTGTTTTTTGGGGACGTGTTCGCAGGCCCTAGTATCAATTGTGTAACCGTTTTCACAGTTTAATTTAATTTACATCCCTAAACTCTAGTGTTCCAAAACACTATTTTGTCAACTCCATGCTTGTTAGCCATCCGTTTAATAAAGTTGATTATCAAAATAGACGCAGTACGGTGTAAGTGATGCGAACTGAATATCAAACAATAATTGAATTAGCTATTTGGAGATAGGATTCTATGTCAAGCCAAGCAACCTGGCACTTAGGCCAGAGAGTACTTCAAACCGCGCTATTGAGCAGCTCAATAGCGTTATTAGCGGCCTGTGGCGGCGGTAACACGTCGTCTTCATCTAGCGGGTCTAATAACAACACTTCGTCTAGTTCTAGCTCGTCGAGTGGGTTTACTAACCCTTCTTCTAGTTCGAGTTCCAGCTCGTCTAGCTCAAGTTCTTCTAGCTCGTCCAGCTCTAGTAGTTCATCTAGCTCTAGTAGCTCTTCAAGCTCTAGCTCAAGCGGTAACAGCCCAGTTTTCACCAGTGGGACTAACGGTATCTTCCGTGTAAACGCTCAAGGCAAAGTGACCAAAGATGGTTCTGTATTACCCGTTCGCTGTGGTAACTGGTTTGGTTTGGAAGGCAAGCACGAAGAGTCTGGGCCAGCACCGATGGAGCTGTATATCGGTAATATGTTTTATGCGAAATCCAATCGCACAATCGAATCTAATATGAAAGAAATCAAGGGTATGGGTATTAATACCATTCGCTTGCCAATTGCACCGCAAACGCTGGATCCAAATGACCCAATGGGTCGGCGTGATGCAGGCTTCCACAAAAATAACCCTGATTTATACCCCTACGCCACTGCGCGCGATGCGATGCTAGGTTTTCTTAAAATCGCGCGGGATCATGACATGAATGTGATGATTGATATTCACTCGTGCTCAAACTATGTGGGTTGGCGTGCAGGCCGGTTGGATGCTACACCGCCATATGTGGATAAAGATCGTGGCAGTGATTACAAGTTTAGACGCGAAAATTATTCCTGTGGACCTGCTGGTAGCGCGCAAAATGTCCATACCTACAACGAAGCTAAGTGGCTTGAGGATATCCGTGAGATTGCCACCATCGCTAAAAGTTACAAAAACGTGATTGGTATCGATATCTTCAATGAGCCTTGGGAGTACACCTGGGACGAGTGGGCGACTTTGTCAGAGAAAGCTTATGCTGCCATGTCAGCCATTAATGACGATATCTTGATCTTTGTTCAAGGTATTTCTGGCGGCAATGCCACTAATGAGATAGAGCCCCATGGTTCATTAGATGCCAACCCAAACTGGGGTGAGAACTTCTATGGCTTCACCAATCGCCCATTGAAAATTCCACAAGATAAATTGGTATTATCCCCGCACACATATGGCCCTGCGGTATACCAACAAAGGCAGTTTATGGAATTTGGTAGTACCCCAGCATGTATCGATAATGACAAGATGCACGGTGAACATGCGGCTGAAGCCAAGTGTAATATGAAGTTGGAGCGTTCGCGCATGGAGCCAGGCTGGGAAGAGCATTTTGGCTACTTACGCGACATGGGTTATGCCATTGTGGTCGGCGAGTGGGGCGGAAACCGCTTCTGGCCTACCGGCGGCGGCGCGCGACAATCTGAAGCGGATGCATGGGGCCATGTAGATGGTGCAGGCGAGAGCAACAATATCGACTTCCAGTGGCAGAAAATTTTTGCCGGGTACATGAATGACCATGATATTGAGTCTTGCTACTGGGGTATTAATCCAGAATCCAGCGACACAGGTGGTATATATAACCATGGTAGTAACTGGGGTGTTTGGGAAGGCATAGATAATGTTAAGTTGAATATGCTGAAAAACCACTGGGGTATTTAATTACCTTAGAGCCCAAAACTCAAAAAGCCCGCGTTAGCGGGCTTTTTTATTGGAGGGTTGATTGAGCCACCTCAATCGTTTTTAACAACGCTGTCACCACAGATTTGATTGGCGACCAGGGATATTTTTGTAAATTCCGAGTGTTTACTCTAAGCACAAACCGCCGTATTTCGGCCTTTGTGTTTGGCGTCGTACAAGGCGTTGTCTAAACGTTTAAAGGCTTTTGCGAAAGGCTCTTCACGTTTTGCTACGGTGGCACCAACACTGATGGTAACCTCTAATGGGTCGTCGGGCTAGAAGCTGTGCTGCTCTACTTAGCAACGAATTTTAGTGGCCAAGTTTTGTATGTGTGTGTTGGTGGAGAGTGGGCAAATTAATATAAATTCCTCGCCACCCTAGCTGGCTTTTCTCGTAATCACTGTCAAATAGCTTACTTAAAAACTCGCTGATGCCCGCGCGGCTTAATACCCCGGTAAGTACACTGGAGGTACTGAGCGCTTCGTATTTTTGTTTGGTTTTTTCGAGTTGCTTGTAATCTTTCTTCAGTTGCTGTGTAAATACTTGGGCTTTTCAGTTATCTATGTAGGGCAGTTTATTGATCGCAACCTATTCAAGTTTGGTGTGATGTCTGAGGGCAATGTTCCGAACAATGGCGGGGGTTTTCTGAGTTAGCGTAAGCTGGTACTGATGAAGTGGTGAGCCGACTCTTAGGGCCGTTCAAAGGCGATAACGTGGTCTGCATCCAGTTTGATGTTAATTTCGTGCCCGCAATCAAAATTATGGTGGCTGGGCAGGGCGGCTTCAATAGTGGAGCCAGTGTGCAGTTTTAACGTGTATAGCGTAGAAGTTCCGGTGAAAACTTTGCGGGTGATTTTTGCACTGTATGTGGGGTTCGAATCAAGCACCACATCATCTGGGCGCAGCAATACCTCGACTTGCGACGACCGAGGGTATGCTAGGGGCCGGGCGGTGTTTAAGGAGCCTACCTCTGTCTCAATCGTGTTTGTACTTGATACTGTGCCTGGAATAAACACACCCTGACCAATGAAGTTGGCAACGTACCGCGACTGCGGCTCGTGGTACAGGCTGTAAGGTATGTCCCACTGCTGTAGCCGCCCATTGTGCAGCACGCCCACCTTGTCAGCAAAGGCAAACGCCTCTTCTTGATCGTGTGTCACCATAATGGCACAGATGCTTCGCGCCTTTAGAATGTCGCGCAGCTCCAGCGCCAATGAGCGGCGTAAGTCGGTATCTAGGCTAGATAAGGGTTCGTCCAGTAGGAGCAGCTTCGGTGAAGGCGCCAGTGCGCGTGCTAGGGCAACGCGTTGTTGTTGCCCCCCTGATAATTCATGGGGGTAGCGGTGGTCTAAGTGGGTTAATTTAACCAGTCCCAATAACTCGGTACACAAGCGGTGTTGTTGCGCTTTGGAAAGGTGATTGATACCAAAGGTAATGTTTTCACAGACTGTTAAGTGGGGGAATAAGGCGTAATCTTGAAACACTATGCCAACTCGGCGCTGCTCGGGTGGGACGTGGTGTTGAGTGCTACTAAGTTGCTGGTCAAACAGTGTTATTTGGCCTTCGTCTACCTTCTGAAACCCGGCAATGGCTCGCAAGGCGGTGGTTTTACCGCACCCGCTTGAGCCAACCAAGCAGCCAATTTCATTTTCTTTGAGGGTAAAACTCAAACGGTCTATAACCGGCGAGCCATTCAGTTCTGACTCGTATCGACAAACCAAGTCTTGTACGTTGAGCGCGGTAACCATGCCGGCGGCTATCTTCGTGCTTGCTTAGCGTGGTTCTGTAAAAAAAGCATCAGGGCTTTTTGTGCGTGCAGGCGGTTTTCTGCTTCATCCCAAACAACAGATACATTGGCGTCTTCTATCAGCGCGGCGCTCACTTCTTCCTCTCTATGGGCAGGTAGGCAATGCATAAATATGGCGTTTTTATTGGCCGCTTGCATTAGCTCGTGGTTAACTTGGTAACCCTGGAACTTTTGCAGCCGTGCGTTTTGTTCCCCCTCTTGGCCCATGCTGGCCCAAACATCTGTTGCTACCCAGTCGGCGTTTTTCACCGCAGCAGCGGGGTTATTGGTTACTGTAACGCGGCTGCTGTGTTTTTTAATGAGGTCTTGGTTGGGTTCAAACCCCTCTGGGCAGGCGATATTCAAGTGAAAGTCACACAGCGCGGCGGCATTCATATACGAGTGGCACATGTTATTTCCGTCACCAATCCACGCGACAGTTTTACCTTTAGGGCTACCACGGTGTTCTACGTAGGTTTGTATATCAGCCAACAATTGGCATGGGTGATAGTCATCGGTGAGTGCATTAATCACTGGGACCTTTGAGTACTCTGCAAATCGTTCAATTTTTTCGTGCTCAAAGGTGCGTATCATAATTTGATTCACCATGCGTGATAGCACGCGCGCCGAATCCTCTATAGGTTCGCCGCGCCCTAATTGGGTGTCGCGTGGTGATAAAAATATGGCAGAGCCCCCCAGTTGTGTCATACCTGCTTCAAAAGACACGCGTGTACGTGTGGAGGACTTTTCAAAAATCATCCCAAGTACGTGGTTATTCAGTGGGGCTTGTACTTCACCTTGGCGCCAAGACTTTTTGAGTGCGATGGCGCTTTCAATAATGCCGTTTAATTCTTCGGCGGTAATATCATTTAAGGTGAGAAAGTGACGAACGCTCATTTAAAGCCCTCCTAAAAGGCTTCTATTAGGCTAACAACCGTTTGAACCACTTGATCTGCTTCTTCATTGGTTAAAATTAACGGTGGGAGTAAGCGGATGGTATTACCAGCGGTAACATTAATCAGCAGGCCTTTTTGTTTAGCGGCCTCTACCAACTCGGTGCAATCGCTGGTTAATTCAATACCAATTAGCAGGCCAAAGCTACGTACTTCTGTGACCTTGTTGTTTATTTCTGGCGCCCAAAGGGCTTCTTCCAATTGGGAATGCATGCGTTGACCAAGTGCTTCAGCGCGCGCCAGAAGATGCTCGTTCTCTATGGTATTAATGACCGCCAAGGCAGCATTACACGCCATTGGATTGCCGCCAAATGTGGAGCCATGATTACCCGGCTGTAAAACGCCCGCTGCCACCCCCTTTGCAATGCACGCGCCAATCGGTACGCCGTTGCCGAGTCCTTTGGCTGTGGTGACTACGTCGGGGAGTATGTCGAAGTGTTGGTAGCAGAAGAACTTTCCAGTTCGGCCGTTGCCTGTTTGAATTTCATCTAAAATCAACAACCATTGATTTTTGTCGCACAGTGCTCGCAAAGCTTTTAGGTAGTTTGGGGAGGGAATATGAATGCCCCCCTCACCTTGAATGGGCTCTATCATTACGGCCACTGTCTCTGGTGTAGCGGCGGCCTCTATGGCTTCGATATCGTTATAGGGTGCGTGTGAAAACCCACTGACTAAAGGCGTGAACCCCGTTTTCACTTTTGGGTTACCTGTGGCCGTTAGTGTAGCCATGGTTCTGCCGTGAAAGCTATTTTCTGTGGTAATGATATGGGGGTTAGTGATGCCTTTGTCATTCCCCCATTTGCGTGCGATTTTTATGGCCGCTTCGTTAGCTTCTGCACCAGAGTTGGAAAAAAAGACGGTATCCATCCCTGATAGTCGGATTAAAGCTTCTGCCAAGGCCACTTGCGGCTCAATGAGGTATAAGTTGGATACGTGCAGAAGCTTTTGTGCCTGTTCAGTGATCGCAGCAGTAACGGCCGGGTGCGCGTGCCCCAAACCACACACGGCAATGCCACTTAAGGCATCCAAGTAGCGTTGGTTTTGGTCATCCCATACGTAGGGGCCTTCTCCTCGAACCAAAGTGGTAGATCTATTCCCGTAGGTATTCATAAGCGCCATAAATTAGGTTCAACCAGCTGTGGAGCCTGCTATTGCAAGCAGTGTGACACACTAAAGCGCATGCCCTAAAAACAAAACAGGCAGCTAGTGGGCTGCCTGAAAAACCAACCATTGTAGGGCTATTTTTATGGTTTGTAAATTTTGCCAGATGTAGCCAAAGCGGCCCATATTACTTTGGGCTAGGGCGAGAAATATCGGTTAACGCCAGTACTTTTCCCAGGCGGTCAGTACCTTTTCTGGGTACCAGGTTTTGCCGTAGCTGCCGTTGTAGCGTGCGAGGGCGGGCGCCCAGCGGCCTTTTTCTCTGTCTAGGTAATGTTTTAGGATGGTGCAGCCGTAACGTAGGTTAGTTTCAAGGTTGATTAAGTTGTCTTGCTCGCGGCCAATTTCTTTTTTCCAAAAAGGCATGACTTGCATCATGCCTTGGGCGCCAACTCTAGAAACGGCAAAGCGATTAAACGCGCTTTCAATTTGAATGACGGCTAATACAAGGTTGGGTTGCAGCCCTACGCGTGATGCTTCTTTGTGCACCAGCCTTAAAATTCGAAAACGTTCTTCAGGGTCTTTGACATAGCGTGCCAAGGACGTGGATTTAGCAACAAGCCAAACTTCCGCATCGTAGCGGTCTTCAAAACTGCTGGCCTCACTAATAGATTTTTTTAGCGCTGCGCGCAAAGCAGGGTCTATCTCTTGGGCTGTTGCTGTGGCGTAAGAGGGAAATAACCCCGCAAGTAAGCCTGAACAAGCCAGCCCCCAAAAAAGAATGAAACACCACCTGCGCATCGTTAAGCTCAAGGTTAGGCAAGTTGTTGTTGAATAAATGAGACGATCAAGTCTACGGGAATATTTTGACTTTCGGCATCTTTACGGCCCTTGTATTCAATGTTTTTGTCCGCCAGCCCTCTATCGCCAACGACCACACGGTGCGGTATGCCAATCAGCTCGACATCCGCGAGCATTACTCCGAGGCGAGCCTTGGGTTCGTCCATAAATAATACCTCAATGCCCGCTGCAGTCAGTTCGCAATAGAGCGCTTCACATTGTGTTTTTACGGCTTCTGATTTGTGCATGTTGATGGGAACCAAAGCCACTTGAAACGGTGCAATGGCATTTGGCCAAGCAATGCCGTTGTCATCATGGTTTTGTTCTATGGCAGCGGCGACAATACGAGAAACCCCGATGCCGTAGCAGCCCATCATTAACGTCTGTTCTTTGCCGTTTTCGTTAAGTACGTTTGCTTTCATTGCTGAAGAATATTTGCTCCCCAGCTGAAAAATGTGCCCAACTTCAATGCCGCGTTTAATTTCAACCGTGCCTTTACCATCCGGGCTTGGGTCGCCGCGGGTGACGTTACGAATATCTGACGTTTTTGGAGCTTGGGGCCAATTGGCATTCACCAAGTGGTAATCCGCTTCATTGGCGCCACAAGCAAAGTTCACACTGGCTGCGGCGGCACGATCGATCACGGTTAGAATAGACAGCCCCACAGGGCCGAGTGAGCCGATCGGTGCGCCAAGTTCTTTTAGAATACGTTCTTCGCTGGCAAAGGTGACGGGGTTTGCAACGCCCGGGACTTTTCCGGCCTTTATCTCGTTTAACGAATGGTCACCACGCAGACAAAGCGCTATCAGTGGCGCTAGACCGCTCTCGTCTTCTTCCCCTAGCACTATTAGAGTTTTTATTGTTTGTTCGGGCGCTACGTTTAAGAGTGAGGCAACTTCTTCAATGGTTTTGGTGTTGGGGGTGGCAACCTTTGCTTGTGGCTTTTGGGTTTCGGCACTTGTGCTGGGCGCCAGCGCCTCGGCCATTTCTATATTGGCGGCGTAGGCGCTTTCATTGCTAAACACAATATCGTCTTCGCCACTGTCGGCCAGAACGTGAAATTCGTGTGAAGCCGTGCCGCCAATGGAGCCTGTGTCTGCTAATACTGCGCGATACTCTAGGCCAAGGCGGTCAAATATCGTGTTGTAGGTTTGGTACATCACTTTATATGTGGATTCCAAACTCTCCTGTGAAAGGTGGAAGGAGTAGGCGTCCTTCATCAAAAACTCACGTGCACGCATAACGCCAAAACGGGGGCGAACTTCGTCGCGAAATTTGGTTTGAATTTGATAAAAATTTGCAGGTAGCTGCTTGTAGCTATTGAGCTCGTGACGGACCAAGTCGGTAATGATTTCTTCGTGCGTTGGACCTAGACAAAACTCATTGTTATGACGGTCAGAAAAACGTGTGAGTTCTGGGCCAAACTGCTCCCACCGCCCAGACTCTAGCCAAAGCTCAGACGGCTGTACTACTGGCATTAATACTTCTTGTGCTCCGGCTTTGTCCATTTCTTCGCGTACTATCGCTTCAACCTTGCGCAGCACTCGAAGGCCGAGTGGCAGCCAAGAGTATAGGCCGGAGGCGGATTTTCGTATCATCCCTGCGCGTAGCATCAGCTGATGGCTAATAACCACGGCATCAGAAGGGGTTTCTTTTTGGGTTGCAATAAGATACTGGGTTGCTCGCATGAATGGTGCTCTTAATCAGGGCTAAGTTAAAGGGGCAGTTTAACCTAAAAAATGTGGCTGAATCACTGATACATACGCAATAGCAGGCACTCTGTCGGCTTGTGTGTCTTTTTTGAGAATGGGTTAGTAGCCATAAACGGTGGCCATTCAAGCTCTTTGACGTAAGTACAACAGTGACAGCTTAGACTTGTGTGGTAGCGTAGGCCCGGATCGAGGGGGAAGGTAAGGTGTCTGGCTGATTAGCAGAGGCCAGTTGGCTTCCGACGGAGGCTAACTTCAGTGGAATGTGGCGCCCAAGGGTGGGCGCCATGCAAGTGTTATTCGGCCATTTCTTTGAGTTTTTTAAGTGGGCGAATTTTTACTTGAATGCTGGCAGGCTTGGCAGCGAAGGTGGTTTCTTCGCCGGTAAAAGGGTTAATTCCCTTGCGTGCCTTACGGGCAGGCTTTTTAACGGTGACAATCTTCATTAGGCCCGGCAATACAAACTCGCCACATCCGCGCTTCATTATGTGGCCTTCAATGATGTCTGAAAGCTCGTCTAACACTGCGCTTACTTGCTTACGGCTTAGTTCAGTAGACTCGGAAATTTGATTCAATACTTGAGTTTTTGAGTAGCGCTCTTTAATGGATTTGATTTTTTTGGCTGGCGCTGCGACTGCAGCCTTGCGTGCCGGTGCTTTTTTAGCCGGTGCTTTTCTAGCGGCGGGCTTTTTGGCTGGTGCTTTTCTTGCGGCCATGTATTGAACCTCTTGGTATTGTTTGT
>CAYZQH010000038.1:0-13637 GCA_964480055.1 uncultured Cellvibrionaceae bacterium
TGAACTCTGACTTGGTGAAGGACGGTGCCCCAGAATGTGGAGCCTTAGACGCTGCCCGCTTTAAATTGTGGGAGGCGGAAGTGGGCCAGAACCCTGGAGTGTTCGAACTGGAGGTGCGGGCGCGTTTGACGCGTTTTGCCATGGGCCAGGTGGATCAACCTATCGTCCCCAAAAGCAGTGCTAGGTTCTATGAGCACCAAAGCAAAGCGGCCAAAATGGCAATATTTACTGCCGAAAATTACACGCAAAAAATTAATATAGACTCTATATCTGAGCATGTTGACTTGCAGGCAAATTACGCCATGGCGCTGTTTCAAAAGGTGTTTCATACCACAATGCTGAGCTTCTTAACGCAGTTTCGCGTTGCGCATGCGCAACACCTATTGGTTACAACTAGGCAAAGCGTTACCGATATTGCAGGCTTGGCGGGGTTTCAATCCATCAGTAGGTTTAACACTACGTTCCTTGAGTTATCCCAATGTTCACCCAGAGAGTATCGCCAAAATGCGCTGGGAGCTGGGCTTTAGTCAGCCTTTGCTCTGCGGCAGCATTCAGTCTAAAGACTTGTGTCCTTCCTCCACCTAGATAATTGTATCTAGAACGTTATCACCCATCATCAAAAAATACGGGCACGGCGGTGCACGCCTAGTATGTGTTGATTTATAGGGGCCAGTCATAAGCGGTATTTGAATTGGGTGGAGACTTAACGTCATTTATGCAATGGCGACCTCGAGTATGTGCTGTACCGCTGTAGGTGTGATTGTTTGGTTTTCGCCCAGTGCCGTTAGGCCATGGGCTGTGAGCCGGTTGGTTACTGTGCGAACGGCTTCTGGTTTGTCTTCGTCGTAGTTGGTCAGCTGTGTGGCAACCCCAAGGCTGTGGTAAAAGGCTTCAATGGCATCAATGGTTTGTTCTGCAAGGGTATTGCTGGGCGTTAGGTTAAACACGTTCTTACCCATTTGCTCTAGCTTGGCGCGTTTACACTCTATTTGATGGCGCAGTAAAGACGGTTGAACAATGGCCAAAGACCTAGCGTGGTCAACACCCCACAGTGCCGTTAACTCGTGGCCTATCATATGGGTGGCCCAGTCTTGAGTAACACCACTACCGATGAGCCCATTTAAAGCTTGGTTTGCGGCCCACATAAGGTTGGCGCGCCATTGGTTATTGTCGCGTGCGGGGTAAGTGTTGCCCAAGGTCTTAAGAGTTTTTAGTAAAGCTTCGGCAAATCCGTCTTGTACTAGGGCGCCCTGTGGCGCGGTTAGATATTGTTCGCAGGTATGAACCCAGGCATCCACAATGCCGTTAATTATTTGCCGCTCAGGTAAAGATTTAATGACGTCTGGGTCGAGCACCGCAAATTGTGGCCGTACATAGGGGGATAAAAACCCGAGCTTATCTTGGGTGGATGCTTGAGTGATGACCGCAGCAGTGTTGGACTCTGAGCCTGTGGCAGGTAAGGTTAATACGGCCCCTATGGGCGTTGCCAATTGGGGGGTATGCTTGCCGGTTAAAATATCCCAGCCATCACCGTCGTAATGAGCCGCTGCGGCCACATATTTAGCCCCATCAATCACCGAGCCACCACCTACCGCCAGAATAAAATCAACCGCCTGCGCTTTAACGAGGGCAACGGCCTTGTCCAGAGTTTCCTTGGTTGGGTTGGGCTCCACACCAGAAAACTCCAACCAGTCATATCCACTCAGCGCTTTAGTCACCTGTGTATAAATGCCGTTGTGTTTGATGGAGCCTGTACCATAGATCACCAAGACTTTATGGGAGTTTTCTATGGCAGTGGGAATAGCCTGGATTTGACCTTGGCCAAAAAAAATTTGAGTGGTGTTTTGATAGGTAAATTGCATGTGGCACCTTGTTGTCGGCGGGGCTATTAATGGTGTACTTGTTAAGTGAGGTACAGACAAAAACCGAGGGCATTGATTCCCTGGTTATTGTAACTGTACGCAATATTGGCCCCTATTGGTACTGGGTACGTTTGCCAAACAGGTATTATTGACGGTGTGGGCCAATAAGTGGCGTACGTGCGTTAGTAGGCTTTGTGCATTACTCTTAAATTAAGCAGAGTGTATGCGGAGGCAGCGTATGGTCAAGGTTTTGAGGGTGTGGGTTTTTATTGTCGGCGCAACTACGGTAAGCGTTTGGGCAACAGATAATACGGATTGGTTTGGAGGTTTTACGCTAGAGCGTACTGTGGCCATTGTGGATATGACTGCCGCTGGAGGCGTACTGTATAAATTAGGCCACGAAGACGAGGCCGCAAAGGCGAGTGTTACCCCGCCAATTGTGCAGTTGTACCGGCGTGTTGCAAAATACCAAACGCGGTTTGATGACAAAAACAAAGCCTTGGTGGACGCGACCGCGTTAGAGCGTACTTTACTGTTTATAACACCCCAAAACACACTGACGCTCAACCTAGGCACTGGTTGGCTAAATGTGGGGGAGGGGTACGCATTCTTAAATCAAGAGGATTACAACGGGATTCGCCAGTTGCTTAAAAAACAAGAAAAAACTGGGCAAGTAACGCCTAAAGAGGATATTCCCCATCTAGTTAAGGCGCTGCAGGCAGATTATTCTAACCCGAATAAACCCTTGCCGTTTTCAGGTGGAATGTATACACATTCAGTAGTGGAAGCGGGCGATGATGCCATTGTGGTGGAAGCAGATACCATCGTCTTAACGGATGAGGCAGCGGGTAAGCAAAATACGGAGGGCCAGAAAAACTCAGGTGGCACCAATAGCGCGGCATCTACTGGCGCGCCTACCGGCAAAAGCACTAAAAGGCCAGCTAACAGTTCGGGCCCTAAAAAAGTAGATAAATTAGTGGTGCGCAACCAGGCGCCTAAAAAGGAAGACCCAACCGTTTACGCCAAGCTAGCCCCTGGTGGCAAGGTGGTGGATAAACGCAAAAAAACCACGCCAGAAAAAGGTGATGAAGTGGGCGAGGGCGGCAGTGGCCGGCTTTTACAGTGGGTGTATTCTGGTGGCGGAGTCTTGGCTTTTATTGGGTTTGTGATCTTTTTAAATCAGTACGCTAACAGGAAAAAATAAAAAGCGTTATACCCCCTGAATACCTAAGCGTTCAAAAATATCAGACATGGCTTGAATAAGTGCTTCGCACAGTTTTATATTGCGTCCATCTGGGTGTGGTACGGTAAACTCGCCATTGTCGTTGTCAAAGTAAAGGCCAGAAGCACGAGCAAATTCTTCGTCTAAGCTGGCTTTAAGTAAGCAATTAGCGCCTATGTTAATATCATTGCCGGCAACACCAAACCCCTCTTTTACCATTTTACTGGCCAATAACGAGCCAGGGTTTATTGCAATAAATACGGGGTCGGTTTTGTTTTTTAAGTGCTTGGCCAAATAATATGTCCACATGGTAATGGCCAATTTACTTTGTGCATAGGCATTAAAATCATCGTTTATATGAGCCCTACCTGCTAGGGCATTTAAATCTACAGTAGCTTGCGCGGCAGAGGATAAATTCACCACGCGGCTTGTTTTGTTTAAATTAGGTAAAAGCCTTTGAGTCAACAAATAAGGCGCCAGTGTATTCACCACAAAACGAATGTCTAACTTATCGGGTGTGATGGGTGTGGGGGTTTTGTAAATTCCCGCATTGTTAATGACCACATCTATGTGCGGATGGGTATTGAGAAGTTCTTTTGCGAATGCATCCACCTCAGCTAAGTTGGATAAATCCGCTAAGTAAGGGGTGGTAGGGAGCTTACCCAAAGCATTCAAGGCAGCTTCAGTTCTTTTTAATTTATCGGCGTTGCGCCCATGTATTAAAAGTTTGTGACCGTCCAACATCAGCTTTTTTGCGGTGGCCAGACCGATGCCATCCGTTGCGCCGGTTAATAAAATAATTTTTGACATATCTGCTTCAATTCACGTTCAGAGTGTTGTGTAATTGGTTTATGTACGGGCACCGGTAATCAATATGGGTTTAGCTTTCGTCGTTGATGATTACAACTTTGCCCATGCCCGCACCACTTTCGGCGTAGTCATGCGCCTTAGCTGCTTCGGTCAGTGTAAATTGTTGCTCTGTGAGTACGGGCTTTAAGTGACCGCTCTCAACAATGGTTTTAACGTGCGCTAGAATAGCACCGTGCTCTTCGCGCCCAATATTGTGGATCATTGGCAGTAGCATAAATACCACATGTAAAGACAGCCCCTTAATATGTGCCGTGGTTAAATCTAG
The DNA here is from genome assembly GCA_964480055.1 of uncultured Cellvibrionaceae bacterium. GTDB lineage: Bacteria > Pseudomonadota > Gammaproteobacteria > Pseudomonadales > Cellvibrionaceae > CAYZQH01. Next base: position 4,220 of record CAYZQH010000038.1, read on the forward strand.
CTCTGCCATCGCCACGGTTGTAGCAATGTGCGCATTTAGGCCGGCAGCCTCCATCGAGTTGACTAAATTATTGCCGCCTACCGAGTCGTAAATACAATCAAACCCTTTCCCGTTGGTATGCGTTTGTACGTAGTCTGCGACGCTTTCAGTTTTGTAATTAATGGGGGTGGCACCTAACCGATCTATTAATGCCAGTTGTTGCTCTCCGCCACCGGTGGCATACACCTGGGCGCCTAAATGTTTGGCCAGTTGTACTGCAACGTGTCCAACACCACCGCTACCACCGTGCACCAATACCTTTTTACCTGCAGTAACATTGGCGCGCTGTAAACCTTCGTAGGCCGTAATGGCCACCAAAGGGAGGGCGGCGGCTTCGGCCATGCTCAAGTTGTTGGGTTTGTGTGCAATTAAGCGTGCATCGGCCAACATTTGCTCGGCCAGGCTACCGGGTAATGCGCCTAGGCCGCCTGCACAGCCGTATACCTCGTCCCCTACTTTATAGGCGTCTACACCTTCACCCACGGCCATAACGGTGCCGGCAAAGTCCATACCCAAAATGGCCGGCAGCGCAGGAGCAAAGGGCAGGGCCTCGCCTCGCTCCCGTATTTTGTAATCGACGGGGTTTACGCTACTGGCGGCTACGCGTACCAGAACGTGCCCAGCTTGTATTGCAGGGGCAGGTACATCGGCAAGTTCAAATACTTCTGTAGATCCAAAGTTGTTTATGGTCATGGCTTTCATAGTGGGCTCCGTTTGAGCTTGATGATTGAGCGTAAGTGGAATGCGATGAAAGCAGTATATAAGCGGTTGTTAACGATGATAATGGTTTAATATAAAGAATGACTGTTAAGATTTTGTTGATAATATGAACCTAGACCACCTAAATTTGTTTGTACGAATCGCCAGCTTGAGCAGCATCAGTAAAGCTGGGGCGCAGCTGGGTTTATCGCCAGCGGTGGCCAGTGCTTATATTAATAAGCTGGAGAAGAGCCTCGGGACTCGGCTGGTTCATCGCACCACTCGCCGTGTTGCGCTCACTGAAGATGGCGCAGTATTTTTACCCCACGCAGAGGATGTACTCGCCAGTGTGGAAGCTGCGCAAGCGGCCGTAGGCGTAGGCGAGCATTCTCCGGCTGGCACCTTGCGCATTGCTGCACCCGCCTCGTTTGGGCGCATGCACTTAATTCCTAGCCTAAAGGGGTTTATGGCCGCATACCCCAACCTAAAGATCGACTGCCGGTTTTCAGATGCCATTGTAGATTTAGTGGAGGGCGGGTTTGATATTGCCATTCGCAATGCAGCGTTAAAAGATTCAAGTTTAATTGCCAGGCAGCTTGCGCCAGATAGACGCATTTTATGTGCTGCACCCAGTTACTTAGCGGCCAATGATGCACCCCAAACCCCGCAAGATTTATTACACCACAACTGTTTGATTCTGCCAGGGATAGATCATTGGCTGTTTGAATCTGAGAGTGGGCCAATAACCATTAAGCCGCAGGGCAATTTTAAGGTAGATAACGGAGAAGCGGTCAGGGATGCGTGTATTCAAGGGTTGGGCATTACTATAAATTCCACCTGGAGCGCTTTTGAGGCGCTTGAGTCTGGCGCATTGGTGCAAGTTTTAGAGCGTTACCCTTTGGTTGCAAATACCGGTATTTGGGCCGTGTACCCAAGTTCTCGGCAGTTGGCGTCAAAGGTTAGGGTCTTTATTGATTACTTTGCACAGCAATTTGGGCGCACACCCTATTGGGATGCAACGTTATTAACGCAAAGGTAAAAAGGCCAAGGTTGATGACCACGATTACTCAGTTATTTAAAACGGTTTTGCTGGTGATATTCGTTTGTGTAGGTGCATCGTGTGACAGCCACCTAAAAAGTGAACCGCCATTGCACCGTGCTGCCTACAAAGGTGACGTGGAAGAAATTAAAAAACTGATTAAAGCCGGAGAAAATATTAACGGCCTAAACAGTGAAGGCGCAACGCCCTTACATTGGGCAGCCTTTAAAGATAAGCCAGAAGCGGCAAAGGTTTTATTATTCTACGGTGCCAATGTTGATGCGCGTACTAAAAAAGGCTCTACGGCGTTACGCCTAGCAACTACGCACAAGAATGAAGCGGTTATAAAAGTATTAAAGGCGCATGGTGCAGAGGCAAAGTAATAAATCTTTCGCCCTATATTATTAATAGATGCTTGTCACTACCAATACTACTTTTATCAATAGTAGCTTTACAGGTGTACTTTGGTGAGGCTGTGCCCACCTTTAATGATGGGCATTAACTGCGGTTTTTACTTTTTAGGTAAAAGCTCAGAGAAAAACGTCCAAAAGGCTTTTGGTGCATAACCATCTTGGCGGCCATGACCATTGCCAGAGGTAATGCAGCGTTGAATTGGATGGTCGCCGCAGCCTTGAAAGCGAACACACGAGGCAGTATCTACTTTTACTTCAGAGCCTACAGTGCAGTTGTTTCTTTCTACGAGCCGCGCTTCTGCGGATTTATGATTGCCCCATCGGTTGCTGCCCGTATCGCCGGTGTCGGAAATAAACATCCGCGCTACCTTACCTTCAGAGCATTGCGGTTCATCTAATTTATTAATGTGAACCCAATCTGCGCCAGCAATGGATCCAAGAGCGCGAAACACATTGGCACGCTTGCACGCTAAAATAGTGGCTATCCACCCACCACTGCTGTACCCAACCCCAAACACGCTATTTTTATCCACGCACGACATTGCTTGCATTTGCGCTAGCATGGCGTCAATAAAGGGCAAGTCAAAACTTTCAGTTTTATTGGTCACATTGCCTTTGGCTAAGTCATTCCAGCACTTCTCTACCGACTCACCGCGCACATGAATTGCATCATTGCCAGCGGCTTTTTCCATGGGCGAGTTATTGGTTTTGCTGCCACAACCGTGAAACATAAACGTCAGTGGGTAAGCTCTGTTGGCATCATAATTATTGGGGAAGCGCACATGCCAGTTGCGTTTTTTGCCATTAATATCTAATGACGGCTGTTTCACCCATTTCCCGGTTTGGGCAAATGCTGGCATGCCACAACCTTTACTGGGCGCAGTCACACTTAGGTCCTTGACTGGTGATGGCGTATCCATTTCAGGTTCGATATCTGGTTTTGGCGCGGGGTCCATCTTCATTTCCGATTCCATCATGGTGGGGGCTTCATCGGGGGCGCTTGACTCGCCCGCACACGACGACAATAAAAAGATGCTGATAAAACATAGGCATAGGTAAGTGCTGGTCAGTGTTGTAGTTTTCATGTTTCCCCAATAATGTGCGTAAAATTTAAAATCCCTAGAAACCGAGCCTTCACTTATTCGCCGGTGTATTTGGACAATACTAAAGTCGATACTGAGGTATCTGCTGTTTTGTTCACATTTTTAAGGGGTGGTCTAAGTACGAAGGCGACTAAGGTGCGATAAGGGATTTATTTCGAGTAATAGAGGCGGGAATACTCATTAAAGTGGGCACAATTAAAAAGCTCATTCGCTAGAGACAAATAGTGTATCGGCTGAGGTAGTTATTCGGTGGGGCTCTTGGTGTGTCTGAAATGTTTTATTATACTGCCCATAAGCATCGGGCGTAAGCGTGTGGATTTAACCGTTGTGTGTATTAGGTGTTCTGAGGTAATAGTTCTGAGGTTGGGTTGGTGTAAAAACTGGCGTTTAACCATGCGATGCCTAGTATGCGTTTATTGTATAGATCTCTAGTTTGCGCATCGCACAAATTTTTTATATTGCGCACCTTTATGTTATTCATTGATATCTAATTTGATGTTAGAAATTTGCCCATATTTTTTTGCTTACCCACTTGTCCACCACCCAAATTAAGATAAAGGAAGCAAGGGCAGTGGGTAGTAACACCATGGGTATGAGAAGCGCCAACGGCCAATAAGGTTTTTGAGTGCGAGGTGGCGCACCAAGTGCACCCGTCGGTTTACGTTTACGCCACATAATAAAACCGCTGACCGATAAAAAAATTAACCCCAATGTTGTAATAATCCCCAGTAATTGGTTGGGCCAGCCAAATAAGTGGCCTTCGTGAGCGGCTATCCCAGTGCCCACAATTTTGTCCACAAGCGGTTTGTGTGTAAATGCTTCTAGCTTAGTCACCTCCCCTGTAAGGCCATTGATCCACGCTGTGCTGCGTAGTGGCCGGTTTTGGGTTTGCGAGGCTACTTTCCAAACCATGGTTTTTTCATTGCTGACGCTAAGCTCAACCGGTGGGGACAGGTTTAATGCGGTTGCTTGCTGTAATACTTGCGGCGTGAGATTGTAAGTACTGACCGCTGAGGTGCGCCATGAAGGTTGCGCGGCGGGGCTATTTGTTTGCCAGTCTAGGCTAGATTCATTGCTCAAAATCTTACGGCTTTCTTTAAAGGCTGCCCCCCAAACGCTTGTCCACGGAAGGCCAGAGACGAGTAGAAATAAAACAAAAAAAGATAACCAAATACCTACCGCGCTATGTAGGCTCCTCCAAAGAGGGCGGCCTTTTGCATTTAGCCGTGGTAATAGGGCACGCCAAAAACTTTTTCCGGTTTGGGGCCACCACAAATACAGCCCAGAAATAATCAATATTATAGACCAGCTGGCTGCAAGCTCTACCAATATGGTGCCAGGACGACCACTTAATAACTCCCCGTGAAGGTCTTTAACCCACTCTATAAATACACGGCTTTTTTGTACTTGGCCAACCACGCTTAAGTCAAATGGGTTTACGTAGAGGTAGTAGGCGCCAGTGTTGGTTTGAATGGTAACCCGCGTGGCCTTGGTTGGGTTTGTGGTAAGCCTATAGCTTTTAAACTTTGCGGGGCCAAGGGTTTTAGATGCGTGCGTTAAAGCTGCGGCAATGACTTTATTTGCAGGCGCAGCCACACGGGTGGGTGTTGCTGGCAATTGGTATTGTGCCTCTCTGAAAGCTTCTAGTTGGGGTTTAAAAAGATAAATGGACCCGGTGATAGACAAAATAATCACAAACGGTAATGACAACAAACCCGCATAAAAATGCCAGCGCCACAGTGCTCGGTATAGTTTAGTATGTTCGGTCATTGGTCACTCGGCGGTAGGGTTGATTGAGGGTTTTAGAATACCGGCCATTTGGGTGGCCGATATTCAAGGGGCTTGGCTGAAAATTACAAATCATAAGATAGATTGAAATAAAGAGTTCTACCAGGCCAGGGGTGCGCAACGTAAGCAATTTCATTGGTGATATTGTCTATGCCAACACTGGCTTGTACGTGTTGATTAAATTGATAGCGAGATTTCAAACCGATGCGGGTATAGCTGTCTTGCGCACCGTAAACGTTATCTATCGTGTCATCATTTTGAATGCGGCCATAAACGTCTGATGCATACTGAGCATTCACGCCTAAATTCCATTGGTCAGTTATGTTGTATAGCGCCAATAAGTTGCTGCGCCACTTCGGTATGCGCGGAAACTCGTTGCCCTCCCATTCGGGATTGGCCTGGTTTTCAATAATCTCTGCTTCGGTATAGGTTAGGTTAAACCGTATATCTAAGTGATCAAAGATATCGTATTGATTGACAATAAATTCCAGCCCGGTGGCTTGTGTTTCATCTAAAGGCACAAAGGTGCTGAGTGATACTCCATCATTTGTTGTAGTGCTTTGTGATTCAATGGCATTTTTAACGGTCTCGTGAAATAGGTTAACGCGTATATAACCGTTAGTTAATTGTCGCTCGGCCATAAGGTTATGGTGGGTACCGTTTTCTGGGCGCAAATCAGGGTTAGAAAGGTTAATACTGTTGTAGCTTTGGTACTGACGAAATAACTCCTCCACAATAGGGAAGCGATACGCCTTAGCAATAGCATAGCGAAATTGCCAGGTACTGTTGGGGGCATAACCCACAGAGAATTTAGGCGAGGCATGCTCTTGCGTATCTTTGGGTGCATACACCACAGTGTATTGACTGTTTATTTCATCGCTGTAATAGCCCCCGTGGCTATTGAAAACTTCGTATCGCAGCCCGGTAGAAATATCCCAGTGGGTAGTTAACTCTAAATTAAGTTGAGCAAACAACGCTTGAATATCTGTTTGGCCGCCAAACTGACTGGTCAAATCGCCTTTGACTGCGTTTTTGTAATTGGGTGAGTCAAACTGGTTTAAATTTAACTCGTAAGATTCTACGCGTAACCCAGTAACCACTTCTAACCCATTTAACCAATTAAATTGGCTGCGAAGTTTTGCCTCTGCAGTGCGCCAGCCGCTGTTGTCATAGGCGGTCACTTCGCCATCAGTAGTATATGCTGGGTCTAGCGGGTTGAGCTTTGAGGCTGCGCGTGCATCTTTACGGATGTCAAACTGGTTGAGGTTTAACTCTAACTGATGTTGTTGTGACAAACTGCCTTTTACCCTTAGACCAATAGATAAACTCTCACGGTCTAACAGGTTATGATTAATACGCTCTGAATTAAATGAAAAAAAGCGGCCGTTTTCTTCCAGGGATGAACCGCTCCAAAGGGTATTGCCATTGGTGTCACGAATCGTACTGTTGCCGCTGTTTTCGGAAGCTCGGTCTTCAAAGGCAATATTGACCAATGTTTGCCAATGCTCCCATTCGTAACCGAGTTTAATTTTGTAATTGTTCGTGGTGGTATCCACCACGCCCGTATCCCCATACCAAACCCGCGACCGCGCTCGTGCATCTAAACCATACAAACTGCCAGTAACGGGCGTAGGGCTGGCAGGTGCTGCGGCATCTGGTGCCGCACCTCTAAAGGTTTGTGGGTGTGCTTGGTTATCAAGGTGGTTCCAAGAGAGGTAATAGCTAAAGCCGCCGGTTTTATTGCCGTAAGAAATAAAGCTTTTGTGTCCATTGAGGTTGTCATCAAAACCGTAGGCGGCAAACTGTTGTGTAATGTGGCTGATATCAACATGAAGCTCTTGTTCTTGCGGGGTGCCGGTCTCAATTAACACTACGCCGCCCATGGCATTGCCGCTGTATTCGGCAGAAAAAGGCCCATACAACACCTCGACTTTTTCAATTTCGCTGGCCGATACCATGGTCCAGCGAGGCGCACCATTCCAGCGTGATTGGAGTAAGTAATGTAAAGGAACGCCATCAGCAAAGACCATAGAGCGAGCCGTTTGAAACATATTGGACCCTCTAAGACCCAATGTGCCGTTAGAATCCCCAATAAAGCGTCGGCGGATGACCAAGCTGGGTTCAAATTTGACTAAGTCTTCGGTGGTGGTGGCGTTAATGGCTTGCATGTCTTCAGGTAGCAAAATACTGTTGGCACTGGTGTATCCGGCATCGCGGCTGTTTACACTGGTTCCCCAAATTCGCACTTCTTCAAGGTTGTCATTGGGTAGGTTGCTATTAGCGCACGCGAGGTTGGATAGGCTTAAGCCGCCGCTCATACTTGCTAAGAAAATTGCACAGTGATACAAATGGTTTGACATAAGGTACTCTACTGCCGGTTAAAAATGGCGGCAAATTTACGGCGTAACACTTACCTTGGCCAGTGACAAATTGTCGCACCCCTGTGTTTAGCTAGGCTTATTAGTACAGCGATTAGTGCCCCCACCAAGAGACTTTCAATGCTTTTAAAACCTTTTTTAGATCCTGTATGGGCAGCAGCCGGCCAACCCGTGCGCAAGCCATTGCAAAGCCTAGTGATTGTGCGAATAGTGGTTGTAATGGCTGTTTTTATGTCATTGGCAATATGGAGCCAATACGTGGGGCCCTTTGCATATTGGGTTATAGTGGGGTGGGTGTTGGGCGCGGTTGTGTTGTGGTCATTTGCGGTGTTACTGACGCCTTATTTGCAAAAGGGCACCAACGCAGAGCTGCGTGAAATACTCGTAGATGTTGCGTGGGTATTAGCGCTGGTGTTTGTAGCAGGCAGAGCCACAAACCCCTTTATTTATTATTATATTGTGATTGTGGCTTTTGCAGCCATTTTGTTGTCTAGCGCTAAAGCGTGGTTGATATGTGGGTTGTGCGTATTGGTTTATTCCGCCTTGTTGGCCGTGGATGTTAAGGCGCACTTTAATCACTTCTCTAATGATTACAAAATTCACTTGGTGGGTATGTGGGTAAATTTTGTGGGCAGCTCTGCGCTTATTTGTTTGTTCGTCACATTTTTAATGCGGTTTTTGCGCCAGCAACAAAAAGCATTACTGGCCATTAGAGAAAACCATTTAAAAAATGAACAGCTGGTGGGGGTGGCAACCGTCTCTGCATCTACCGTACATAATTTGGCAACGCCTTTGTCAACGCTCACACTGCTGATAGAAAACGCCCTAACCGAAGAGCAATTACAATCACAGGTAAGGCAAGACCTTGTGTTAATGCAAGAGCAAATAGACCGTTGCCGTAGCACCATGAAATCGCTCTCTTCAATGGCCGATAGTAGCGATGAGCAAAAAGTGGTGAGCGTTGAAGCCCTCATTCACACGCTACGCGACTATTATTCGCTTCACTACCCTGGCCGTGTGCCTCATTTTTTGAATCAATTTAATGAGGCGTTACAAATTGCCTGTAGCCCACTTTTTCAGTATGCATTGATTAATTTAATCAACAATGCCATAGAGTCTGCGCTGTCTGATGTGCAAGTGCTATTTGAGAGCAAGGGCGGGCATTTGTTGGTTTTAATTTCTAATTACACAAGTAACGATGAGGAGAAAATTATTGCCGCGTGGGGTAAGCCAACAGAGTCGGTCAAGGCGCAAGGATTAGGCATTGGCTCTATGTTGGCCAACAGTACGATAGAGCGGCAAGGCGGGGAGGTATCCATAACTGTGAATCAAGATCACATGGCGCAACCAAGTAATCAAGTGATAGTTACTGTGAAATTTCCGCTTGTTAAAAAAGGTAACCTCTAATGCCTGGGACTATTTTGTATTTGGAGGATGACAAAGCATTAGCGCACATTACACAGCGGGCGCTGAATAAGGCCGGTTTTACTGTTATGCATTATTCAGAGGTAGAAACTTTTAAAAAGAGTTTGCGCACTGTCAATTTTGATTACGTTTTATTGGATATGAAAATTGGTCACGCTACGTCTTTGGAGTTAATACCGGCCATTAAGGCGGTAAAGGATGCGCCCATAGTGGTGTTGTCAGGCTATGGCACCATTCGTACCGCTGTACAGGCAATGAAGCTAGGTGCAATTAATTTTTTAAGTAAACCGTGCTCAAGTAAAGAAATAGTTGCCGCATTTGAGGCTAAGTCTACCGAAGAGTTACCAGAGCAAAAGGATGAGGAGCTAAAGCCGCAGTCGCTTCGCGCCGTTGAATGGGAAGCCATACAAAAGGCATTGGACGACAATAGCGGTAATATTTCTGCTGCGGCGAGGCAGCTTAAAATGCATCGCCGAACCTTACAAAGAAAGCTGAGCAAACGTAATGTTGAATAGGCAAGCTTGTGATAACTTT
>CAYZQH010000038.1:13737-17125 GCA_964480055.1 uncultured Cellvibrionaceae bacterium
CTTGTGATAACTTTGTGATAGTTTTATTAGCACAGCGTGAAGATTACTGGTCTCTAGAGCCTTAAGCTTGTGTCTCCTATGTTAAACCCCTATGAAGGTCTAAGGAGACAGTATGAAACACACGATACGCGCCACATTGACTGCCAGTGTTCTTGCTATGGCAGGTTTAGCTGCAATACCTGCTTCGGCAGGAGAATATAAAACAGAAAAGTCCTACTCGGTTAAAGTGACAAACTTAACCAAAGGCATAGCCTTTACACCTATGCTGGCTGCAACGCACGCACCGGCAATGAGTTTATTTCACGTGGGGCAGCCTGCCTCAGACAACGTATCTAGGGTGGCAGAGGGCGGTGATATTGCACCATTAATGATGCAGCTAGACGAGTCGCGCCGCGTTTTTAAAACGGCTAAGTCAGACGGATTGTTGATGCCCGGTGCAACCACAGAGGTGGCCATTACTGCCAAAGGCTACTTTAAAAAATTGAGCTTAATTTCAATGTTATTGCCAACCAACGACGGCTTAGTGGCGTTACAAGGTGGGCAGTTACCGCGATATAAAAACCACAGTAAAACTTATTTTATGTATGCCTATGATGGCGGTGTTGAAACAAATGACGAGCAGTGTGCCAGTATCCCTGGGCCGCAATGTGGCGGTATGCCATTCTCACCCGAAGACGAAGGCGAGGGGTATATTTATCCGCATCCAGGTATTCATGGTGAGGCCGAGTTAATGCGCGCAGACTACCAATGGAGTGGGCCGGTAGCAAAAGTGGTTGTTACCCGTACGAATTAATGTGTCGGCTGTGGTTGTAAATAGTATTCAGCGGCAGCTCAAGAGCAAGGACGCTTGCTGAGGCTAGCCGCTAATACATTATCGCCCTTTTAATTGATGCGATTGTGTCAGTGTACGTTTATAATACTTCCCTAACGCTTTGTCATTAGAGCGTTGCTCCGCCAGCGTGGCGGTATTTTTTGCTTCTTCTCTTTTCAGTTTTAAGTAATTGGTCAGCCGTCGTTGTTCTAGTGTGCCCGCTTGTAAAGCTTGCTGCACCGCGCAGCCGGGCTCGCTTAGGTGTGTGCAGTCGTTAAAGCGACACGCTTGTGCCAACGCTTCTATATCCGCAAAAGTTGTAGCGATCCCTTCTTTACAATCGGCCAATTGTATTTCTCTCATGCCGGGGGTATCTAGCAGCAGGCCCCCGGTTTGAAGGGGGATGAGCGAGCGGCGTGTGGTGGTATGCCGCCCTTTATCGTCGTCACTGCGTGCGGCAGCCGTAGACTGCGTCTGCTCCCCCAGTAGCGTGTTAATCACGGTAGACTTGCCCACGCCCGAGGAGCCAAGTACGACGACCGTTTTCCCAGGTTGTATCCAAGGGCAGAGTATGGAGGTGATGCTTTTATCCAGGCAGTTAATGGCTTCTACTTGAAGTAAGCGGTCTATTTTGTGTACGTCAGCAACGAATTGCTCGGGTGTGGCCGTCAAATCTTTTTTACTCAGCAACACCACAGCTTCTGCGCCAGAGTCGTTCACAATAGATAGAAAGCGCTCTATTCTATTTAAGTTAAAATCCTCGTTCATTGCACAAACAATAAAAGCCGTATCAATATTGGTGGCTATCAGCTGTGCTTGAGCCTTAGGGCCTGCGGCTTTACGGGTAAAGCAGGTCTTTCTTTCGAGTAAGCGTATAAAACGATGGTTTTGATCAAGCAATACCCAGTCACCCACCACCAAAGGTGGCATTGAGTGTGTCACTGCAAGGGTTTGTTGCCCTTGCTCAGTGGCTATGAGTAATTCAGATTTATGTTGCTCTAGTATGCGCCCAGGGATGGTGGTGTCCCAGTCTTCTAGAGTAAGTTGTTGCTGAAAAAAGGGCTGCCAACCTAGATCTGGCAGTGCGCAAGCTTGTGTCATGGCGCTTTCCTCGCTAGGAAAGGTATCTGTGGGCTAATCTTATCAACTTCTTTACAGCCGTATAAGGCTCTTTTATGGTTCCGCGCGTTTTATTTATAAAATAACTTGTGCACGCTTATCAATCATCGTAACTTCGTGGCAGCATCTTGCCGGTTAGTTATAAATGCTTATGTTTTTTGTTGGAGATAGAATTGAAAGAAATCAAAACCTTAGAAAGTAGAGTCGTTTACTCTAATAGATGGATGAGCGTACGAGAGGATAAGGTTCTTAGGGCTAGTGGGTCCGAAGGGGTATACGGTGTAGTAGATAAGCCTGATTTTGCGGTAATTATTCCTATCCGAGAAAAAACAATTTATTTGGTCGAGCAATATCGCTATCCCGTAGAGGCAAGGTGGTGGGAGCTTCCTCAAGGCTCTTGGGAAAGCCAACCCAATGTAGATCATTTGTCGCTCGCTGTTGGTGAGCTGAAGGAAGAGACTGGCCTAATTGCTGGAAGAATGGAATATGTTGGGCATCAATATTTGGCGTATGGGTACTCAAGCCAAGGTTATCATATTTATTTGGCTACGGATTTAAATTTTGGAGATAAAACGTTAGACGAAGAGGAGGAAGGATTAATTTCAAAAGAGTTTAGTATCGTAGAGTTTGAATCTATGGTGGTAAATGGTCAAATAAAGGACGCCACAACGGTTAACGCTTATGGGCTGGCAAAGATTAAAGGGCTACTGTAAATACTTGCCGAACTCCGAAGGCTGACGTTGTGTAGCGCTATTAAATAGGGGTAAGTGCTTCAGATTCAAATTCAATGCCCTTCCAGCCCGATGCCATAAAATTACGAATATTTGCATGGTCGCTCCCTTGTGGGTTGCCAAGCACATCGTTACGGTAAAAAGCGCCAAATAAAGCCAGAGTTTTCTCTGCGGACAAGCCGTTGAGTTTAGCAAACGCAAATATTTTACAGCTCCCTTCGTTAGAGCCTTTTGCGTTGTGCACATTGCCGTTTTGGAATGCCGCAGGTGTGTAGGTGTAATTACTTTCAATAACAGCAATGACGTTGTTAAATTCAACCGAATTGGGTTTTTGGTCTATCTGGGTGAGCAAGTCTTGAAGAGTCATAAATTTTTAATACTGATTGTTTGAATGAAATACAGGCGCCTTACAAATAACGGCGTTTAAAATGTGCTAGCAACGCTTCAGCATTGGTGGGTTCGCCGGTGGCGTCACGCATAATGGTTTGTGAATCCACAAACCGTGCGCGCGACCAAACATGTTTGGCAAGCCAGTTTTTAATCTCACTAAACTCGCCTTGAGCAATACTAGCCTCTGCATTACTAATGTCTTTTTTCATAGCTTGAAATAACTGCGCCGCATTGACTGCGCCAAGCGTATAAGCGGGGAAGTAACCAAAGGCGCCGCTGGGCCAATGAACATCTTGAAGTACGCCGTCGCAGTAATTGCCTTTGGTATCTAAACCCA
>CAYZQH010000039.1:0-16999 GCA_964480055.1 uncultured Cellvibrionaceae bacterium
GTGCGCACAAAGGCTGGACAATATTCAATTGATTACATAGCGCTTGATGAAATTGTTTTTGAATGAGTGGCCGGGTCACTAGAATTGTGTTGAGGCCTAGTATGTCATCTTGGAGTAAGCGTTGTATGCTGGACGGGGCAAGCACAATAATTGGGAGCTGATAACGAGCATTAATGTTGTGAATGATACGAAGTAGTTTGTCTTTGTCAAAGCTGTTTAAATCGGTGTAGGTATCTAGTATTACAATGTCAAAGCCTGATTTATTGCGTGTTTCAGCAAGGGGTTTTTCAATGTCCACAAGGTTGGATTCTTCCAGATAAAAGATACCCCATTCTTCTAGGTGGTGTGATATTTCACTTAAGCTTTCAGGGTTAGAATCATAGGCAAGAGCGTTTATGCCGTAGAGGGAGTTATGCAGGGCTGGGGTTTGCGATTGAGCCTTGTCTAGCCCTAAGCGAATGGTAAACCAGAAGTGTGACCCTGAATTGGGTTTGCTATCTACGCCAATTTCACCCTGCATCCGGTTTATCAAGCCTTTGGCGATGGCTAACCCAAGCCCCGCCCCGCCTTGAATACGGCTATCACTGCTGTCTACTTTTGAAAAGGCATCAAACAAGTGGGTTTGTTGTTCCTCCGTCAAGCCAATGCCGTTGTCTGAGATGGTGATTTTTATTTCAGTTTGGTTGTCTGTTTCACTTAAGCTGGTGGCTTTTAATACAATGTTGCCACGGTTAGAAAACTTTATTGCATTGATCACAAGATTGGAGATAACTTGGCGTATACGGCTTGGGTCACCTAGTAGTGGGAGTTGTGCACTGCGTTGGATAATCGATAGTAGCCGTAGGTTTTTTTCGTGGGCTTGAGGGGCGTAGATAGAAAATATTTCTTCGATAAGCTCGTTTAAGACTACTGGTTTGTATTCTAATGTTAGCTGGCCTGTTTCTAGTTTAGAGAAATCCAAAATATCATTGATAACGGTTAACAACCCCTGGGATGATTGCTCAATGGTGGCTAGGTAGTCCCTTTGTTGATTGGTTAAAGCAGTTTTATGAAGAAGGCTAGTAAACCCGAGTATTCCGTTGAGCGGTGTTCTTAGTTCATGGCTTGTGTTTGCTAAAAATTCTGATTTTGCTTTGCTGGCTTTTAAGGCGTTTTTGCGAGCAAGATCCAGTTCAATATTTTGAATTTCAACCGTCTCCAGGGTTTCTCTTAGCTCATGGGTTGCTTGTTCTCCACTTCCTTGTATTTCCTCTTGCATGCCTTTTTGGTAACGCGCCATTTCATTAATAATATTTGCCACGTCCGCGTATAGTGAGGGCGATATCACTTGGATAGGGTTATCACTTTGCTGAGTTAATAGCTTTCCTGCTTGGATGACCAGCATACGAAGCGGCGCAATTACCGTGTTGTGGAGTTTGGTTGCAGAAACGGCGATAACGCCTAAGGCAACCAAGCCAATAAAAACCACGAGAAAAAAATTCTTGTATTCGTCTAAAAGTAAGCTTTGGTAGCTGACGCCTGCAATTAACCATTGATGCTCTTGAATACGAATGCCTTTGTAAAGAATACTATCTTTTCTGAAGGTGATACTGTTTTCTGAAGGCACTGTGGTTAGCCAAGAGTAATCCTTCAGGCGCAAAGGGAGCCCGTAATGGAGAGTCGTTTGCTCAGAGGTATTGATGAGCGTCAAAAAAGAAATGCCATCAATTTGTAGAATCGCGTCCAATACATTTTGTGTCGGTTTAATTTGATTTTTTAGAGGAGTGGCCAGTGCAGAGTCAACAACCCGTAACAGTTGCGTTTCATAAACGCGTCCTTGCTTGGTCTGAAAGTGGTAAAAACAGGCGATCATTAATGCCAATGAAATCAAAACCGGCATAACGATAAGCGTCAGAAGTTTTTTTGCAAAATATTGGTGGTCTGGCATAGTCGAGACTGGTGGGGGGAGTAAGCTGTTCGTGAAAAGTCCAATGAAAGTGCTTAAGTAATTGGCGCCTGGTTATAATTTAATCGGTATGAATATTGTAGGTGGTACGGTAATACACGCGTACGTAGAAGCTGGTCCTACCATACCATATTTACTGGGCCAACACTGTTCTACAGTGGCAATAGCGCTATACGGATATGGCGTGGTGTAGGAATAAAAAACGTGAGGTTTTATTTCTCGTAAAATCAATCACTTACGTATTTGGGTGGGTGCTAATGACAGCGGCTACGTATATTCCCTAACGTAGCCGTTAGCTGATATAAGGCCTTCTAATATTCATCTTTAGAGCTTGTTACTAGACCTTTGGGTTAACGCATGAGTATGCTTAGGCTATTATGCGCGTCTTGTGTTGAAGGTAAGCGTTATGTCTCAATATCCAACGATCGAACAATGTATTGGTAATACGCCTTTAGTGCGTCTGCAGAGATTGGTTCCGTCCAATAGTAATTGCACGGTGCTGCTTAAATTGGAGGGTAATAACCCGGCCGGTTCGGTAAAGGATCGGCCTGCGATGTCTATGATCAGCTGCGCAGAGAAGCGTGGACAGATTAACCCTGGGGACAGCCTTATAGAAGCAACCAGTGGCAATACTGGAATTGCACTGGCGATGGCCGCTGCCATTAAGGGCTATGCGTTAACCTTGATCATGCCTGAGAATGCGACAGATGAACGAAAGGCAGCGATGTTGGCGTATGGCGCCAAATTAGTGTTGGTATCCAAAGATGATGGTATGGAAGGTGCGCGCGATTTGGCAAAGCAAATGGAGGCAGAGGGTAAGGGTTTAGTACTGGATCAGTTTGCCAATAGCGACAACCCTCTGGCGCACTATAGTGGTACAGGGCCAGAGATATGGTCTCAGACAAGTGGTGAACTCACCCACTTTGTCAGTGCGATGGGCACCACAGGCACCATCGTTGGGACCTCACAGTACCTAAAGGAACAAAACTCTGAAATCAAGGTCATTGGTCTTCAGCCAGCTGATGATGCAGCTATTCCAGGGATTCGCAGGTGGCCGCAAGCCTATATGCCCAGCATCTACGACAACGCCACGATTGATGAGGTTCGCAATGTTTCGCAACCGGATGCGGAAGATACAATGCGGGCGTTGGCGGCAAAAGAAGGAATATTTTGTGGTGTTTCATCGGGGGGCTCAGTGAGCGCCGCACTGGATCTAGCCTCTGAGCTTGAATCAGGGGTCATCGTTGCAGTCATTTGCGACCGAGGGGATCGTTATCTAAGCTCAGGGGTGTTTTCTAAATAGTACGCATTTGGGCGTGGTGTCCGATTGGCACCTTGCGAAAGCGGGGTCGATAACTTCGTAGCCCTTAGAGTATTGGGTTCGCGGGGTTAGACAGTTTTAGGGAGCTTTGTCCATCCTCGCTAACCTCGCACAAATAGCCGGGGCGTAAAATGATTCAAACTACAAAAGCATCTAAAGAAGGTGTCGCTGAATGGTAAAAGTACGAGAAGATAGACCCATGATGAATGATGGACAGTTAGATACGTCCACATGGGTTAATAGGCTTTGCCAAACAGCAGAGCTTTCTTCTGAATATGTACCCTTGCTCACCCAAGCCGCTCAAATTACTGCAGAGGTAGAGAACCTCCCTGGAGATTCGTTAACAGGGTGGGGGGAGGGCTATTCTTCATTTCCCGCCGGTTTAGAGATGGCTGAAATTCTTGCCGAATTAAAGCTTGATGGTGACACCTTGGTTGCGGCTATTTTGTATCGCAGTGTGCGAGAAGCTAAGTTGCAATTGAAAGACCTGAAAGACAACTTCGGCGACATGGTTGTTAAACTCATTAAAGGCGTCATTCGCATGGCGGCCATCAGCAACTTATCAAATCACACCGGCAATACCGTCATGGGGCTTGAGGGAACAGAGCAAGCCGACAACGTACGTAAAATGCTAGTGGCGATGGTCGATGATGTGCGTGTGGCGTTGATCAAACTCGCCGAGCGTACCTGCGCCATTCGCGCGGTAAAAAATGCCCCTATCGAGAAGCGCCAAAAAGTGGCACGCGAAGTGTCAGATATATACGCCCCACTGGCCCATAGACTGGGTATTGGGCACATTAAATGGGAGTTAGAAGATTTAGCATTCCGGTATTTGCATCCGTATGACTATAAATACATCGCTAAGTTATTAGATGAAAAACGCTTAGACCGGCAAACGTATATCGATCAAGTGATTGATACTCTGCATACATCTTTAGCAAAGGAAGGCCTGAATAATGTGCATATTTATGGGCGCGCAAAGCATATTTATAGTATTTGGCGCAAGATGCGCCGGAAAAATATCGGGTTTTCAGAAGTTTACGATATTCGTGCCGTTCGGATTTTGGTGGAGTCCGAACAGGATTGTTATCGTGTCTTAGGTATTGTTCATTCACTCTGGAGAAATATTCCCCATGAGTTTGATGACTATATTGCTAACCCTAAGGAAAATGGCTACCGCTCTTTGCACACGGCGGTTAGCGGCCCAAGTAATCGTGTATTAGAAGTTCAAATTCGTACTCACAATATGCATGACGAAGCAGAGTTTGGAGTGTGCGCTCACTGGCGATACAAACACAGCGATAAAGAAACCGCCTCATCAAGTTATGAGCAAAAAATTGAGTGGTTGCGGCAGGTGCTAGAATGGCACGATGAAATAGGCGGTACACCATGGGACGACCATTTACTTCGTGGTATAGAGCAAGACAGAATTTATTTATTCACCCCCGATGGGCATGTGGTAGACCTGCCTGAAGGCGCCACCCCCGTCGATTTTGCTTTTCGAATTCATTCGGATATTGGGCTTCGATGTAAAGGCGCCAAGGTTAATTCTAGGATTGTTCCGTTAAATCAGCCCTTAAAAACCGCCGATCAAATTGAGATATTGACCGGCAATAGAGAGTCACCGAGTAGGGATTGGCTATTGCCGTCGCTTGGTTACACCACCACCTCTAAAGCGCGCAGTCGTTTGCAGGCGTGGTTTAAGCTTCAGGATCGCGAACAAAATATCTCAGATGGCCGGGCTATTTTGGATAGAGAATTTATGCGCTTGGCAGTCTCTGATATTGACTTTGGTCCGTTGATCGACAAGTTGAATGTTAAATCCTTAGACGATTTATATGCTGGTGTTGGTACCGGTGACCTCAGCGTTGACCGTATTGCTAATGTTGCTCAGCGATTATTCAAGCCGGAGTCTGCTATTCGCCCCACTTCACTTGTTGGGCGAGCAAAGTCTGACGGCGGTGGCGGTGCGGATGTCTATATCAATGGTGTGGGTAACCTCATGTCACATATGGCTGCGTGTTGTAAACCAATTCCTGGAGATAGTATTACCGGGTATATCACGGTAGGACGGGGTGTAGCCATCCACCGACAAGACTGCTCTAACGCTTTGCAACATGGGGTCGACGACCCAGAGCGAATGATCGCTGTTGAGTGGGCCAATGAACCTCAAAAAGTTTACTCAGTCGATGTGACGGTAGAGGCGTTCGATAGAAACGGCTTACTACGGGATATAACGGCTTTACTTGATAAAGAGGATGTCAATGTAAGTGCTATGCAGACGTTATCAAATAAAAACAAAAACACCGTTGATATGTCTTTAACAATTGAGGTTACTAGCTTTTCGGACCTAAGTCGTGTGTTGGCAAGGTTGGATCGGTTGCCCAATATTTCTAGGGTTCAGCGCAGCGGATAATCTTTTTTCCCCGCTACTTCTTCGCTTCCGATCGGCAATTGCGATTGTTAATACTTGTTACGTCCACCTATCCACAAAAGCTACCGATTAAAAAAGCTTTTAGCATCCTGATTTGGAGTCTTCATGTCATATACCGTAAGTGATCTAGTTTCATTAATGGCTCGTCTTAGAGACCCCGAATATGGGTGCCCATGGGATGTGGCACAAGACTTTAAATCCATTGCCCCGTACACGCTAGAAGAAGCCTATGAAGTGATAGATGCTATTGATCGACAAGATTATGCCCATTTGGAAGAAGAATTAGGCGATCTTTTATTACAGGTTGTGTTTCATTCTCAAATGGCGTCTGAAGCCAGCCATTTTAATTTTGAGCGGGTTGTAGATGTGTTAGTCGATAAATTGATACGTCGCCATCCCCATGTATTTCCAGACGGTACTTTGAGCAGTCGCAGGCAAAAATCGGGTCTACAAGCCAGTGATGTAAAAACCAATTGGGATGTAAATAAAGAAAAAGAGCGCGCTGATAAAGGGCAAATAAGGGTATTGGATGACGTCCCCAAAGCTCTCCCAAGCCTTAAGCGCGCGCAAAAGCTCCAGAAACGTGCGTCTAAAGTGGGGTTTGACTGGAGGAGTATTGAACCTGTACGAAGCAAGTTGGATGAAGAGATCCACGAGCTGGATCAGGCGGTGGCGCAAAATAACCGTGCAGCCATAGAGGAAGAGTTGGGAGATGTTCTATTTAGCGTTACCAATTTAGCGCGGCATTTAAAGCTAGATGCAGAGGAAGTTCTACGTAACGCTAACAATAAATTTACCCAGCGGTTTGAGTACGTTGAAAAACGGATGCAGGATGTAGATTTAGATCTATGTAGCGATCATCAAGAGCAGATGGAAGTGTTTTGGGAGGAGGCAAAGCGGTTGTAGACGTCGCTTAGCCTCATATTGTAGTCATTTACCCTGGCCAAGAAGTTAGCATTGAGCGTTTTGCGTCATATGCTTGCGGGTTAACTTGGCAAACTTAGGGGTTGGCCCAACATCTTCGTATATAGGGTCACCACACTCATCAAATTCTGAAATATTGTTACCCTGTATATAAGGTAGCGAGTGCTCCAGTTCATTCAGTGCGGCAGAGAGTAGCTCGGTAATGATTTGCTCTTGCGTTCTAGCGGGATACATCTCATTAAGTGCAGCAATCTTAGCCGCGTCACTTTCGGTAAGCCTCACCCGAAACTGATTTTCGGTTAAGGGTTGGCTTGAGTTTTTTTCCCAGTTTGAAACTAAATCACGCAGAGTCATATTTACGGCACCTACTCAATGGATGTGAACGCTAAAAACAATAATGAGCTTCTAATTTTAAGCTTAGCTGAATTGTAGGTACTCGCAGGTGACCCTAGGCTGAATAAAGTGTGTCTTTTCGCGCCAATCGGCATTTAATGCCGTTTACTCTATGAAAGTCGGTTTACGGGGGATAAGCGTATACAAAGGTACGATAAAAGGCCTATTGACTCATTCTTTACAAGGGCATACGAACAAACTTTGTATAAAAAATAAGCACCCATGGTCGGCTTGGCTGACTTTCTTGAGAAACCAGTGCGTGACGTGTATCTTTAGCGCCCTTTGTCCCTGAGCATTCTGTATCCAACCAATTAGGAGTCTTTCCATAATGCGAATCATATTATTAGGCGCACCTGGTGCCGGCAAAGGCACACAGGCGAAGTTCATTATGGAGTCTTATGCTATTCCTCAAATTTCAACTGGGGACATGTTGCGTGCGGCGGTTAAAGCGGAGTCGCCACTTGGTTTGCAAGTGAAGGATATTATGGCCGCTGGTGGCCTAGTTTCGGACGAAATCATCATTGGTTTAGTCAAAGAGCGTATCGCTCAAGAAGATTGTAAAAATGGGTTTTTGTTTGATGGGTTTCCAAGAACTATTCCTCAAGCCGAGGCTTTGACTGCCGCGGGCGTTGGAATTGACCATGTTGTGGAGATAGATGTTGACGATGAAGAGATTGTTCAGCGTTTAAGCGGTCGGCGCGTTCACCCGGACTCGGGTCGTATTTACCATGTTGTTTACAACCCGCCAAAAGATGAAGGTAAGGATGATGTTACGGGCGAACCTTTGATCCAACGTGATGACGATAAAGAGGAAACCATTCGAAAACGTTTAGCGGTTTATCATGAGCAAACCAAGCCATTGGTGGGTTTCTATCAATCAAAGGTTTCTGAGCCGGAGGCTGCGAAGTATTCGTGCATTGCAGGGTCGGGTTCCATGAGTGATATTAAAGAAGCAATTTTTAAACAGCTCGGCTAGCTGAGCCGGTTGTTCTAGTCTCTTCAAAAGGCCGCCATCAGGGCGGCTTTTTTCTTTCTAGTCTCTTCGTATACCGTTCTATCTCCTACCGTTTTTAAATTCTTTAGGTCTATACGCCAGAAGGCAGGGTTTTGATCTTTGTTCTACCTGCTTCAGTCGTTATTTGGCTATTTATAGAGTTTACGATTCAGTACCCCAACACTTGGTACGTGTATAGCTGCCATAGGTCTCAACGACGCATTTTCTAGTTAGTCAGTAGGTATTAGAGCCGCAGTAAGTTGTTCGGGTGAACTGGGTCTTATTACTTAAACGCAGCGGAATTAGCGTAGCGAGTACTTTTATTCTGAGCTGCTTCGTTACTGTTTCTTATATAAGGCTTTAGTTATTTTCATTGGCCGGTGCCGCACAAAGACGTAAATATTCAAAATCCAAAGCCGTCTTCGTTCGAGAAGAAGGCGGTTGTTACCGGAAATTTCATTGCTTGAGAATATAAAGAACATGGGAGAGAGGTGAAATTGGGTTGCCGAGCTGGGCTATTGAATGCCTAACGCAGCGTCTATTTACTAAATGCGTAGATTTTGATGAGCTGATTTCAATGAATAATGGATTAAATCTGCTTTGCTATTGAATGTTTATGTTGTAAATAACCGCTCTATTGTCGAAAGTAATGTGGATGAATAATTGTTTTACGCGATTAATTTTGATGACGGCGAATATAATAAATTCTTACGCAAATGGCTTTTTGAGTGGTTTTAAAAAGAAAAAACTCAAAAAAATTAAAAAAAATTAAAAAAAAAGCCGTTTATTTATTAAAAAGGCGTGCAAAGTGACCTTTTTTTCAATAATATTCGCGCAAGCGCTTGTTGCGCTTATTTTTTATGCTATGGTTTTGGTGTGGGTTTATCCTATCCAAGTGAGGAGAATAAAATGGCAAGAGTTGCAAAAAAACCAGGTCGCCCCCGCGGCGCTCCTAAAAAACGTGTTACTAGGGCTGCTAAAAAATCTGCAGTAACGTCACCAGCTGTATCTAAAGCAGAATCTGCTTTAGAGAAAGGTACTGCTGCTTTAACTAAAGTAGCTGCTCGTGTAGCTGCCGCTCGTAAAAAGGCGACAGACGCAGCGACTAAAGCCCGTAAAACCAAGACTGCTGCTTCTAAAAACGCAGCTTCTCGTGCTAGAGCAGCCATATCGCCATTGGCGGCTAAAGCAAAAGAAGCGCGCGCTAAGGTTGCTGGACTTAAAGCTGCGGTTGCCGCTGCTAAAAAGGTTGCTAAAGTTCAAGCCGCGCAAGCTGCAGCTGAAGCGCGCTTAGTAGCCCAAAAAGCCGCTATTGCCGCTAAAGCAGAAGCGGATTTGGCTAAAGCGTTAGCTAAATATGAAGCAAGCTGGAAGAAAAAGCGCGCTACTGCCGATGCAAAGAAGGTTTCTTCTTTAGAGAAGAAAGTCGCTGCAAAAGCAAAAGCCACCGCAAGAAAATCTAAAGTTGGCGCCAAAAAGCGTCCAGGTCGTAAGCCTGCAGCTGCAAAAACCACCGTTAAACGTGCAGGTCGTCCAAAGAAGGCCGCTGCCGCTAAGCCAGGTGCTAAGCGTCGCGGTCGTCCACCTAAGGCTAAATAGGCTTTAGGCTGTTGATCTCAAAAACCGCTGGCAACCCCAGCGGTTTTTTCGTTTTTACCCATTAAGTTTTCACCGCTGGATGTTGTCGATCATCTATTCGACCTTGAATAACCCAGGTGCGGTACAATGCCCGCGATTTTAGATTGAGGGCAACGAATTGAATATATTGGCTTTAGATGCCTCTGCTAACCTCTGCTCTGTAGCTGTTAGCGTTGGAAGCGAAGTGTTTTCGGTAAATAGCGATAAGCCCCGATCACACTCTCAACTGCTACTGCCAATGGTTCTCGATCAGTTAGAGTCTGCAAATATCACTCTTCAAGACATTAACGCGATCGCCTTTGGCGCGGGGCCAGGTTCCTTTACGGGCTTAAGAATTGCTTTTAGCATAGCTCAAGGCTTAGCGTTTGGGTTGAACATTCCGATGGTGCCCATTTGTAGCTTAATGAGTATCGCCAATAGCGTGCCTACGGGTGTTGTGCGGCAAACGATTGTGAGCGTGCTAGATGCGCGAATGAATGAGCTTTATTGGGCTGCGCACGAGCAAAGCCCAGAAGGGCTTCGTGAAATATCCCCACCTGTTGTACAAAGTATCCAAACTACTGAACAAAAGCTAAAAGACTTATCCAATTTATCGGATATCGTTGTAGCAGGGCCTGGAGCACCTTTATTGCAAGGCAGTTCAGTGTTGAAGCCGCAGAGTTTGGTTTTGGGTATTGAGCCATCAGCGCCATCTGTTTTAGAACTCGCCAAAAAAAGCGTTCAAACCGGTCAAGGTCAGTCGGCTGGTCGCGCTCAATTAACCTATTTAAGAAATGAAGTAAGCTGGAATAAGCGCAAACGTATAAGACAAGATACTGAGAGCCGGGGGTAAAAACAGATCGTGGATATTTTACAAGTAATTGTGTTGGCCCTAGTTCAGGGGCTAACGGAATTTTTGCCCATATCAAGTTCTGCGCATTTGATACTGCCCAGTCAACTCTTGGGCTGGCCTGATCAAGGCCTGGCGTTTGATGTGGCTGTTCATGTGGGGACTTTGACAGCTGTGGTCGTGTATTTTCGAAAAGATATACGCGATATAGCCGTGGGTTGGTTTACCCAGTTCGGCCCCCGAGGGGCAACTGAGCAAAGCCAGCTTGGGTGGGCAATTATTGTGGCAACAATACCTGTGTGTATCGTAGGGTTTTTTGGTAAAGATCTTATTGAGGCTCATTTACGCTCTTCGCTAGTTATCGCGGTCACAACAATAATTTTTGGCCTCTTACTGTGGTGGGCCGATGCTCGGTGTACCCAAAAGAAGGTAATAACAGAGCTCACGATGAAGTTGGCCTTGGTGATTGGGCTATTTCAAGTTCTGGCATTGATCCCTGGTACTTCCCGGTCTGGAATCACCATCACTGCAGCGTTAATTTTGGGTTTTAGTCGTACTCATGCCGCGCGTTTTTCGTTTCTCATATCAATTCCTACCATTTTATTGGGTGGGGCTTTTTCAATGTGGGAGCTCATTCAAGCGCAATTTGTGGATTGGTTTTCTATTGCGGTGGGGTTTGTAGTCTCTGGAATCAGCGCCTATCTTTGTATTGTTTATTTTCTTAACGTTATATCACGTATGGGCATGCTTCCTTTTGTGGTTTATCGATTAATGTTGGGTTGCGTACTTCTGGCTGTACTTTGGCTGTGAGATGAACGTAGTATGTCTGGGCCTGAAAAATTAGGCAGAATAAAAAAGGGTGGTTAATGAACGCTTTACTCGAAGGGTTGTTTGAATTTTTGGATGCCTCTCCAACACCATATCACGCGGTGAAGAACGCGGTTCAAATACTACAAGCCCATGGGTTTGACGCACTAGAAGAAGGGCAACAGTGGCAGTTAAAACCTGGCGGGCGATACTATGTCACCCGTAGAGGAGCTTCCATATTGGCCTTTAAGTATGGACGCGAACCAATAGCTGAGGCTGGTATTCATATTGTTGGAGCACATACCGATAGCCCTACGTTGAAGCTAAAACCCCAACCGAATTTACACAACAAAAAATACACTCAGATGGGTATAGAGGTTTATGGCGGAGTTTTGATGTCGCCGTGGTTTGACCGCGATTTATCCCTAGCCGGGCGTGTGAGTGTGAAGATAGGGGATGTTATTGAGCAGTGTTTAGTGAATTTTAATAGGCCAATTGCGTCGATTCCAAGTTTGGCAATTCATTTAGATCGTACTGCCAATACTAACCGGAGTATTAATGCGCAAGAGCACTTACGTCCGATTTTGGGGCAAGGAGATACGGGCAAAAAGCTGAAAGATATTTTAGCGCAGGAACTCAAGAACAGTGGTTTATCTGTGAGCAGTGAAGATATATTAGATCATGATTTAAGTTTTTACGATGTACAAAAAGCCGCGCTTTGGGGGTTAGATAATGAATTTATCGCCAGTGCACGTCTGGATAATTTATTAAGCTCATACCTCGGGCTGCTAGCGTTAATTCACAGCGAAGATGATCACTCTAGCGCCCTAGCGCTATACGACCACGAAGAGGTAGGTAGCCAGTCGGATATTGGCGCGAACAGTAATATGCTTTTGGCTTTTTTAGAGCGTTTATGCCCAGCTGTGGAAGAGCGCCACCGGGCTTTGGCGCATTCAGTACTTATGTCGGTAGACAACGCGCATGGCGTGCACCCCAACTTTGCCAACAAGCATGATGAGGGGCACGGCCCGGTGTTGAATAAAGGCCCCGTGATTAAAGTAGATGCCTGTCAAAGTTATGCCACTTCTAATGAAACGGCGGCGTTTGTTCGGCTCTTGGCGCAGAAATCGAATATTGCAGTGCAGTCCTATGTGACGCGCGCAGATATGCGTTGTGGAAGCACCATAGGGCCAATGTCGGCGGCAAAGACGGGGGTGCGAACAGTGGACTTAGGTGTGCCGACTTTTGCAATGCATTCAATCCGAGAGCAGGCGGGAGCATACGATATTATGTCTTTGAGGGCGTTGTTAGAGGTTTATTTCAATTCGAGACTTTCGTTCACCTAGTTTTGTGACGTTTTTCCGGTCAAATAGACATTTTAGGTCAACAATTAATGGAGACCGGAGGTGTTCCTAATGCTCAACGAAACCCATCTAAAACCGTTTTCCCCTTTCTCTTCTTTCAGTGCAGCACAACTGTCTGCCGCGCTTAAAGAGGTATACGTTACACAGTCAAAGAAAGGCACCATCTTATTTAAGCGCGGCAAAGACCTGGCCGATAAGTTCTTTTTGTTAGAGGGCGAGGTGCACCTCATCAATAACGACTATACATCAGAGAAAGTGATAGCCGGCGAAGAAAGAGGGTTGATGCCGCTAAATGTTGATGGTCGCACCCGTGTATCTGCCATTGCTAAAACCCCGGTACGGTACTTTACGATTAACAACAATGAGTTGGCGCGTTTGTTGGCCGGGCCGGTAGATCCCGAGAGTGCAACTGCAGCAGGAGATGGCCCTGCACTGGAAGTATCCACTTTGGATGATGAACAAAAGCAAGACTGGATGGGTAGCTTGCTTCAAAGCCCCTTATTTGATCGCATTCCGATGACTCAATTTCAAGAGCTGTTTCAAAAATTTGAGGCCTTAGCGCTTGAGAAGGGGGAGTACGTTGTAAAAGAGGGAGAAAAGGGCGACTACTTCTATGTATTAGCGTCTGGGGAAGCGCAGATAACCGATCGGACTGGCGCTATTAATGTGACCATTAAACCAGGGAGCTATTTTGGTGAGGAGTCTCTCATTGGATCTGCCCCAAGGAACGCCTCAGTGGTTATGACAAAGCCTGGGATACTAAAACGACTGAGTGCAGACGACTTTTCAGAACTTGTGAAGACCCCCGTCTTAAAGTATTTAGATTCTGGTGAACTTATTCATCTGGACAGACCCTTTAAAGTACTTGATGTGCGAATGCCCATCGAATACCGAATTGATCACGTACCTGGAAGCATTAACGTGCCGCTAGCTCGTTTACGAACAACGCTTCCTGAGTTAGCCCACGGCAAAACATATGCGGTGTCTGATCAGGGGGGTAGCCGTGCGGATATTGCAGCGTATATTCTTTGCCAAGCTGGGTTTGAGGCCTTTGTGCTTAAGGGCGAGCTAGCCAGCGTCAGCTCTGGCTTATAGGTCAGCGTTATCCATTAAATAAAACGGGTGCATGCTCCGGCATGTGCCCCGTTAATGCTTGTCTGCGTGCGCTTTTATGTACTTGCTACGCTCATTGCGTTTTAACCATCGTATGGTGCTTGGAAGTGCAAATTTAAATATCATCTGTTGCCTAAGTTAGTTACCCCTGCGGAGTAATTGGGCTTGCTTGGCCGATCTAATTTTGGGCATGTTAAATGGACTGGCTCAGTTCTTTTAGACTCGGGGAGAATGATTGCGAATGCCATAGCGGCGGGGCCTTGCTCGCGCACAAGCTTGTGCGCTTCCTACCATGAGGCTAAGCAGTGTAAACTTGCCGCTTTTTGGATTCAGGGGCGCGCGCCATGTCAAAACGAGTATTAACGGGCATAACCACCACCGGCACACCACATTTGGGTAACTACGTAGGCGCGATTCATCCTGCTATAGAATCCTCCAAAGTACCTGGTGTTGAGGCGTTTTTCTTTCTGGCGGATCAACATGCATTGATTAAATGCCATGACCCAGAGCGCATTCGTCAATCTACTAAAGAAATTGCCGCAACTTGGTTAGCCTTGGGTTTGGATCCAGAGGCAGTAACCTTTTATCGCCAGTCTGATATTAAGGAAATTTCTGAACTGTGCTGGATGCTCAACTGTATGGCAGCCAAAGGCCTATTGAACAGAGCGCATGCGTATAAAGCCGCGGTGGATGCTAACCTGGAAGAAGGCCAGGACGCTGATTTTGGTATAACGATGGGCTTATTTGGGTACCCAGTGTTAATGGCGGCGGATATTTTGATGTTTAATGCCACACATGTGCCGGTGGGCAAGGATCAGACTCAGCACCTAGAAATGGCACGCGATATTGGCCAACGTTTTAATCATCATTATGGTGAGCATTTTGTTTTGCCCGAAACCGTTGTTCAAGACCATGCAGACGTGCTGCAGGGGTTGGACGGAAGGAAAATGAGCAAAAGTTATGACAATACCATTCCATTGTTCCTAGCGCCTAAGAAGCTTCAAAAAGCCATCAATAAAATAAAAACCAATATTTTGGAGCCAGGCGAACCTAAAGACCCATCAACGTCTACCGTCTTTCAAATTTGGCGCGCTTTTGCAA
Organism: uncultured Cellvibrionaceae bacterium; assembly: GCA_964480055.1. Lineage (GTDB taxonomy): Bacteria > Pseudomonadota > Gammaproteobacteria > Pseudomonadales > Cellvibrionaceae > CAYZQH01. The sequence goes on from CAYZQH010000039.1 coordinate 14,864, forward strand.
CAGAGGCTCAAACTGAACAGATGCGTCAGCAATTTGAAGAAGGGATCGGTTGGGGACAGGCCAAGAAGGCGCTATTTGAACTCATAGACGCAGAAGTTGGCGAAGCCCGTGAAAAATACAACGAGCTAATGGCTACGCCAAAACAATTAGAGGAGGTACTTCAGTTTGGGGCGGAAAAGGCTCGCAAGGTGAGTATTCCGTTTTGCGAGCGTTTACGTGAATCTGTTGGCCTTTCTTCTATTCGCTAAAGCCTTTCTAATCACCCTACCGGCAGTAAATAGGAAGTAAGCCACTTGCTGTTTACTGCTTTATGTCATTGTTCGTTCTGAAAAACGCGTAGTCTAATTTGGCGCTCTAGAACTCTTTGTTCATCGCTATAGGTGATTCTACCTATGTGGATTGGCGTGTAATCACAACGCGGTCTAGTCTTATATAAGCCTGTTTGGCCTTTTTTAGGCCACAAATAGGGATTGCACCTACGTGCTCGTAAATTGAGCCATTTACTTAACTTGTATTAAAGGTTCCTACTTTGCCTGTTTCGTGGAGTTCTATTGCCATCAGCGTGGTTACTGCAACGGTATGCGTAGTCACAAGCTATTTACTAGATTCGACTCATATATCTGCGGGGCTCATTGTAGTTAGTGCCCTCGTAACAGCGTTGGCTTTTCAACGCTTAGGCAATGAGCAGCGCTTAATAATTTCGGATAAAAGCGAGTCGGAAATAGACCAATTAAGGGCGCTAGACGAAGTGATCACTAATACCGCAGGCCCAGTTTGTGATGACTTGATAGAGTTGGCCAGTGGTATCCAAAGTGCCGTGGAGACCAGCACTCTAAAACTTCATGAGAGCTTTCATGGTTTGACGAACCATGCCAACGCGGAAAAAGACCTCATGATTGGCATAGTGGAGCGGCTTTCTGAAAAAACCTCAAGCGCGGAGGGGAGTGAAGTATCTTTAAAAGACTTTGCAAAAGAAGTGGGTGGCATATTAGATAATTATGTGAGTTTATTTGTTGATATCAGTACCAAAAGTGCTAAAGCAGTGCAGAACATTCAAGACATGGTCAAGCATCTAGACTCTATGTTCGGGCTAATTAGCGATATTCGAGGCATAGCCGAGCAAACAAACTTACTGGCGCTTAATGCCGCCATTGAGGCCGCACGTGCAGGAGAGGCAGGGCGAGGCTTTGCTGTTGTTGCCGATGAGGTGAGAAAACTTTCGCAAAGCTCGAATGATTTGAATGATGAAATACGTCAGCGCGCTGAGACGGCCAAAGAAACCGTGACAAACGTAGAACAAGTGGTGGGTGAGATAGCGTCACTGGATATGAATATAGCCATTGATACCAAGTGCCATTTAGATGCAATGCTTGCAGAGCAAGAAGCTGTAAATGAGCGAGTTGCCGAAAGCTTGTCTAAAGGGACTGAAATAGGAGACATGATTCAACGAGAGATCGGCACCGCACTGTGCGCATTACAAGAAGCCGATCGCGTATCACAGCTGGTTGAGCATTCCAAAAAATCGATGGTTTATTTGTCTAAAACGATTGGTGCTGCTCATGGACAGTCTCGTGTTGCAGAAAGCGTCACGCAGAGCTGCCAAAGTGCCATTATGGCTATTCAAAGTATTGAGCGTATTGACTCAGTAAGCCGCCATAGTACAACGTCTGGAAGTGACAGCGATATTGAGCTTTATTAAACTCAAAAAATAACCCGAGAGAAATATGCTATGAAAGTGGATGATCGTGGTGAAGGGCATTTGGCGGTTGTGCTAGACGAGGTGTTCGATTTTAAGAAGGTTGAATTGTTCCGTAAAAGTTACGAACAGATAGATAGCGCGAAGGCCCGGTCAGTGAGTATTGACTTTTCTAACACAAAATATATGGACAGTTCTGCGTTGGGAATGCTGCTAAATATTCAACACTATTTTAAGGACAAGAGCGTCACCATAAAAATTGCCAATCCTAATGAACAAATACGAAAGATCATGTCGATTTCTCGGTTTGACCAAAAATTTGTTATCGAATAAGTCACTTCTCTAGAGTCTTTGCATGCAAATTCTGATTGTTGATGATCACTTCTATAATCGCGAGCTTCTGCGGTTTATTCTGGAAGACGCAGGGCATAGTTGTTTAG
>CAYZQH010000040.1:0-5041 GCA_964480055.1 uncultured Cellvibrionaceae bacterium
AGCAAGCCGTAGAAGTAAGCAATCTCGCGCATAACCAAATGCATATGAGCGCGCATATCCCGGTTTTCACCGTTGTCGCTAAACTTATGCCACCACTCATGGCTACATCCGCCGGAACCACCTCTACCGTGACGCTGACGATCCGCAAAAGTATAGCTAAACCCTTCGTGCGAATAGTCACCCGATAAACGAATACGCTCACCACCAGACTGGAACACCAAGCTACCAAAACGCGCACGATCACAGGCTACAGCAGTCGCGTATATACGCGCCATTAAGCGCCACTCATCGGTTAACTCCTTAACAGTGATATCAATACCACCACCGTCATTCGTTAACCTAGTACCGTCGCCGCCTTGTGGGTTACCGTGAGGAAGCTTGGAGTTAGCGGGCTCGTTCATTTTTTGACAAGCCGCACCACCGCCCATTCTAGGCACAATGCTGGCAGCATCACGCTCTAGTGCACGTACGTGCTCCAAGTGGTCTGATATCTTCGCGCGAGACTCTCTACCCAAACCTGCTGCATCACTTTGAAAATGGCGATATTGATCTACTAAGGAGTCCAACACACTGTTTTTAAGCGCAGCTTTGCGAGCTTCTTCTGGGTCCACATTAACAGGGTCTGCAGGTTGTGGGTTAAACCCACCACCAAACACTGCGTTAAACAAGCTTTTTGGCGTCTCGTAAGGGCGACTTACAATAGAGCCATCCGGCTTGCGGCTGTGCATATAACGACAAGTAGAATCCGAACGTCTCCACCAGGTACCCGCAGACAATGACTGCAACATCCCAGATGGCATGCCGTTAGGGTGCGTGTAACGACGCAAAGCTTCATCCAAAGACGCGCCACCTGTGGTGCTCTTGTTCTTCATTTTAGTGCCGCTAAATGCACCTGAAGAGCCATCGTAATGCGCGTTTCCGTTACCGTCTGCGCGCACTTGGTTTACTTCACGACAAAAAGCCAACTTCTTTTCAAACTTTAATAGCGGTTGTAATGGTGCACACCAACCATTGGGCGCGGTGTAACCATCTTTTTGGAATTGGCGGTTAAACCCTAAACCAAAAAACATATTGAAGGCTCGTGTTGGCGCGTTCGCCTGCGCATACACACTCTTAACACGCATTTCTTCAAGGAATGGTAAGCCAACAACTGCACCACCAGCACCTTTTAAGAACGTACGCCGATTTAGTACCTTTTTATAATTCATGACCTGCCTCCTAATTCTTTGCTGTAATGATGTGGCTGAACTTCTCAGAGCTAATTAAAGCCCTCATGAGATCTTTATAGCTGCCGTTAGAGCCAGATACAGCATCTTTTACAGCTTTCATATCACATGAATCAGCAGTAGAAACGGGTCTAGCCATGGTGTACTCAAACGATTTCAGAACTGCACAGTCTTTAGGTCGCTGGGTATTACTAAGCACCTCTGTCATTTGACTCACATTTGTATAGTCCCTTTGGCCTTCACCACCGGGCAATACAACAAAACCGTCAGACGGTAAGCTGTTGTTAAATTCGTCCTGGGTGTGGAATTCACCCACCGCATTAAACGGCACCAACCCCCAAACTAATGGTTCAAATTGAGTGTGACATACGCCACACACGTCATTCTCTACGCGAGTTTGCGACACATCACGGATAGATGTTCCTGGCAACAATTCTGGTGGGGTCGTATCAATATCTCCTGGTGGCGCTTTGATTTTTCCACACAAGATTTGATCCAACATAAACAGGCCACGACGTACCGTAGAAGACTCATTACCACCGACCAGGGTCATTGCACCTTGAGTAAGAATACCGCCACGATTTGGTTTTTGCGTTAAGTCATGCTGGCCGCCTCGTGCATCAAAACCGTAGTGCCTAGCCAACGCTTCGCTCACCCAGGTTTCCTGTAGGTTATACACACTGGTCAACGGCAAGTCGTTTTCTAGTATGTGTTTAAAGGTTGCTAGGGTCTCTGCCTTCATATCAGGGAAGAGCTTTTCATCAAAGTTAAAATGATCATCTACATGCGCATCATCTAAGCGGTGTAAGTCAAACCAATCAGAGAAAAACTCTGAGCCATAACTAATGGCTTTGGCATCATTCAGCATGCGGTTAACTTGGCCTTTAACTTGGTTTACGCCCTGAGCCGCAGCGTTTAATAAGGCGCTATCTGGGTTTGAACCCCAAATGGCAAAGCTCATACGGCTGGCAAGCTCATAGGCACTCAAGGCTCGCTTATTGCCATCGCCCATTTCACGCTCTATGCGGTATATAAAGCGTGGCGCTTGCAACATACCTTGTAACACATGAGAGGCCGTCTCTTGGAAAGAGTAGTTCCCGTCGTTACCGGCCGCAAAAATTTTGCGTAATGCAGCTATCTCTTCGCCACTGGCTGGCGCACGATATAGCTGAAGCGAGAGGCGTCGAATTACATCGGTCTCACAATTTTGATTGTAAGCATTACAGTTTAATTGGCCGTTCAACCAATTTTGAAGCTTAGGTGCAATCTTCTCTGCAATAGACCTAAAGGCCGTTACGTGCTGTGCAGTTACAGTGATTTCGATGGCGTTATTGTTAAATGCGCGCACGGTGAAGGCTTGATCTGGAATAGTGGCAACCTCAGCCGACACATCCACACCCGTGGTGTATAAAATAACGCGGTTGTAATCTGCCTTTGTTAAACGACGGATTAAATTTTCGTCTTCAGCAACCAGGTTAGATTTACACTCAAACTCTTTACCCGGCGCAGGCTCACCGGCCTTAGCAAACTGAGCAAAGTTTTGACGAATATACTGGGCAACATCAGCAGCACACTGGCCAACACATAGGCCTGGGTTATGCTGGGGCATGGTTAACTGAATAAACTGAGCCAACCCCTGTTGAGTACCACAGGTTTTACACTCTGATAACACCAAAGCTCCGCCAATACCGGCATCCACACCTTGTGTATCACCGTGACAGCCATCACATTGCCTCTCATACAAGGCAAAAGCATTACCGCCACCAGCGGAGGCAAATGCACCGCCTTGTACTCGGAAGCTGTCTAACTTAGCACCATCTTCTCTGCGCTGAACTTTAAACACATACTTCTGACCAGAGGTTAGCCCCGTCCAGGTCATTAGCTGCATTTCTTCATAGCCGTTGGTAGTAGTCGAATTTTGTGTTGTCCAACTATTGTCTCTACCCTCTAGCTTATAGTGGAAGCTATCATCGTTGGCATTGGGTAAGTTGACCGTGGCATAAATGGTCATTTGAGTCCCGTTGGCCACAACAGAGTAGTAAAGCTGGCCATCTGCATCGTCCGACGCGTTTGCATTTGCGCCACCAGTAGTAGGCCAAACCATGACCGTACGATTGCCATCAGTCTGTGATGCAAACGGCGCGACCATAGAGTTACCGTCAAACTTTTCAGCTTCTACCGTTGGTGAAGCAGCTCCACCAGGCGTAGGCTCCGGGATTTCGCCAGCGGCTAAACCGCTAGAGGAGCTAGACGAGCTGGAAGATGAACTTGATGAGCTAGAAGAACTACTAGAAGTATCACTTGGATCATCATCTGTGCCGCCACACGAGGCAACAACTAAGATACTGGCAAGCACGAATATGCGATTCGCACCAATGAGGTTGTCTATATTGAACCGATGCTGGGGGCGCTCTTCCGCTTTAGCATGCCGGCGAAACAGTTTTGATATCACTTGGCCACTCCTAAATTAATGAGTTGGTTGGGGTTAACTTAACCACTGTGGTTACTAACACCTGCGTTTATACTTACTTATTTGGTTTACAAAACAACTACTGAGATAAATATGCAATTTGCTCAGGTTACGCCCTGCACCACTACGCATGTATATGTACGGCCATGTTATTCACCCTTTGAGTCAAAATCTCGACTCTTGTCACACATTATTCCCCTATTTATGGAACTGGTTCCAAAGTTTGGGGCGAATAATAACTGCATAGCAACAAAGAAAATGATGTGGGCAGTTTTACGACAAATATGATGTATTAAAAATACTGGTCGGAACTTTCAACCTCTTGAGAACCTTCAAAATAACTATCTACATTACCCTGTAAAGACGCCTAATGCTTCGTCGCTTCCAGAGAAATTTCCCTTTTTATAGTGCTTGATTTTATTGATACCGTTTATTCATATTTTTGGTCACGATATTATTTGACCTAACGCTAACCAAGTTAACGCAACAAAATTAATTGAAACTTGTAAATAAATCCACCTGCCACAATTTGCCATAATTGCACAGGTCAATGCCACATTCGCACCCGGCACGGCCTAATCTGCACGTTTTAATACTCCTGAATCTTTTGAAACCCCTTTTTGTTTATACCAGGAGTACACTATGAAATTTAAAACCTCACTTATTACCTTTTCAGCTATTTCTATCCTTGCTGTTCAGCCGGCGTTTGCAACACGACCTGAATCACAGCAAACTTTGATAGAAGGCGGCACGTTTGCATCAATCGCAATGACCGGCGCCATTGCCGGTGGCCCAGTTGGAATGATTGCAGGCGCTATAACGGGCGCATTTTTAGCCGATCAAACCCGCAAAGCCTATGACTCAGAAATCAAAATACAAAAACAGGATGCCACTATGACACAAATGGAAATTTCTCTGGCAGAGCACGAGCAAACCCTAGCCAATATGGAAGTTGAGCTGTTACACAAATTAACCTTTCAAGTACTTTTTGCCACCGGGAGTGACAAGCTCACAGAATTGGATCACACACGAGTAGAAAAATTGGCAAATTACCTAAAGGCTCACCCAAACCTAAACGTCAATTTAGATGGCCATGCCGATATTCGCGGCACAGATGAATACAATAATGTACTGTCATTAGAGCGCGCTAAATCTGTTAAAGAGGCATTGATTGCAAGCGGAATAAAAAGTAGTCGAATTACTCACCAGGGGCTAGGTTCGGAATTTGCAGAAGCTGAAAAAGGCGATAAAGAAGACTACGCCAAAGACCGAAAAGTCATCATTGATATCTACCCCACTGACGAGGGTTCAGATTCGGTTGCTCAATTCTAACGCGCAACCAATA
>CAYZQH010000040.1:5141-16898 GCA_964480055.1 uncultured Cellvibrionaceae bacterium
CCACACTTCTACTCTGTCATTTTTGGATTTAGCATTAAGGTTGGCGCGATCAGCCACTAAAACCTCAGAGCCAAAAGCCTCCACCGGCTCCACTGAAATACCATATCTAAACAACTCCATCTTTACCGCTATCGCACGTAACTTGGATAATACCTGCGCTGTAGATTTGGTTTTTTCTTGATTACTAAAGCCAATCAATTGGACCTTCACCGCCTTTTGGTCGGGCTGGTTAAAATATTTGGCTAAACGCCGAACATCCTGCTTGGCTTTATTATCTAAATCTGCGCTCCCGGGTTTAAAGCGAAAGTTAACCGATAGCCTATCACCATTTGTTACTAACGTTTGATAACGTGCAGGGCCAGTAGACGTTTCTTTCACGCTAACGCGCACAGGGTTTTGTGAAACAAACCCTACTGTTTGCACTTGTTTTTGCCCCTCCACACCCTTAGCAAACCTGACAAACTCCTTAACATAACCGTTAGTAGAGTTTTCCGGCGTATATAAGTAAAGGCGCCGCGCCAACGGATAATCTTCAGTGGCCACAAATAGTGGTTCGGGTTTTAATGGCAGCGCCTGCCCATCATAAACACCCAGAGGTTTCGCTTCACGTACAGAGGCCAGGCCCACAAACCCGATGGCTGAGGTATCGTCTGACACCGAATCAGAAAGCTCATCATTGGATTCAAAACGCTCTGCCTCTTCATACAGCGCATGACGTTTAGCCAATACCAAGCTTTTAAAGGTATCCCATGTACCCGAGTTATTGTCTCGTGCTAAAACTCGAATGGCTTGATCTCGGCCACCAACAGCCTGCCAATTGCGAATTTCGCCAGAAAATATTTTAGCAATGGTATTTACGTTCAATGAACTCAACGGGTTGCTCGGATGAACAATGACCGCTAGCCCATCAATGGCCACCACGTGCTCCGCACTGAAGCTGTGCAAGTCGCCATATTGCTTTAGGCTCGCTAGCTCTTTTAATTTAATAGGCCGCGAGGACATAGCCATATCTGCACTACCGGCCTTTAATGCCTTAAACCCGGTGCTAGAACCATGAGCGCGAATATCAATAAATACGGGTAAATATTGATACTCCCCCCTTACCCGATATTCATTGGCCTGCTGCAACTTAGTGATTGAAACGTTGGTGGCGCCTTTATGCTCTAAAAAAGCTTTGGCCCAAGCTGGTGCCAAGCGGGCGCCCACCGTATTAGACCCAGCTATGGTAAATAGTAAATCGGACGACAAAGAACGACCTGCAGAGGGCTTGTCGGCTTCAAGCTTACCGCTTGCAACCTCACTATAAGCGCTACTGACAAACCCTAAAGCGCTTAAAATCAATGCCACAACAACGAAAAAGAATTTCATAGACACCCTTAAGTATTTTGGCGCAATGTATGCTGAAAACGTTACACATTTATTACAGTCACATCGCGTTATAATCACCCAATGATAGTTCAAATTTTTTGTTCCCATGATTCACTGCGCCAAGCGGCAGAACAAACCGCCAAAACTCTTAATTTGGCACTTAACTCACCAGACAAACGGGCTCAATACTCCTTAAATTTTTCCGAATTCGGCGTTGAGTTAATGCCCACAAACCTCAAGGCGCATGGTGCAGTAAAGGTCGATTTTTGTACAGGCAAGTCAGCCCATCGGCGCCAATTTGGAGGGGGGAAAGGGCAGCTAATAGCCAAAGCCTGCGGTATTAAAAGGTACCGGCCATACGTGCTGGATGCCACTGCGGGGCTTGGCCAAGACGCATTCGTACTAGCCACCCTTGGCTGCCGAGTCACCCTGTTAGAGCGCTCTGCGGTTGCCCACGCGCTACTAGATGACGGGCTACGTAGAGCCCAAAGCTACGCTGAAATACATGATGCAGCACTCAAAGAAATTATTGAACGCATGCAGTTAAAGCGCATGGACGGCATTCAGTTTATATCTGGCGCAACCGCCCCATGCGCAGACGTTATCTATTTGGACCCTATGTTTCCAGAAAAAACCAAAAAGGCCGCGGTCAACAAAAATATGCAGGCGTTTCACCAAGTGATAGGAGATGACAGCGACGCCGCTACCTTGCTCCGCGCGGCAATGAGTAAGGCCAAATACCGAGTTGTGGTAAAAAGACCTAGGTTAGCACCGCCCATTGAAGGGCCACCGCCGAGCCACCGTATTGAAGGAAAGTCCTCTAGATATGATGTTTACCCAATAGCTGCAATGCCGGAAGCTTAAAGCAAACCCGTATTACCCGCATAAACGCCCCCCCCATTAATACGCGCACCACAGTTAAACTCAGCACTTTCGATATTTAACCTCCTGCTTTAATTTCTAAAATTAATACAACTTAACACACCGCCTTGGCCCGCATGCAAAACTGAAATTTTTTTGGTTTACGCAGGTTTTAAGGCGCTGGAATACAGCAGGTACTCGGCTCTTCTGCTAGAGTTTATTGATGTACGTAAAGACTTACTTAAGCTTCAGATCGCGCGCGCAATGGCGCCTATAGATCCATTGAGGCGCCAAAATCTAATTAGGTAATTCACCGAATGAACATAGTTAAATTTATTGGTGACGGCCGCTTCCCTCAAAATGTGCTGCATAAATCGTTTTATCAGCATTATGAGGTTCGTACTACTGACGACGGTTAAAAAACTGCGCTACAAGCATTGGCAACAAGTTATTAGTTAGGTAAACCCGTGCGGCTTGTAGAGCCCACTTACAGCCTTTCCAATTATAATGCGCTAGGCAACATTATCATGACAGTCATTACAAATTATAAGTGGTTTGAATGCGCCCCGTCTAAAAGCAACTCGGGCAATTTGTACACCTCTACTGCAAGTACCTTAGCCCCCATAAAAAAAGAGTCGCCAGATGGGAATAAACGGTCCCTAGGTTTTGGCTGTACAACTCAAATTAACTCCCTGCTAAATTCTCTGGTGATCAAAGGCACACCGCCCTACGATCAACCACTAGAAAAAATACTAAAACAGTTACACGCGCACCTAAATGATTTAGCCCATGCGCTAAAGCGCATTATTGAAATAGATTTTTCGGAAAAAGATAAAGATCTAAATACTATTACAGATGACGTGGAGCTATTCTAGCGTTAAGGGTCGCCCCTATTTTATATATAGGGGCATTGCGCTATTAGCGATTGTGTTTGAGTCATTCAAATTACAGGTATTTCATGACCACTAGCGCTTCAAAGGTACAACCCACTCGCATTGCACTATTTTCCGCTGCAACACAAGGTTTTTACTTTGGTGAAATAGTCAATCAAATTCGTTCATTGTGTTTTATCAAAGGGTATCAACTCACCATAGTCAATACCGTTGGGCAGGGAACCTTTGATATGCAACTGGGTATAGAGCGTATTGACGCTGCAATCATTATCAAAAATTCCGTGTCCAATCAACTGGCTCAAACCTTAAGTGAAGCCTTAAAAATTCCCAGTGTTAGCATTGGTTATGACTACTTCCCCATAAAAATTCCGGTAATATCATCTAATCACGAAATGGGGGTTAAGCTGGCCATTGACCACCTATTAAAGAGCGGATGCCAAGACATTGCCTTTATAGGAGACCTAAGCCAATATGATATTCGCAAGCGATACGAAGCCTATTGCGACATACATGAAACACTCAAATTGCCCATTAAAGACGAACACCTTTTCAATATAGATAATGCCGTAATTACAGGCGGCAACAAAGCCGCAGAAGATTTTATTAACAACGGGTGTACCGCCAGAGGCATCCTGGCCGGAGCAGGGCTTACCGGTGTAGGGTTTTATCAAACCCTGGCTAAACGTTCTAAGGCAGTAGCCAGTAACCTACATTATGTGTGCTTTGATACACTTTCTCTCATCCCGGTTTTTACACCCAAATTCCATGCTGTTGACCCTAACATTCATTTAATTGCCTATAAGTGTTTAAACAAAATTGAGGCCCAATTTAACCACCAAGAAGTAGAGGGGTTGATTCAAGTAGAACCGAAATTGATTAGCATAAATGATGACCCTCAATCATCGTATGATGAGTTTTTGGCCACATGCGTGGACTTACCCGAAATTCACAACCCAAATTACATGAAGGCCATCATCACCAATATTCATGAGTGGCCACAAGAAATAGTGGAGTCAAATTTAGACAAAATCATGAGTATTTCTCCACTGTTTGAAAAATTCATGGGCGTCTGTGCATTGTCAAAATTTCATACTGATAACAAAAATCAACAATGGGTTAAGATACTCAAGATATTCACACAAGAAGGCGTCACCACCTTTGGTAAACAAGACAAATCCACTTGCTATCGCGCACAACATTTTGACGCTGACTCTATTATAGAGCATACCCCATATTTTAAGAGCGATAATTGCTGTCACTTCACTTTATACGCAAAGGGTAAACCGTGGGGGTTCATCACTACTTTGGGTAATACCGCCAGTCAGACGCCCGCCAGTAGCTTCTTGGCCTTTTCTGGCTATATGGCGTCTATCAGCGATTTATATATTGCAAAAGTCTCTACTTCTGGAATCCCCGTCACGGAAGACAAACAACAATCTATTCAAACCCAACAGATAGACCCCGATGCCATCATTCATTGGGACTACAAAAATAGTGTCACTACTTGGTCTACGCATGCACTCAGTTTACTGGGATATGAGTCAAAAATTGAAATTAATATTTATCAACATATGGACCTGACCGACAGAATTCATTGTGATCATATCAAGTCCGTGCGCAATCAACTCTCTCAACTCGTTGAAAACAATACCGAGTTTAATACTACTGCCGAAATCAAATTAAAAACGGGTAAATTTGCACACCTAATAATACATGGCCAGCTTGATACTCAAGCGACGCCAGCTATCGCCGTATTTACAATTGGAGTCGCACCCGTAGTGGACGAAAACGCTCTATGAGCAATCAGCTAGGCGATGCAAATACCATCTACCTAATACTGTTCTTTATTATTGCTAACACTCTGCTATGCCTGTTTTTCATTAATCGCTACCTTGAGCAAAAAAAAATTAATAAGCAATTAAGAAATGCGCAACTAAAATCACCAACAGTAAAAATTCGACGTTACTTAAACGAGCAATTTAACAACACGCGGGCAAAAAAAACCACATGCATTCCAAACATTGATATCACGCACGATATCATAAAATTACGTACGGCCTATTTACGTATTGAATCCAATGCGCTTAACAATGCGGTTAATAGCTCCGAGTATTGGTCGTACTTGACCACTAACCTTCATAAACTGTTGCGCATATTGACACCAATGGAACATGCCGCTAAACCAAAATTTGATTTATTGTGCCAAGTCAAAAACATCCAACATCGTTTCAACGTAATCACCAACGCTTGCAAAGATCCAAAAGCCATAAAACACCGAGAGCGTATCAGTAAAAATATTGATACTGTCTATGAAAAAATACAGTCTTCCAACTTAAATAACTCTCAGCTGAAGACGTATCATAAAAAGTTAGAACAATTAGTCTCTCAATATGAAGACCATACTACACGCGATGCCCATATCAAGAATAAGAGCCGCTCTGACCACCATAACGCTAAAGCTCGGGCGCTCAAAAAAATGGCCGAGCACTGTGAAGATAATAGCGCTACCGTTAACTACGTAAAATCCATTGATCTTTCTGATGATCATAACAAGGAAATAATAGACCGGTTATCTAAATACGAAAAAGAAAATGACCGGCTGACACGATACGTCAACCAGCTTAAACACAAACTAGAAGAATTTCATATATCGCAAGCTGGAGGCATCTCTTCAAAGAATGGTGGAGACAATGCGCACCTAGAATCAGATCTCAACGAAGAAATCATTACAGCCAATGAAACAGAAATCGCACGGCTTAGAGATGTGGTTAAATCTCAGCGCAACGCCATATTAGACTTAGAAGAAATGGCCAATAGCTCAGAACATGTAGATGCGGCAGAACTAGACCAGTTCTGCCTTGAAGTTGAGCAACTTAAACGCTCCGCATTAGATTCGGAAATGTGCGTTAAGGTGTTGGAAGATGAGCTTGAATCTCTGCGTACCAGTTTAAAAACTCCCCCTAACGAAGACAGCTCTATCAACGCCCAAGAAGTCGAGAGGCTCAATCAAGAGCTCAGCGAGTTAAAAGATGAGCTAATGCACACAGAAGAACTGAATGACCAGTATGAATCTTTACTTAACTTCGTGTTTGATGCGTTAACTGCCACTTCAGTAGAGGATGTTTCTTTACTCTTGCATGAGTCTCTTGCAAGCCTTAGCTTTTCTCCACTAATATTGATTAAATCCGCAGACCGCACTATTGAAATGTTTGAGGATGGCTCGCTGTCTGTGCGTGATAAAACCATTATCAGCAACTTACAACTGAATGAAATTAACCCGCAAAAAGGCGGACAGCTTGTGTTCCGAATGGATAATATCACTGGCTTAGTAAAACCAACCGACAACCAAGACTTACCCGAGGACATTCACCAACATGTGATTCAAATATTAAAACTGGCGAACAGAGTGATTCGTCAAATATTGCAAGCGCAACGCAACCGCACAGAGGTACAAAAAATTGATGGTTCTGTCAGCGATATTAAAGAAGCCTCTTATGAAGTAGATGAACTTATCGAAAGTTTTGTCAAAAACACCAAATTTATTATCACAGACAGCTTTACGCAACTTAAAAACACAGCCCGAAGTAAGGGGCTAAACGCCTCTCAGATTGCAGCATTTCACGCCATTGAGAAAGACGCGCTTGGGCAAATTCAAATTGAAGATACGGTTAGGCCAAAAATTCGTAAAAAATTCTTAAGCGTTATCAATAAGATCGAGGGCCACTGACCCAACCTCACCACAAAAAAAAGCCTAGCACGGCCAGTGCTAGGCTTTAAACAATCGTTCTATTACGGTTATTTAAGGGGTTCTAAGCTAAGTTCTACCCTGCGGTTTGCTTGGCGCCCTTCAGCGGTGCTGTTGCTGGTAATGGGGTACCTATAAGAGTAGCCTGCGGCATTCACGCGCCCGGCTGCTACCTTTTTGCCAATCAAATACATTTTAACACTGGTGGCACGCTGCTCACTGAGCATTTGGTTTAAGTCTGCGCCGCCGGTGTTGTCGGTGTGCCCCCCCACATTAATGCGCGTATCTTTAAACTCGGCCAATACCTCTGCCACTGAATCTAACACACTGTAAAAACCTGGGCGAATATCTGATTTGCCACTGGCAAACGTTATGTTCCCAGGCATAATCAGCTGAATATTATCGCCCTCGCGTTTAACTTGCACACCCGAACCTTGCAGACGCTGACGTAGTATTTTCTCTTGACGGTCCATGTAGTAGCCCGTACCACCACCCACAGCAGCGCCAGCCGCTGCACCAGTAAGAATGGCCCTGTCTTTGTTTCCACTGCCTGCCGTTGCTGCACCGACTACAGCGCCCAACACCGCGCCGCCAAGAGCGCCTTTGGTTGTATTACTGGTTTTTTGCTCACCCGTGTAAGGGTCAACACTGGCACACCCGCTCAAACCCACGGTCAATGCTAACGCTGTTACTTGCATAAATTTCATTCAAACATGCTCCTGATCATTACTTATAGATGGTAGTGCTTACAAGTTTGGCGTAAGTATAGAAGAAGATGATGAACCTAAGTTAAACTAAATACACTTACCTTACCTACACGCTCACTAACGTGGTACACCACAGGCACGCCATGCGCTCATTCTCGTCACTGATGTTAACTTTAGCCAAATTGCTGTTATTGGTGACAACACAAATTGGGTGTCACAGCTACCGAGTGTCCGTTAACCATTCTGACATTATTAACCCCAAGGTGCTTATGACTGTTACCGGCATTGCCGACAAAGCGCTTGCGCAGTGTATTGCTCAGATAGTAAAGGACAGGGGCGTTCAAAACTCAACTCAGCTGACACAGATTAACTGCTCTAAAGCCGGAATTTCCAGCCTTAAGGGGATAGGGCAGTTCACCCAACTGGCCTATTTAGATGTGTCCTACAACCGCATCTATGACACCACGCCCTTGCTGGGGCTCTCCAAGCTTTCACAGGTAAAACTCAAGGGCAATAAACAGCTCAATTGCGCGTACGTTAAAGAATTATTGAAAAGTATTGGAAAGGTAGAGGCACCACAATGCGTGGCGCTACAATCGCTGTAAATCCGGCAAGCTAACCGTTAGGGGCAAACATAAGGCCCAGGGTGTTCCTGTGAGTATGCATCACCCGCATTGCAACGGGATCAGTATTCACCGGCCCAATAATTTTCTTAAATAAGACATGCACCAGTGTGCCCACCGGTGGCAACTGCGCGTTTTCAACCACCACCTGAGCCCCGCCGTCGGATATATCCCGCGTAAACCCAATAATGGTGCCAAACGATGGATGATGTAACTCCACCCGTATAGATGTGATCGTCCGCTCGTAACGACGACGTTCTTCCACAGTACCCTCTCTGCACCTAATCTTTTTACTTACATATGAAGGTATAGCACCTGACAAGCAAATAACCCAAAATCCATGGGCTATATCGTTAGATTAGGGCTTGAATTCCAGCCACGCACACAAGTTATCCACAAGCAGAGCAAAATTTTGGGTTTTGCACAGTTTCTGTGGATACTTCTGTGTAATAACTTTTGGTAAACCTCTGAAATCCTCATTGTTACAGCTTTGTCATAAATTGACTGCTCTTTAACCAAATTTAATTTTTTTAATAAAATCAACAAGTTAGCAAAGTCAACCGCTATGTGGATTCTAGCGGCATTTTTTATTTAACGGTTTTACAAGAGCTTTATGTGGTGTGGAAAAGTAACGCCAGAACTTACTGCGTCGCATCAATTCGTAGCAATTGCGGCTGCTTGGCCACCCTCACCCAAGGAGAACCCATGACTTGACAGGCATATAGCACCCTAGGGGGCAGTGGGCATCCACTTAGCGCGGCCTCTACATGCGTAACCGTGTTGTTTTGCGCACTCATATGACCAAGCATTAAAGTTTGGAGCCTGCTGCTCATGACCTGTGAAATGAACTGAGCAGTCTGGGCGTTGTTTAAGTGGCCCCATGCTCCACCTACGCGCTGCTTGAGCGAATATGGGTATGGACCTTGCGCCAATAAAAGTGGGTCATGATTGGCTTCAATCAATAATGCATGGCAATGCTGGTAAGCGTCCAACACCCTGTCATTAAATGACCCTATGTCCGTAAGCACTCCAAGGCGTATACCCCCATGAGCTTCAAACACATACTGAACTGGGTCTGCACCATCATGAGGGACAGGCACCGGGTGGACGGTTAAAGCGCCAATCTTAAAAGAAGCGTAGTTTTGAATGTATTCAAGGTTGGGTAGATCGCCGTACTGTCGGCTTAGATGTGTACCGGGCGTCATAAATACTTTGACGCCTAAAGCGGCTAACTTACGTGCAAGGGCGCCTACGCCTTTTGTGTGATCACTGTGTTCATGCGTAACAACCACAGCGGTTAAATCGGTTACTGCCACACCCAATCGCCGGGCTCTGCGGCCCAACTCGCGAACTGAAAACCCACAGTCCACTAAGACTAATGCACCACCTGCGCGAACAAGCGTTGCGTTCCCGCTGCTGCCACTGCCAAGGGAGGCAAACTCTAACACGGGGCAATACGCTAAATTAAGTTTCGCCGTAACAACGCCAACAACTTTTTATTTTTTTGCGCAGGTAACTCGGCACCACGGTAGTCGCGCACCCGCACAATAAACCCGTCTGGCACTTGTGATAGCACCAAGAAATACCCAGCGCCATTGGCCAAGGGACCTTTAAAATCCGCATCACGTAAATGGCCCATAAAAGCGCGCACATCGGGTGTATCACGTAAATGGCCAAGCGCCATAGTCATACTGTGTGGGGCTGATGTCACCGGCGCACCACTGCCCCAGGTAAATAAACGCACGAACCAGTTAGGGCGCTTATAGTCACCGGTATATTGAAGGTAAAATACGTTTTGAACGTCGTCTTCGTCCCAGCGAATAAACCCTTCTTTGGTCGCTGCATGCGCCAAGGTTGCCCACGCTCGAGCTTTATCTAAATGCAGATGCAGAGCAGGCTCGTTCTGATACATGGTTAACTGCGCTTTGCTCTGCCCACCCACGCTTTGCCCCAATAAGCTTGCTGCCTTGTTGTTTATTCCAAGGGCTAGATCATTGGCCATAATCTCTAACAACCAAAATTCTCGCTCAGCATCCGTAGAGCGCTTAGGCCATGAGGTTGGCGCCTTGGCACTCACAGGTATTTGGTCTTGAAGGATATGGATTTCAGTGGATTCTGGGCGCACGCCTTTTTCAATTCGAATTTGATAGTGCGTTTTGGTGGCTTCATCGAGTTTAAACTCTACCCAGTCTGTTTGAATCAACCCGCTGGCGGCATCACTTCTAACCACATTAATACCAGACTTAGACAAAAAGCTTTGCGCCAGGGGCCACACTTGACTTGGCGGCGCATCAATTAACAGCCACTGACGGCCGCTAACTTTTTGGATTTTCACCGCGGCTGCTTGGCGCTCTGCACTCATAGCGTCTGGCCTTGGCACACCATCGCCTCCCAAATCTGTTACCAAAAAGGTATCCAGCCTTGGGGTAACTTCGGGTATTGGGTACAAGGGCTCTAGCGGTTTACTCTCTACGCCGTCAGGTAAGCTAACACTGACAAGCGATCCAGACTTCAAATATTCTTCACTGCGGTCGGTATAAATACAGCCGGTGGTTAACAAACTGAGGCAAAAAACGCCCCAATAGGCCCAACAATTTTGCATAAATGGCACTTCGATTGATTAATGAACTGAGTATTTTACTTTAAATCAACGACCTAAACGTCAACCCCGGCCGCTTGCATGGCCTCTTTCAATACACCGTGGTAGGCTTCACTGAGCGGCGTCAACGGCAGTCGAATCCCTGCGGGTATGCGTCCCATTTGGGCCATTGCCCACTTTACGGGTATGGGGTTGGCCTCTAAGAACAAGGTCTCGTGTAATGCACGTAACGGCTCATCGATGGCTCTGGCTTTTTGATGATCCCCTGCCAATGCCGCTTCACACATAAGGGCAACCGCCTTGGGTGCCACATTTGCCGTTACAGAGATCTCTCCGTGGCCACCAAGTTCCATAAATTCACAAGCGGTGCCGTCATCGCCCGATAGCAATGCGAAGTTGTCAGGCACCAAAGCCTTCACAGCCTTCAAGCGTGCCATATCTCCTGTGGCTTCTTTAATACCCACCACGTGGTTCACTTGCGACAAGCGCGCGACAGTCTCTGGCAACATATCTACTGCGGTTCTGCCTGGCACGTTATACAAAATTTGCGGGATAGCCACACACTTTGCTATATGCTCATGATGCAGGTACAACCCTTCTTGGGTGGGCTTATTGTAGTACGGCGTTACCAGTAAACAGGCATCCGCTTTGGCATCTTTTGCCGCTTGCGTAAGCTCCACAGCCTCACTGGTTGAGTTTGCGCCAGTGCCTGCGATGACTGGAATAGCGCCGTTGACTTGGTCCACGACTTTACCAATAACCTCTAAGTGCTCCTCAACATTTAAGGTAGGAGACTCCCCAGTGGTACCCACCGCTACAATCGCGTGAGAGCCCTGCTCGATGTGCCAATCCACTAACGATGCCAGCGCTGCCCAATCTAACGCCCCGTCGGCATTCATTGGCGTAACCAGGGCAACCATGCTGCCTTGAAACATGACATTCTCCGAAGAAGTAAGAAAAT